>CAZGSN010000226.1:0-14936 GCA_964528465.1 uncultured Binatia bacterium (SeqCode)
AGAAAAGTGGTGTCAATCAGGTAGACCATGGATCGCCCTGGCTCTTCCAATCGTTTGCCCAGGCGATCGTCTTCTCTATTACTGTCGCCTGGTCCTCGGTGATTGGGGCCAGCTTGTCGATCGCTTCCGCGAGGTCTGCCATCGTTCCCTTTTGGGGCACCTTCGCCAGAACTACCTTCGAGAACGAATCGAGGTCATGATCCTTCCAGGCCTTCAGCCGCTCGTAAGCATCCTCGGTGATGGAAATGGTCTTCACGCACGCATGGGTACATGGCCGATGTGGCAGTGTCAATTTATACCTGCCGATGTTTGTCCACGGGGGCCGGAGGCGTGCTGTATTCTGCCGGGCGGAACGTGCACCTTCAATCGCCTCCCTGCGGGGTCGGTGTCGGAATCGGTATCGATCTCATTTCACGCCTCCCTACCTGTGTCGCGGCCGCTCCCGATCCCGATCCCGACTCCGATTTGGCAACAGGGCTACTTGTACTGAGGTTCCCTAGGCACCTTGTGGTGGTTGTGCCAACGAGCGGATCAGGTCGGGGAGTTTGTGCATGTGCGTGAAGACTTGCTGGGCTCCAGCATCCAGGAGCTGGGTTCCGTGACCGGGTAGGCAATGGCCGGCACCGTGGAATCCTAAGACCGTCATGCCCGCCGCGCGGCCGGCGATGACGCCGGGAGTGCTGTCTTCAATGACCACACAGCGGTGCGGAGCCACGCCCATCTGCGCCGCGGCGAATAAGAAGATGTCCGGGGCCGGCTTGGGGTGCGCCACCTGCTGCGTGCTGAAGAGGTGTGGGTCGAAGAAGGCGAGCAATCCTGTCAGCTTTAGGGAGTGGCGGATGCGCGCCAAGTCGCTCGACGACGCGACGCAGCGTGGCATCGGCAACCCGGAAATCGCTGCGGCTACACCCTCCACCGCGGCCAACTCCGCCTCGAAGGCCGCGAGCGTTGCCTCCAGCATGCGCTCGTGCATGTCCTCGGGCAAAGACCTTCCGTGCTGTTCCTCGATTTGGCGACACATCCGGCGCGTATTGACGCCGACGAATTCGCGCCGAATCTCCTCGAAGGTGTAAGGAAAGCCGGCCGCGGTGAGGAGTTCGGCGTCGATGCGACAGGCAATCGTCTCGCTGTCCACAAGGACGCCGTCGCAGTCGAAGATCACAAGTTCGAACATGGGGCGGTAATGTCGGCGGGAATAGCCGTTGGGATGAATGCCTTGTCGGCCAGTGGCAGACGTGTCGTCAGCTATTCCCGTGGCAAGACGAGGTACAGCTCACCCGGATTGCGCATGTCGCCAGCAATGTCCGCGGCGGCGTCACCTGTGCCCCAATACACGTCGAGACGAGAGGGCGTGTTGATCGCGGCTCCGCTGTCCTGGATGGAGGCAAAACGCGTTGTCGACACTGGCTGCGCCGCGCCGGGCCGCGGGGCAATCTTCAGAAAGACGAGAGCACCGGGGGGGTAGGTGTTGGCATCGGCAGCCAAGGAGCGGCCGGCGGTGAGTGGCACGCCCAGGCTGCCGATAGGTCCGGTGGTGACCGTACGGAAGAATATGTAACGCTCGTTGCGACTGAGAATCTCCTCCTGCTCGTCCGTATGCGCGCGCAGGTAGTCCTTGAGAGCTTGCATGGACAGGGCTTCGCGAGTGACCTTACCACGCTCGATCAGAACCCGCCCGATGCTGGTGTAGGGGCGGCCGTTGGAGCTGCTGTAACTCACGTGCATCTGTACCCCGTCCTCGAAACGCAGCACGGCCGAACCTTGCACGTGCATGAAGAAAGTTTCGATCGGGTCTTCCAACCAAGCAATCTCGTAGCCGCGCCCCTCCAGCACGCCGGCCTCGATTTCGCGCCGCGAGTAGTACGGGATTAGCCGCCCGTCCTTCACCCGGCCCTGGCTCACGCGCTGGCCGCATTCCGTGCACCACTGCGTGAGGTCGACATCGACCAGGTCGTCGGGCGTGCGATACAGAGGGTAGCGAAAAGCACCGCCACGCTTTCGTCGGGCGCGCAGCTCGGGCTGGTAGTATCCGGTGATCAAGAAGCCCTCGGGTAGTTCGACGCGGTAGACCTTGGCGTGCTGGCAGACGGCTGCCGTCCAGTTGCCGTCTGCCACCAACCCCGGCAGCGTGCGTAGCATGTCGAGCTGGGCACCAACCGATAGCCGGCGGTCCAGCGCGCTGACGCTACGCTCTGCCGGTAGACGCTCCAAGTACGCTACCGATCGCGCCACGGCTTGCTGCAACGACTCCGCGGAAGCATCGTCGGCAAGTAAAGCTCGACACTGGGCAGGATCAAGCAATACGAGTTTGGGCGCATCGCTGGCAGCGACAGGCCTCGCCTCGGGGCGCGTAGCCGTACACGAGGACATCCCCAGAGCACAGCTCAAGACAAGTGCCGGAACCCAGAGGAGGTCTCCCCGCTTGCGACGCCGAACGAACGGAGATGGATCCAACATCATTTCTCAGCCTCGGCAGCAACCTCGGCAGCTGCAAGCGATTCCTCTCGGCTCGCCTGAAGACTGGCCTGTGCGGCGGCCACAGCGGCGCCGCTGGTGAGCTTGTGGCCGTGCTTGGGTAGCACGAGTTCCAAGGCGCTCAGCACGGCAAGGACATTGGCAGCGGTGCTCGATTCCCCCATCAAGCCGATTCTCCAGGTTTTGCCCTTTAGAGGCCCGAGGCCGCCCCCGATTTCGATTCCGAACTCGTGCAGCAACGTGCCGCGCACTTGCGCATCGTCGACGCCTTCCGGAATGCGCACGCTGTGGAGAGTCCAAAGATGATGTCCCGCCTGCGAGGCGAGCGGCAGTCCAATCGCTTCGAGTCCTGACTTCAAGGCCAAGTGGTGCCTCCGGTGGCGACTCCAGCGCGCCGTCAGCCCCTCTTCCTCAATGATACGCAGAGCTTCGTACAGGGCGTAGGCCATCGAGATGGGTGCTGTGTGATGGTAGACGCGCTCGGCGCCCCAATATTTTTCGATCATGGTGAGGTCGAGATACCAGCTCTGCACTTTTGTTCGGCGCTGGCGTAGCGCGGCCAGGGCGCGCTCGCCGAAAGTAATGGGTGCCAGCCCGGGTGGGCAGCTCAAACATTTCTGCGTGCCGCTGTAGGCCGCGTCGATGCCCCATTCGTCCACTTCTACGGGATGACCAGCCAGCGAGGTCACCGTATCAACAACCAACAATGCCTCGGCGGCGTGCGTGAGCTGGGAAATATCGCGGAGTGGCTGCAAGACACCTGTCGACGTCTCGGCATGGACGACCGCAACTAGCTTTGGCTTGCGGGTCTTGCGCAAGGCACGCTCGACATCGGCTGCATCAATGGTTTGTCCCCACGGCGCTTCGACAGCCGAAACCTCAGCGCCGCAGCGCTCGGCAATGTCGATGAGGCGAGTACCAAACACGCCGTGGCTACAAATGACAGCCTCATCGCCGGGTTCGAGCAGGTTGACCAAGCACGCCTCCATGCCGGCGCTGCCGGTGCCGGAAATGGGTAGGGTCAAACCGTTCTGCGTGCGAAACACAGAGCGCAGCATGCGCTTGGTTTCTTCCATGATCTGCAGGAAGGCGGGATCGAGATGGCCGACGAGAGGCGTGCTGAGAGCTTGCAAGACGCGCGGGCTGACCATGCTTGGTCCGGGACCAAGCAGAAGCCGCGCCGGGGGCTGTAACGCTGTGCTGGTGGGCATAGTGGGCTGTGCTATTAGCCCCCGGCCTTTTGGGTTGTCAAAGATGGTTTCGCCGCGATTACTAGCCGAACTCCAGGAAATTGTTGGCAACGAGGCCACGGTTTCCCGTCCTGACGAGCTGCGTGTGTACGACTGCGACGGCTACACGCTCGAACGCAGCACGCCCCAGGTGGTCGTGCTGCCAAGTTCGACCGAGCAGGTGTCGGCAATCCTGCGGCTGCTGCACAGAGACGGAGTCGCGTTCGTTCCACGCGGGGCTGGCACCGGCTTGAGTGGCGGCTGCCTGCCGCTCGAGGCGCCGGTGATGATCGGCACCAGTCGCCTGAAGCGCATCCTCGAGATCGATGTGGACAATCAGCGTGCCGTGGTCGAGGCCGGTGTGGTCAACCTGTGGGTGAGCAACGCCGTGAAGAACGACGGCCTTTGTTACGCCCCCGATCCCTCGAGCCAGATGGCGTGCACCATCGGCGGGAACGTAGCCGAGAACTCGGGAGGTCCGCACACCCTGAAGTACGGGGTTACTACCAATCACGTGCTTGGTGTCGAGTTGGTGTTGCCGGATGGCGAGGTGGTTGAGCTGGGCGGTGCCGCCGAGGACATTCCCGGCTACGACCTCACCGGTCTCGTGGTTGGTAGCGAAGGCACGTTTGGAATCGTGACCAAAGCAACTCTGCGCTTGCTGCGGCAGCCGGAAGCGGTGCGCACATTGCTGGCCGTGTTCGAGTCGGTAGCCGATGCCACGGAGACCGTGTCCGGCATCATTCGCGCGGGGATCATCCCTGCCGCCATCGAGATGATGGACCAGCTCATCCTGAGTGCTGTGGAAGCGGCGTTCCATATCGGATTTCCGGTTGATGCCGGGGCAGTCCTATTGATCGAGATCGACGGCATGGCGGCTGGCTTGGAAGGACAGGCGAGCCGGATTGCCGAGATCTGCCGCAGCGCACGCGCCAGAGAAGTGCGGGTCGCCAAGGACGAAGCGGAGCGCGCGGCTCTGTGGAAAAGCCGTAAGCGCGCGTTCGGAGCTGTCGGACGCTTGGCGCGCAACTACTGCACCCAGGACGGAGTCGTGCCGCGCACGCAACTGCCGGCGATCTTGAGGCGTATTCAGAGTATCGGCGAGCGCTACCGCCTGCGCATCGGCAATGTCTTTCACGCCGGTGACGGCAACATCCATCCGATTCTGCTCTTCGATGAACGCGATGCCGACGAGGTGCAGCGGGTGTTGGCCGCAGGTCGTGAGATTCTCGAGGCCTGTGTCGAACTCGGCGGCAGCGTTACCGGTGAGCATGGCATTGGCGTCGAGAAGATCGAGCAGATGCCGCTGTTGTTTTCGCCGCAGGATCTCCTGGTCATGAGCCAACTGCGCCGCGTCTTCGATCCGCTGGAACGCTGCAACCCCGGCAAGATCTTCCCTACACCGGGGGCTTGTGTGGAAACCACACGCCCGCACCGACAGGTGCCATTGTGAGGAGCATTTCGGGGAGTCCACTCGTGGGGGCGCACGCGGCAGGGAGTTGGCCCGGGGGCGAAGGGCGCAAGGTTGCCGGGTTGATGGCGCCGGCGTCGATTGCCGAACTCAGCCGCTGCGTGGCCGCGGCTTACGCGGATGGCGCAGCGATGATTCCTGCGGGTTGTGGGTCGAAACGAGCGTGGCTTGCGGAGGCCCCGGCGGCACGAGTCATTAGCCTGCGCCAGATTTGCAGCGTGGTTGCGCATGAGGCGGCCGATCTGACCGTTACCGTGGAGGCAGGTGCAACCTTAGCGGAACTCAATGCCCTGCTGATGCAAGCGGGACAGCATCTGCCCTTGGACCCTCCTTTCCCGCGCACGACAACCATCGGCAGTCTGATTGCCGGTGATGGCTATGGCCCGCTGCGTCTCTCGCAAGGCAAAGTGCGCGATCTGCTCGTTGGTATTACTGTCGTCTTGGCGGATGGAGGGGTCATCCGCGGGGGAGGCCGCGTCGTCAAGAACGTTGCCGGCTATGATCTGATGAAGCTCTTCGCCGGCTGTGGCGGCACTCTGGGGATTATCGCGGAGGCGACATTCAAGCTGCGTCCGTACCCGGGCGGTATCAGTCAGTTCGTGATTCCCGCGGCAAGCATCTGTGAGGTCACGGTTCTCGCAAGGCGCATCTTGGCGGCGGGAATTGCTCCGTTTTATCTGGTGGCGGTGCATGGGCCAGGGTTGCGGCATGCCGGCCTTGATACAGCTTCCTTGCTGATCGGATGCGCTGGTTCCGTGTTGGAGCGCGAGGTGCAGCAGCGCCGCTTGCAGGAGATCGTGAGTGTGCAGGAACAAGCGTCTGCTACTGCCAGCCCGCTCTATGGCGCTGTACGGGATTTGCCGGCGCTGGCGGTCGAACGCGATACGCTTGGAGCTAGGGTCAGCATGCTGCCATCGCGGCTGCCACTGTGGATCGAGTCGGTCGAGGCCGTGAGCGAGCGCCAGGGGCTGTTGCCGACGATGATTGTCCACCCCGGGAATGGCGCCGTGTGCTGGCGCTGCCCCGCGGCAACGAGCTCCTTGTCGGAAGAGATAGTGGGGGCGACGCGCGCTGTGGGCGGATGGCTGCAATTCGATGTGATCCCTGAAAGTCTGCGGTCCGTACTCTCCCCGTGGCCCATGCAGCCGCCGGGTCTGGCGTTGATGCGCAGTATCAAACGCGCCTTGGATCCGGAGAATCGCCTCAATCCTGGTCGCTTCGGGGAGGCTTTGGCATGACTGCCTTGGCGCACGAGACGAGTCCCAACTGCGTGCATTGCGGGCTTTGCCTATCGGCGTGTCCGACCTACCTGGAGCTGGGCACGGAGATGGATTCCCCGCGTGGTCGCCTTCATCTCATGCAGGCCGTCGAGGATGGGTCGATGCCGCTTGGCTCCGCCGTGGTCCGCCACCTCGATCAGTGTCTGGGTTGCCGAGCTTGTGAAACAGCCTGCCCATCCGGTGTGCCATATGGCGAGCGGATCGAGGCAGCGCGCGAGCGCATCGCCGGCGAGTTCCCACGCGACCGCCAGCAGCGTTTGCGTCGCTGGTTCATTGCGAGCGTGTTCCCGCATCCCGCCATTCTGCGTCTGCTGGTGTTACCATTGCGAGTCCTCGACTTGATGGGACTGCTGGGACGCTTGCGGCGAGCCAGGAAGTGGGTGGCGATGCTGCCGCCGTTGCGAGGCTGGCAGGCGGTCCGTTCCCTAACCCCGGCGCAAGGTCCACTTCGGCACCAGGTAGCCTTACTCACCGGTTGTGTGCAGCAGGTCCTGTTTGCGGAGATCAACCGGGCGACCGTGCGTGTGCTGTCGCGCCATGGCTGCTCGGTTCATGCCCCTACCCAGCAAGTGTGCTGTGGAGCGCTGTACTTGCACGGCGGCGATCGCCACCGTGCGCAGGCCTGCGCACGCCGCAATATCGATGTGTTCGGCGACACACACGACGCCATCATCGTCAATGCCGCGGGCTGTGGCGCGATGCTGAAAGAGTATGGGCGGCTGCTTGCCGATGACCCGGTCTATGCGGGGCGGGCGCAAGCTTTCAGCGCCAAGGTGCGAGATGCAACGGAGTGGGTAGCGAGCTTGCCGCCGAGCAAGCGCGGGCGTTTCGAGGCGCACGTCACCTACCACGACGCCTGTCACCTCGTGCATGCGCAGAAAATCGCCGCGGCACCGCGCCAACTGTTGCGACAGATTCCCGGTGTAGAATTGACGGAACTCACGGAGGCCGATGTCTGTTGTGGCAGCGCCGGGAGCTACAGCCTTACCGAGCCTGAGATGGCGCAGCGGCTTGGGCAACGGAAGGCGAGCCACCTGCAAGCGACGGGGGCGCGCTACGTAGCCGTCGCCAACCCGGGTTGTGCCATGCAAATCGCCCACTACCTGCGTCAGGCCGGAAGCAACATGGAGATCGTGCATCCCATGGAGCTACTCGACCGTGCATACCGAAAGCCCGCAGAGGGGTTGCGCACACGCCGAGCATAGCGCTGCCTCGCCTAGGATATCTTGTATCCAAGTGGGCGCCTTATTGAGCCGCACGAGAAGTTCCCGGTAGGTTTGGGGCATCGAAAGCTCGAATGATGGAAGCCACGACCCGAGGCCTCTCGGACCGCCACTGTGTGTCGCTCCGTGCCTATGCGACTAGCAGCTTTGCGCGTTGACAGGTTGCTACTGATCCGGACAATCCTCTCTGCACTCGCAGTGAGGCTGCGAGATCGAGGCCATGCTTGATAAGACGGTTTGCTAAATTCATTGACGCATCCATTGGTCGCCGCTTGGCGCTCGGCCTTTCCACGACGCTGCTCGCGGGGCTGGCCATTTCGACATTCTTCTTCGTGCGCGCCGAGCGCCATGAGATGCAAGTCATTCTCGAGGTCAAGGCACGCACGGCGCTGAATTTGGTAGAGTCCCGCATTTCGCCAATCTTTGATCGCGACAACCCGCAGCTCATGCGCGCCGAGTTGCAGCCGCTCATCGAGGACCGCGACTTCGATTTTTCCTTCGTCTACGACGACGAGCGCGTGCTGGCACGGGTTAGCGACCCCGGCGATCCGTGGCGGCTCGAAAGTCCACCGCCGTCGCTCAAGAACCTGCGCAAGCGCCGCTTCGTGGTACGCACGACCGGCGATACGATGGAGGTCTACACGCCGGTTATCGTCGACGGCAAACGTGTTGCCGGTCTTGGCCTCGGCGTGTCGCTCGGTCTGCAAGCGCGCCAAGTACGTTTGGTGCGCATGCGCTTGCTCGCGGTTACAGCCATGCTGCTGCTCGGTGCCATTGCCGTGGTGTATTGGTGGACCCGCACTACCGTTGCTCCTCTGCGGCGCTTGACCCGCGGCGCTCAGGCCATTGCCGAGGGCGACCTCACCGTTCGTGTGACTGTAAGCCGGGCCGATGAGGTGGGGCGTTTGGCCAATACGTTCAACCTCCTGGCCGAGTCGCTGCAACGCACTTTGCAGGACAAGGACCAAGCTCTCGGAGAAACGCGTCGCCTTTACCGCAACCTCAAAGTCGCTCGTGCCCAGCTTGGTCGTGCCGAGCGCCTCAGCGCCGTCGGCATGTTGGCTGCCGGTGTGTCGCATGAACTCAATAATCCCCTGGGCATCATACTTTCCACCGCCGGCAATTTGCGCGAAGCGCTGGGCGATCACCCCGGCGCCGAGGATGCGGCGATCATCGAGGCGGAGACCAAGCGCTGCCGTGGCATCATCCAAGGACTGCTCAACTTTGCGGCCAGTGGCGAGAGCCATCCGCTGGAAGTCGACATCAACAGCCTGCTGCGGGAAACGTTTACTCTGGCAGTGCGCGACGAGCGTGCCACAGCCATCACGGTACGTTGGCAGCTCGATCAGTCGGTGCCGAAGCTGTGGGTCGACCCGCGCCAGATGCAGCAGGTGTTTCTCAATCTTCTGATGAACGCCGCCGATGCCATGGGCGGTATAGGCGAAGTTGCGATCCGTACGGCCGAGTCCATCGAAGGGGGGCGCCGCAAGGTGCAGGTGGTCTTCGCTGACCAAGGCTGCGGCATCAGCCAGGCCGATCTGGAACATATCTTCGATCCCTTTTACACCACGAAAAAGGGCGGAGCGGGTTACGGCCTCGGGCTTGCCGTGAGTTACGGCATCGTTGCGGCGCATGGCGGTGACATTACCGTGGTGTCGGAGTTGGGACATGGCACCGCCTTTACGATTACTCTACCTCTGCGAGCCGAGACGCGGCGCAGTAGTGATGCCGCTGCACGCTAGGAGGTCCGTTTGTATCGCCTGATGGTCGTCGACGACGAGGTCAATCTATGCCGCTCGCTGCGCAAGGCGTTGCAGCGCGAAGGCCTCGAGATCGATGCGTTCAGCAATCCCGGCGAGGCTATCGCTGCCCTTGGCAGCAATACCTATGCGGTGGCGCTGATCGACCTGATGATGCCGCAGATCAGCGGCCTCGACTTGTTGCGGGAGGTGCGCCGCGTCAGCCCCGGGACGGTCGTGGTGCTGATGACGGCCTATGCCACGATTCAAACCGCGGTCGATGCCATGCGGTTGGGCGCCTTCGATTATGTGCAGAAGCCATTCACCAATGAGGAGGTCCGCCAATACATCGACCGTGCTCTGGCCCAATACGCCAGCACCCAGGATGGCAGCATGTTGGGTGTCGACCCTGATGCTGCCCAGGTACGCAGCGGGATCATTGGATCGAGCGCCGCTATCCAAGAGGTTCTCCGCATCGTTGGCCGGGTGGCCAAGTCGCATGCCACGGTTCTGATCACCGGCGAAAGCGGGACCGGGAAGGAACTGATTGCGCGTGCCTTGCATACGGAGTCGGAGCGTCGCGACGAGCCCTTCGTCGCCATCAACTGCGGTGCGATTCCCTCGGAGCTGCCCGAAAGCGAGCTGTTCGGATATGAGAAGGGCGCCTTTACCGGCGCCACTGCCGCTAAGCGTGGCTTAGTGGAACAGGCGCACGGCGGTTCCCTTTTCTTGGATGAGGTAACCGAGATGCTGCCGCATCTGCAGGTAAAGCTGCTGCGCATGCTGCAAGAACGCGAGATCCAACGTGTGGGCGGTGAGGGGACGATTGGCGTAGATGTTCGCGTTATTGCCGCCAGTAACGCCGACCTCAGCGAGCGCATGCAGGCCGGGCAGTTCCGCACCGACCTCTACTATCGCCTGAATGTCGTGTCGCTACGCTTGCCGGCCTTGCGCGAGCGACCCGACGACGTGTTGCCATTGGCCCAGCACTTTCTGCGCAAACACGACCACGGTGGGCGCTTGAAGCGCATCGCTCCGGCTGCGGCACAGCTCCTGCGCAACTACCGCTGGCCGGGGAATGTGCGCGAACTCGAGAACATCATCGAACGAGCGTCGCTTTTGGCACGTGGAGAAGAAATTGCGGTGGCAGACTTGCCGGCCGAATTCAGTCACTCGCACGAGGTCGAAGCGGCCGAGGAAACTCCCGGGGAACGCAGCCTGAGCGTCGCGCGCGACGAGTTCGAGCGCGAGTTCCTCATTGAATGCCTGCGGCGCAACCGCGGCAACGTCAGCCGCGCCGCCCGTGAAGCGGGCCTGCAACGACAGAACTTCTACTCGAAGCTCAACAAGTACGGCATCCAGCGCAAAGACTACATGACTTGAGGCCTCTGCGCGTCCCCAAGCTGCCTGGGTCCTTGGGGCTTGGCTGACGCGAACAAGCGCAGCTCTTGGGGCCTTCCTCGCTAGGACCAAGGTTCCATCCTCCAGACCCAGAACACGGATGCTCTCGGTGCAAACTGACGAACTGGCACAGCAAGTAACGCCCCCTGCGTCTTTACCTTACCTCGGCTTGGCTTTAGGTAGCGAAGCCCATGAATCGTATAGTTGTTCGTTACCACGAGATTGCACTCAAGCGCGGCAATCGTGGGGCCTTTGTCAATCAACTCATCCAGAACATCGGTGCCGCGCTGCGCGGTACCGGAGTGAAGCGTGTGCGCTCCGGTGACGGGCGCGTCATTGTGCACTTGCGCGACGGGGCGGACTGGCAGGAGATCGAGCGCCGCTTGCGCTGGGTGAGCGGCGCCGCCAATTTTTCCTTGGCTGTGCGCACCGAGCGCAATATCGACACCATCATTGATACCGCCCGTGCTACGGCGCAGAGCCGCAGCTTCGCAAGTTTTGCCGTGCGTACGCGACGCGGGGACAAGACGTTCCCTCTTACCTCGCCCGAGATCAACGACATGGTTGGCGGTGCTATCCTGGAGGATCATCCGGGCGTTCGCGTCGACCTCAAGCATCCGCAGCTCGAGGTGAACATCGAAGTCGTGAGCGGCGAAGCGTTTGTGTCTTCCAATCGCATTGCCGGGGCAGGGGGGTTGCCGGTGGGCACGGGTGGCACAGTGGTGGCATTACTGTCGGGGGGGATCGATTCGCCGGTTGCCGCGTGGCGCATGATGCGCCGCGGTTGCCGTGTCGACTTCGTGCATTTTCACGGGGCGCCATATCAGGACAACAGCAGCCGCGACAAAGTCGTGGACCTGACGCGCCTGTTGACCCGCTATCAACTGCGCTCGCGCTTGCATCTCGTTGCCTTTGGGGAGGTGCAGAGCCAGATCGTTGCCGCCGTGCAGCGCCCGTATCGTGTTGTCCTCTATCGGCGCATGATGATGCGCATTGCCGAAGCAATTGCGCGCCAAGCCCAGGGCGAAGCCTTAGTGACGGGCGAAAGCCTAGGTCAGGTAGCTTCGCAAACTCTGACCAATCTGGCCACGGTCGGCGAAGCGACCACCTTGCCTCTGCTCCGGCCTCTCGTCGGCATGGACAAACAAGAGATCAGCGATCAGGCGCGTACCATCGGCAGCTTCGAGATCTCTATCTTGCCGGATGAGGACTGCTGTCAGTTGTTTATGCCGCGTCATCCGAGCACGCGCGTGCACATCGATGAGGCCCGCGCTGCGGAGGCGCAGCTCGATGTGCCGGCCTTGGTGCAGCAAGCCTTGGCCACCGTGGAGGTGCAGGAGATGCGATTTCCTGAGATGTCCGTGGAAAGCCCAGCGGAGCAGGCAGCCGCCGCAGCGTTGCCCGCGTAGCCCAACTGTTTGACCACCGAGGCACTGCCACTCAATTATCCAAGATCCGGCGCTAACACACACTTTTGCCTTCGCTGGACGGATGATCCTAAACCCTCACGGTTACGCCGACGGTTCTTACTACGTCGGTCAAACCGGAGACCTGGCACGCCGTGTCGCGCAGCATCACGCCGGTGGGAATTGCACCTACACCACGCCCCGCAGGCCGCTGCGCCTCGTTTGGTCGCAGGAGCTGGCTAGCGCAGAAGAAGCGACCGCCAGGGAATTGCAGATCAAAGCTTGGAGTCGACGTAAGAAGGAGGCATTGATCAGCGGTGACGTTTTGAAGCTCCAGGCAGCAGCAAAGAAGGTATGGTCCAAGTAGCGGGAGCAAGTATTGAGGCGCAGTGTCCCGAGTAGCGTCCTGAGTAGCCGACCGAAGGGAGGCGTATCGAAGGGGGGACGTATCGAGGGGGGCTGCGAACTATCGTGCGCTGCGGTATTTCGATCCCAAGGAGAGGTGGTGGCAACAATGTCGGAAACGATAGAAGCCGTATACGAGAAAGGACTCTTCCGGCCGACGGCCGTGCTTCACGAAACATTGCGTGATGGGCAGCGCGTCCGCTTGATCATCGAGACGGACTCTGCGACGGCAACGCCCCTCGATCTCGCGTTACACGTGTATGACGGCCTGTCAGAGCAGGAGATCGACGAGGTCGAGGAAGCGATTCAGCGTGGTGGCGATTATTTCGAGGCCAAGGTGCGCTGATGCCGGGGGCGCTGGTGGACGCGGACATTCTGTCGGCGCTGATGCGGCGACGGCCGTTGGCTGTAACGCGTGCCCAAGCGGACAGCCCGTACAAGCGGGCGCACGACAAATTTGGGAGATACTCGCTCGCGACACCGAATCTTGAGGTGACGGAAGAAATCCACAGATCGCGCAGATGATGCAGATGGGAGCCCGCCAGGGGCCAGCACTTGGTCGCAAGCCGCAATTTCATCAACAATGGCCTCAACCTCAAACATCCGCGGATGCTCATATCCGTAGCCGCGAAGCCTCAATGGGCGGGAATCTGCGGAGCAAACGTCTCGTTTCTTGTCGGCGCACGCAAATTTGCGGTGCCTGCATCGTCCCCAAGCAAGCCGACGCAGAGCCGAAAAGGCAGAAAGGCAGGGAGAAAGCGAGAAGAACCGAAGAATCAACAGGAGGCAACGGAGAAAGCAGAGAATGTCTTCTCAGTTTCTCAAGTCCTTCCTCTGTTCCCTCCGTTGCCTCCTGTTCCATCTCCTATCTTGGTTCCGGCCTCCGGTGTCCAGCGGGCCAATTTGTGGGTTAGGGTAAGGGAGCGAGGGCCGGGGTCCAGTGCCAGATGGAGACCAAGAATGCCGGCTTTCCTGCCCTGGATCCCGGCTTTCTTCGCCGGAATGACGATCTCCTGAAATGGACGTGGAGACTTTTACCCGCTGGTTCAATAGATTGGTGCGCTTAGTCTAGATCCACCGAGGAGCCGCCTATGCCCAAGGTTCGAACCGAACGTCAGGACCACATTTGGATCATCACCATCGATCGTCCTGAGGTGATGAACTGCGTTGACGGAGAAACCGCGGCGCTGCTCGAAGCTGCATGGAAGACTTTTCGGGATGACGACGATCTTTACGTTGCGATTCTTACCGGTGCCGGCGACACGGCCTTTTGCTCCGGCGCCGACTTGAAGAACATTGGATCGCTTGGCCCCGGACGCGACGCCAGCCTGCACGCTCGCCGCCGCTTCATTACCGACGGGACAGGATACATGGGCTACAGCCGGCAGACGGACATCTACAAGCCCATCCTGTGCGCCGTAAACGGCTACGCGTTTGCCGGCGGACTCGAACTGGCCTGTCTCGGCGACATGCGCATTGCCAGCGAGAATGCGGAATTCTGGGTGGCCTGTCGGCGCTGGAACGTTCCCTTGGTTGATGGTGGCACACAGCGTCTGCCGCGCATCGTCGGGATGGGCTGGGCTATGGAGCTGATCGTGCTTGGCAAGCGGATCGATGCACGCGAGGCGCATCGGATCGGATTGGCTAACGAGGTTGTGCCGAAGGGCCAGGCGTTGCCGCGTGCAATGGCGATTGCCCAGGAGATTTGCGCCTTCCCCCAGGGTGCCATACGCACCGACAAGGAAGCAGCGCTGCGCGGCTACGGCCGGCCGCTGGAGGAAGGGCTGCGCATTGAATGCGAGGTGGGGCAAACCGCTCTGGCCAGTGTCGACACGCGCGAAGGCCCGGCTGCGTTTGCCCAGAAGCGCAAGCCGGAGTTCAAGAACGACTGAGCCGGAAAAAAATCAGTTGGAACCGCGGATAGACACGGATAGACGCTGATTGCTTGCGAAACGGATCAATACCAAGAAACACAAGACCGTGGACGGGTAAACCTAAAACGTATTCTCCTTCTGCCCTTGTGGCTCTTGCCTATATCCGTGTTCATCGGCGTCCATCCGCGGTTCAATTGTTGTTTTCGGGTTGAGGCCGAAAGCCTCAGTTGGCGTGGACGTCAGCTCGCCCTGCGCTTCGAGGCCGCCAAAGCCCTTCGATACGCTTCGCTACTCAGGAGGCGGCTCCGCAGCTCGAACGGAGGCTGAGTTTAGTAAACAAATGTTCCGTTCGGCCTGAGGATCGGCCATCTGTCCAGGCCGCGTCTCGAAGGCCCTCCCCAGTGCTCTTGTGAGAACGTGAGCAATTGAACTG
>CAZGSN010000227.1:0-4253 GCA_964528465.1 uncultured Binatia bacterium (SeqCode)
GAGCGTGACAAGTACGGGGCTAGCAGCGGGGTCCGCTACACCAACTTCTACGATGCCCAGGGTGTTCGCGTGGATCCTCTGTGCCATCCCGAGACTCCGGCCAACACCACACGGGATGTTCTGTTTCTGGGCGACTCGTTCATGGAAGGATACGACCTCGCCAACACCCTCCCCCGCCACGTCTGCAACCTGCTGCGCGAGCGTGACCGCATGCAGCCACCGCTGCGCATGCTCAATGCCGGCACTTCTTCTTACTCCCCCTCGATCTTCATCGTGCAAGCGAAGCGCCTAATTCCGGCCTTACGGCCCCATCTGGTGGTCGTCGACATTGACGAGACCGATCTTGGCGACGACTACCTTCGCTATCGGGAACTTGTCGCGCGCGACGATTTAGGGCGCATCGTCGCCGTCCACAGCACGCCGGCCAACCGCGATTTCACCGGCGGCTTCCTACGCATCAAAGAAGCCAACTACGCGTCCTACCTGTGGCGCTTTCTGTTGCGGACTTTCCACACCAAGCTGCGTGGCCGGACAGCCTTGGATCGCGGTGAAATGTCGGTGATCGACCCGCTCGTCTATTCTCGCGCTACAGATGCTGGGGCGGCGCAACGTTACAGCGTCGAGATTGGACTCTTCGAAGCGCGCGTCGATGAGTTGGTCGCGACCTTAGGTGAACTCATGGGCGACCGCGACGCCATTCTTCTGGCCTATCATCCCCACCTGCAGCACCTGCGACCCGCTGTCGACGGCAGCTTCTGGAACGATTTCGTACGCTCGACCGTGGGGCGAGTGGCGCAACGCTACGGCGTTGCGTTCTACGACGCCACCGAGGATCTACGCCAGGATTTCGAGGGCACCCCAGAGAGCTTCTACTGGACCAACGACATGCACTTCAACTTTGCCGGTCTAGCCGCCTACGGCCGGCGGTTGGGCGAGCACGTCGAGCGCCGCCTGCTGGCGTTGCAGAACAGCCCCTCGCGCCCACAACCGACGTTGCCTCCCTCCCAGCCCTGACAAAGCGCCCGCTGCCAAGCTTCGCGCGTTTGCGAAGCCCGCACTAGGCTTTATCGGACCTGACCTTTGTTTGTCGCTTGCTCTTCCGAGGCATGGGAGATGAATAAGGCGAGTGGAGGACAACGAGTGAACGCCCGCGGCCTATTCCATGCGATTCTGACCTGCGTAACTGCTGGCCCAGGTTTGGGCTTCAACAGAGCAGTACTCTTCCTTGCCGATGAAGGCGGCCGGCTCTTGGAAGCCACTATGGCAATCGGGCCGGGGAGCGCCGAAGAGGCGCAAGAGACGTGGGCACGGCTGGGCACGCCGCAGTCCGTAGAGGACCTGCTCCGCCATCCATCCAGTGAAGGTCCGCGCACTTCGTTTCAGCGGCAAATAGAGGGGTTGACTATCGACATTGCCGGGAGTGGCGAGGATGCCGCCAAGGAGAATCCTCTTCTGGACGCGTACCGAGCACGCCGAGTGGTCAAGATCGTCGATAGTTCGGAGCTGTCGCGCATCCCAGCACCGTTGCGGGTGATCTTCGCGGGCACCGAGGTCGTGTGCGTACCGCTGCTCGCCCATGATCGCAGCGTGGGCCTTTTGATCGCCGACAATGCTTTTACGCGCACACCCATCACCGAGGAGCGCATCCAGCTCCTGCTGTTGCTGGCGATGCTGTCGGCACAAGCGCTGGATGGCGTGCGCGTGTACCGCGAACTCGAACGGCAAGCGGATCAGTTGCGCAGTGCCCTGGACGAGTTGCGGTCCACCCAGGAGCACCTCATCCGTAGCGAGCGGTTGGCGGCCGTGGGCGCCGTCGTGGCGCGTGTCAGCCATGAAATCCGCAACCCGCTCAGCACCATCGGCGGCTTCGCTCGCACCCTAGCCAAGCACCCCGGCGATTTGCAGCGCGTGCAGCGTAGCAGCGGCATCATTGTCTCCGAGGTAGAAAAGCTCGAGGCGCTACTTAAGGAGATGCTCGATTTCACGAGCCCGCACACCCCAATGCTCGAAGCGGCGGACGTGAACGAGTTGGTGGCGGGGCTTGCCAGCGTCCACCGCGACAACTTGTCCGCACAAGATGTCGCTCTCGATGTTTGCCTCGAAAGTCTTGCCCCGCGCATCTACGTCGATCGCAACCAAGTACAGAGGGCGCTTCTCAACCTCATCCACAACGGAGTTCAAGCAATGGAGAATGTCCACGAGCCGCACCGTCGCCGCCTACGCCTGCGTACGTGGAACAGTCCGCAAAGTGTCCTCGTCTCGGTGCAAGACTTTGGCGACGGCATTGCTCCCGATGTCCTGCGCAACATCTTCACCCCATTCTTCACGACAAAGCCACGCGGCAGTGGTCTTGGCCTGGCAGTGGTGAAAAAGATTATGGATGACCACAAGGGAACGATCGATATCGAAACACGACTCGGCGCAGGAACCGCATTCGTCCTCGCCTTTCCGCTTACGAGGTAGTCCCGATGCCGCAGATACTGGTTGTCGACGACGATAGGCACCAACGCTTGTTGCTGCGAGAGATTCTGGAAGAGGACGGGCACCAGATCCGTGAGGCCACGGATGGTTTGGCAGCGCTGGTGGCAGTGCAGACGCAGCGTCCGGATCTGATCATCTTGGACATCAACATGCCTGGCCTGGATGGTTTGCAGGTGCTGCGGCGCCTGCATGACATCGATCGCCATCTCCCCATCATCCTCAACTCCGCATACTCGGCCTACAAGGAGCAGTACGTGAGCTGGCTTGCCGATGCGTATGTGACCAAGTCTTCTAACACCGATGACCTGCGCCACGCCGTTGCGAACATCCTGAAGCAGCGTGGCATCGTACCCCCAACCGCCCCACAGGCTGCCTCATGACGCGTAGCGACTGGAACGCATCGACGCTCGTCATGCTCCTGGCGGGAGGCCAGGGCGAGCGCCTGTACCCGCTCACCAAGCGCCGCGCCAAGCCAGCGGTGCCGTTTGCCGGGCAGTATCGCATCGTCGACTTCACCCTTTCCAACTGTCTCAACAGCGGCCTGCGGCGCATCTATGTGCTAACGCAGCACAAATCGCTATCCCTCGACCGTCATCTCCGCGTTGCCTGGAGCTTGTTCCATCCCGACATGGGCGAGTTCATCCAAAGCGTTCCGCCGCAACTGCATCTGGTTTCCCGTTGGTATGCCGGCACGGGGGACGCGGTATTCCAGAATCTCGATCTCCTTCAAGAAGACGGCTCTCGTTACACGCTCATCGTCTCCGGCGATCACGTGTACCATATGGACTACCGGGCCCTGCTGGACTTTCACGCGCAGCAGAACGCGGACCTTACCGTGGCATGCACGCGTGTTTCATTGCCCGAAGCGACACGCATGGGTGTCCTCGAAATCGACGCGCAGGCCGCGGTGCGCGGCTTCGAGGAGAAGCCGGCCTATCCGCGCCCCTTGGCTGACGATCCGCACCGCAGCCTGGCGTCGATGGGTGTTTACGTGTTCAAAACCGAGGTTCTCGTGCGTTCTTTGATCGCCGATGCCAAGAGCGATTCGTCGCACGACTTCGGTCACGACATTATCCCGAACCTGGTCGGCGCTCGCCGCGTCTTTGGATTCGATGTCACAACCCACCTACCCCCGGCACAACACTACTGGCAGGATGTGGGTACCCTCCAAAGCTACTTCGATACCAACATGGAATTGCTGGCGATGGAGCCACGCTTCAACTTGTTCGATGCGAACTGGCCGGTGCGCACGCACTTTGGGCACCCGCCGCCAACCTTGATGCGCGGCTCCGGCGCTTACGAGGCGAGAGCCGTCAACTGCATCGTCTCGCCCGGCTGCATCGTCTCTGGGGCTGGCGTATTCAACTCGGTGCTCTCGCCCGGCGTCCAGATCGACGAGCGCGCCACCATCGACGCCTGCATCCTCATGCCGAATGTCCATGTTGGCGCCGGGGCCATGCTGCGCCGCTGCATCGTCGATGAAAACGTGATCATTCCAAGAGACATGCGTCTCGGCTGCGACCCTCTCGGCGATCGCGCCCACTTCACAGTCACCGAGAGCGGTGTCACCGTAATCGGCGAAGGCACACTACTGGGACCAAGCTAGCTCCCGTCCTAAATTGCAATCACCACGAAGACACCAAGCCTCCAAGGAAAGTCAGAGGCGAGAAAGACGACCCTAGAATGATGCACGTGGCCTTCTCAACGACGTTAGCCTCTTGGATCGAATCCCCGGAACGCGACTCTTCTTGGTGCCTCCGTGCCTTGGTGGT
>CAZGSN010000228.1:0-5351 GCA_964528465.1 uncultured Binatia bacterium (SeqCode)
CCGTGGTTCCAACTGATTTTTCCGGGATTAGGAGGTCTGACATTCGCTTGCAGCCACAAGGCGACGCTATGCCGTGTCGAAGAGCCCGCCGAAACTGGCGCCATTCGGCCGAAAGGCCAGCGACTCAGGCGATGCGTGGCAGATCTTCGTGCCGGATTGCGTAGGCTAGGGCCTGGCCCCGTACCAAGCGTTCGATTTCGTCGATCGCCAAGTCCGCCATGCGCTGGGTTTCTGCCCCCATCGAGCCGGCGAGATGCGGCGTGAGCACGACGTTGGGTAAGTCGTAGAGAGGCGAATCCGCTGGCAGAACTTCCGGTTCGGTTGTGTCGATAAAAGCATTCAGCCGTCCGGATTTGAGCTCGTCCTCCAAAGCCGCATGCTCGACCAAGGATCCACGGGCAGTATTGATCAGCGTCGCTCCATTCTTCATCGACGCCAAGCGCGAACCGTCGAGCATGTGTTGTGTCTCCGGAAGAGCCGGCGCGTGCAGGCTGACCACATCGGCGCCACGCAGCAGTTCCTCCAACTCGACCTTGCGCACACCAAGCGCCACCGCTTGCTCGGCACTGAGGTACGGATCGTACACCCAGACAGCGAAGGCAAACGGCTGCAACAGCTCGATCACCTTGCGACCGACAAACGATGCCCCAACGATGCCCACCGTCTTGTGGTAGTTGCCAAGCAGGGGAAACTCTGCCGGCCACCAGCGGAAGTCGCGGTCTTGGCGGTAGCGATCACGAACTTGCAGAACAAACTTGTTGGCGAACAAGATGGCGGCCAGAGTGAATTCCGCAACCGGCACGGCATTGGCCGCTGCCGCGGAGGTAATGAGCAAGCCCCGCTCCCAGCACGCATCGGTCAGATGCTGCTTGACCGTACCGGCCGCGTGCACAATGGCACGCAGCTTCGGCGCACGCGCAAGGACTTCAGCATCGATCATCGGCGAGCCCCAGCCGGTCAGCAGAATCTCCACATCCGCCAACAAGGCGGTGGCGCGGTCCTCGGCGAACGCCATGAGTGGCTCACGATCCGGAATCCGGCACAGTGCTTCTAGTCGTTGCCAATGAGCATCGGTCAACAACTGCTCATTCAGTAATGGCACCATGGCCAGTGTCAGTTGCGGTCTCTCCATCTACTTCTCCGGCGCGATGTCCTCGAGCTCGCGGTTGGCTGTCTCCGGAAGGTACCGCCAAAGGATGATGGGCGCGATGGGTGTCACCACCAGCATCCAAGTGATCGCTTCCGCATGGCTTCCGGTGATGCCGTACAGGAAACCCTCGACCAATAAACCGAGCGAAGCGCCGAGCGTTGCCACCATCTGCCGTAAGCCGGAGGCGGTAGACCGATACGAGGTGGGGAACAGCTCGCTGCCGATCGCCGCAAACAAGATCAAAACCATAGTGAGGGTAATCAACATCACTCCCCAGACCGGCGGGATCCAAAAACCCGAGGTGTTGTAGAAGAGAGCAATCATCAAGGCGTTGACCAAGAGTCCAGCAACCATGACCGGCTTGCGTCCGAAGCTGTCGCCAAGCGACCCGGCCACTACATTGCCGATCGGGGCTACGACGCCGACGGTAAGAAAGAGAACGGCCACTCCGCCGGGGGAATAGTCGTGCTGGTCTTGCAGGGTCTTCGACACGAAGGTCATGGCGGTCTCGAGCACAAACGCTACCGGGAATAGTCCCAAACAAACCGCAAGCATGCGCCGTGGGTACATGACCAGAAGGTTGCGCATTGGCAGGAGCAGGGCGGAGAGCCCGTTCACCGCGCCGCGTGCCTGGCGATGGTCCTCGAAGCGTCGCGTTTCGCTCAGTGAGCGCCGCAACCACGCCACTATCAAAATCGGTAGGGCACCCAACACGTACAAAGCCCGCCAGCCAAAGGGCAGGAAATTGACCAAAGCAAACACCAGCGCCGCAAGCCCGTGTCCAAGGGTTCCCATCGCACCCAAGAGGCCGATTCCCCAACCACGGCTTTCGGCATCGAGTTCCTCGGCAATGACAACCACGGCAAGCATCGACTCGGCCGCGATGAACATGCGCGCCAGAAACTGCATGGCGGCAAACTGGTAGACGTCTTGCGCCAACCCCGTAAGAAACGTGGTCGCCGTAAAGCCCAGCACTGTGACCAGCAAGAGAATGCGGCGGCCAACATGATCGGCCATGATGGTGAAAAAGAATGCCGGGATCACCCCGAGGCGAACCACCGCGCTGAGGGCTCCAACCTGTCCTTCTCCGACAGCAAGGCCAGCCTGGATCTGCGGCAGGGCTAAGCCGAAGATGCCTAGGGCGTACCCATCGAAGAGATTGGCAGCTCCCACGACTCCCAAGAGACGCCATTGGGCGCGCGTCATGGGTGGACCCGAACCGAGCAACGGTACGCGTCGCAACCAGCGTGGCAAGTGGCGGTCGCGATCGTTGATTGGCGCCAATACGGGCGGGTTCTCCATTCGCATGTTCTTTGGGGGGATCGGTGGCGACGATCGCCGAGGAATCAGTCGGCGCCCTCGGCGCGCAGGGATTGCGGAGACAGAGTCAAAGCAAGACCCAACAAAACGATGCCTCCCAGCAACAACAAGAAGCCGGCCTCGACGAGCGCTCGTTGAAAGGCGAGACCGTAGATCCCGACGACGGCCGAGCCCGCGAAGGCGGCGCCAGTTCCCTTCAGCAGCAAGCCTTCGCCGCGCAGAAACAACGGCGACAGTGCTCCGGCAACAACAAACAAGAGAAACCACTTGCTCGAGGCAACCCACGACATTGCCTTGACCATTGGCGGAGTGAGGACCTGCATGTTCAAGAGCACGGTCGTCCCGACATTCTCCGCAACGTCGAGAACCGCCGCTATCAAGACACAAGCGATGACCAGAGCGCCAAGCGTTGGGCTGGTGCGTCCGAGCACGAGCCCCAGGGCAACGAACAAGGCAACGTAGACCGGAATCACGAAGTAATCGCGCCGCACACTCGTCAGCAACGACTCACGCGCCGCATGCGAATGGGCGATGCGCCCTACCTCGTAGGTGTCTTGGGCCAATTGCAAGGAAAGACTTGGAAGTCGCATTCCACGTGAGCTGCACGGCTCGGCTTCACTGGTGGCCTCACAGCGGCGATCGGTGGCTGGGCGAGAGAAGGCCTGCAGCAACCCGACAATGCTGAGTAGCGCCGCGATCAGGGCGCACCAGCGAATCATTCCAGTGAACGTCAGCCGTAACCTGTGCACAGCTACCTCGTGGCCCGTGGCTGCAAGCCGCGCTGCTGCAAACGCCACAGCAGCAGGTCGAGCCGATCCTGCCCAAAAAAGGGCTCCCCATCGAACACCATGGTCGGCACCCCCCAGTGCCCAGCCGCTTCCAAAGCCGCATGGTTGGCTTCGATGATGTCGTCGTACTCTTGCTGCTTGGCAAGAATTTCTTGATCCAGTGCCGCGAGATCGAGCCCGGCCCGTGCCGTCGCTTGGCGCAGGTGGTCGCCTTCATGCCAACCGATGACTTTGCCGCTCCAAATGATTTGCGACACCTCGTCGATGAACTCGAGGCCCCGCCCGTGCCCCGCCGCGGCAACTCCAAGCCGCGATAGCCGGAAGATATAGGGCTGCTCGGCCGCCACTTCGCGAGTCATGAAGTCCTGGACGATGGGGTCCGGCTGCGGCCAGCCGTAGGCAATGCCGTTGTACTCGGCGATGCGCATGGTGTCGCGCATCAAGTACGGCGGCCACAGAGGATTCACCTTTTGAAAGAAACCGGGAATGCGCACCGCTATCGGCAGCACGATACGCACGTGGATATCGAGTTCGTACTGCTTGTGCATTGCTACCAGGCGCGGGGTCGCCAGGTAGGAGTAAGGGCTGCGGAACGACCAGAATAAATCCATCGTAAGCGGCATCGCGTCGCTCATTCCCTCAAGCGTGCACCGGGGGAAGCCGGTCAGCCCAGGGCTGCGTCTTTTCCAATTGCGCCGCGACTCGTAGCAGCAAGTCTTCGCGCCCATAGCTGGCCACCAACTGCACACCGATGGGCAGTCCGCTGGCACTCATCTGCAAGGGCAGCGAGATGGCCGGCTGGCCGGTGACGTTGAACGGCGCTGTAAAGGCCACCACCGCCGTGCTGCGCAGAAACCCACGCAGGGGATCTTGTGGCGTCGGTTTCATTTCACCGAGAGGCGGCGGCAGCACCGCCATGGTCGGTGTCAGCAACAAATCGAAGCCGTCGCTCCACCAACGCTCGATGCGCCGAGTAAACGCCTGCAACCACGCTACCGCGTTGAGATAGGTAGTCGCCGACACCTGCCGACCCATGCCGGCGAGGGTCCACGTGTGAATCTCGACATCCTCGGCCCCAAGCTCCCTGCCGATCTTCTTGCCCCAGTAATCGAGGTCGCGGGCCGTGCAACTCGTCACCACAGCCCCGAAATGCTCGTTAAACTCGCCCTCATCCAAGGCTTCCGGAAAGCTGTTGTGCACGCTGTGCCCAAGCGACTCCAGGAGACTAGCCGCACGTTTTGCCGCGGCCATGCACTCGGGATCGACCGGCACAATGCTACTTGGCGCGCGTGTCATCAAGCCAATGCGCAAGCGACCGGGATCGGCACCCACCTCTTGGGCATACGGTCGCGAAGGCGCCGGGGCCACGTATGGGTCGCCAGGCATGTAGCCGTGCACGGCGTCGAGAACCGTAGCCGTATCGCGGACCGAACGCGTCAGCACGTGCTCGGCAACGGCTCCGTTCCACGAATCTCCAACTTCCGGACCCAACGATGTGCGGCCACGAGAGGGCTTGAGCCCCACCAAACCACAACAACTCGACGGGACGCGAATCGAGCCACCGCCATCATTGCCGTGGGCAATCGGCACTAGCCCTGCCGCCACCGCCGCCGCGCTGCCACCGCTGGAGCCGCCGGGTGTATGTTTGAGATTCCATGGGTTGTGCGTCGGACCGTAGGCATCAGGCTCGGTCGTCGGGATCGGCCCCAACTCCGGCGTATTGGTGCGCCCGACGAGAATGAAGCCAGCCGCGCGTAGCTTTGCGGTGAGGTACGAATCGAAGCGGGCAATCCACCCTTCGTTCTTCAGGAGCTTCATGCCGGCGTGGTACGGGTCACCGGCACTAGTGCAGAAAAGATCCTTCAAGACCAGAGGCACACCACGGAACGGTCCCTCCGGCAACGTCCCCTTGGCCTGCTCACGCGCCTTTTCGAACAGTGGAACGATTACCGCGTTGAGCTGCGGATTGAGCTTCTCAATACGGGCGATCGCCGCCTCTACCAACTCTAGCGGCTTCACCTCTCCCTTACGCACCAGCTCCGCTTGCGCACAGCCATCTAACTTTGCCAACTGATCCATGGGGCCAAGGCTTA
>CAZGSN010000229.1:0-14169 GCA_964528465.1 uncultured Binatia bacterium (SeqCode)
GATTCCGACCCCGATCTGGTTGCAGGGCCACATCAGCAGAGATCCCTAGCGCCGTCACATGGAGGACAGTTGAATCCGAAAGGTCGTGCCGATTCGCAGTTCACTCTCAACGTCGATCGTTCCTGCGATCTGCCCGAGCAAGCGGCGTACGATGTGCAATCCCAATCCGAAGCCGCCGCGGTGGATGCCGCCCGGCGTGCTCACCTGCTGGAACGGCTCGAAGATTTTCTCCAGGGCCTCGCGTGCGATTCCGATCCCGGTGTCGGCAATAACGATTTCCACCAGAGAGCCGGCACCGCTAGCCATCGCAGCACTGACGGTAACTCTGCCGTAGTCGGTGAACTTGAGCGCGTTCGAAACCAGGTTGGCAAGGACCACTCTCAGCTTGGCGCGATCGGTACGCAGAAGGATCGCCGGGGTCACCGGCGCCGCTTCTAGGACAACACCTGGTTTGCCATGGGTACGGTTTGCCTCGTTCGCAACCTCGGCAAGCAGTGCTCCGACGTCGGTATCCGAGATGGCAGCCTCGCCTCCTCCCGCCTCGACTCGGCTGAAGTCCAACGTAGAGGTGATGAGATCGTAAAGAGCCAGAGCACTCTGACGCACACGCTGCATGATTTCCGCGACATCCGCAGCCGTCGAGTCGTTTTCGTCGAGAAGCATGTCCATGTATCCGACGATGACGTTAAGCGGAGTGCGTAGCTCGTGCGAAAGCGTTGCGACGAACTCGGATTTGCGCCGATCCGCCGTCGCCAGCTCTTCCACCAGCCCGGCATTTGCGAGCGCCAGCGAGGCGAGATGACCGATCCCGCGCGCGATGCGCTGGTGCCGCCCAGAAAATTCCTGATTACCCCCGCGAAAGCCAGCCGCTTGCACACCCACCAGCTCGCCTCCGCGCCACAAGCCAATGCAGAGCACATGGTTGATGCCGAAGCTCCTGCCCAGTTCGGCCAGCGGCGAGTCCGGAATTGCTTGCAGTCTACGCTCGACAAGGTCGTGTCGTCTCAAGTCCCCCATCAAGGACGAGCGGCTGACGTTCTCCATGCGGATCTTGCCGTTGACCTCTCGTTGCTCGGGGGATTCGCCGTAAGAGGAAAAGAGCTCAAGCGTATCCAACTCCGGACGCAACAAGAACGTCTGACTATAATCGCAGCCGAGCACCTCCGTGGTTACCTGGCAGAGTTCGCGCAGCAACACCTTGGTGTCGAGAGAGGAGATCATTGATGTGCCGACGCGCGCCAAGGCTGCGGCAACGGCTGCGTCCTGGGACTGGGCTGCGTAGAGATCGGCAGCCTCCATGGCGACGCCGAGCTGGCGCGCAATGCCTTCGAGCACGGGCACCTGTCGCGCCTCGAATACACCCCGGTGCCTCTGATGGCCCACGGCGAGGGCACCGGTTAGGCGGCCGCGCACATGCACGCGTGCGACCATGAGCGAAGTTATGTCCATGGCCGTGCAGGCGTCGGCAAACACTAGACCCGACTGCCCAATCTCGTTGACAAAAGCGACCGAACCCCACACCGCATCTTCCTCGCTCGCTGAATTGTTCGACTCGAACTTGAATTGCAAGGCGAGACGGCCTGCAACCTCGGCAGCAAGACCATGGGTCGCAACGGGACGAAAATACCCTCCCTCGAGCCGCAGCATGGCCGCCACCCCACACCCGAATAATGCCGCAGTCTTGGCGAGAACCCGCTCGAGCAGATGCTCGAGGTCGAGAGTGCCGCTGACATCACGCGAGATCGCCAGGAGTGCGTCCTTCTCTTGCTCCTCACGACGGCGATCGGTTACGTCGTGGCCGTTGACCACAAAACCGCCAATGATCGGATCTGCCAACAGGTTGCGTACGACCACGTCAAACACGCGCCAGCCACCGTCGATCGTGCCCAGACGCAGTTCGCAGGCGACCGCCTCCCAAGGCGCGCTACGGCTCTGATTCGCGATCCGGAGAAACTTCTCGCGGTCGTCCGGGTGGCATCTGGCGATGGCCGGCGTCCCTATTAATTCGCTAGTTTTGAATCCAAGGAGCCGCTCGTGCGACGGGCTCGCATAGCGGACCATCCCGTCGGGACCGCTCACCAGCACCAAGTCGGATGTGCCTTCGATAAGCGAGCGAAAATTAGCCTCACTGCGTTGCAGGGCTTCGACCGCGCGCTGACGCTCCGCCGTTTCCAGAGCCAGCGCCGCGAGGTCGCCGATCGAGCTAGCGAAATGCTGCTCGTTTGCCGACCATACGCGGGCCGATCCGACATGCTCATGGCAGACGATTCCAACCATGCGCCCTGCGGAGCGTATGGGCACGTCGAGCATCGAGGTGATCCCCAGCGGGCTCAAGTAACCGTCCAAGAGTTCTCGCGTACGCGAGTCGCTGCGCACGTCATGGGCGGTCAACGTGCGTGCATCTTCGAGCGAAGCAAAGTACACCGGATAGGACTCCGCCCGCAGCTCCGAACCCCAACTGTGGCCGCCCCCAGATTCGAAGAGATCGACGCAGCGAATGCCAGCGGGCGCTTCGTCATACAGCCACAAGCTGACGCGCTGGACGCTAAGGACGTTGGCTGCCACCTCCGTGAGCTGCCGAAATGCAGCCAGCACATCGCCCTTGGCGAACGCCTCACTACGCGCCAAGTGCACCAGAATCCGCCCGTGCTCGTCTTGGCGCTCCTGAGGGACGCACGCAGTGGTCAGTTCCAGCCCTGGGCCGTCTGCCGGTTCGCCATTGTTCGTCTTCATGAGTCTACGCGGCGGTGCTCTTATCAGGTGAGCCCGCGCGCGCAACAGAACGACCCGCCGCGGCAAAAGAGCTTCCCTCTCTGCTGCGTCGTCCAGTCGCCGGCTCCCACACACCGTTGCAGAAGAGACACGCGAGGGCCGCCCCCGATTGCGGGTTTGCAATAGACAGAATCGGAGCGCGCGAAATCCAGAGCTGGAACCTACGTCGCTTGTTTCGCACGTCGATCTCAACTACCCAACCGCGACGCGCCGGCGCTAGTACTCCGGCTTCGGAATCCTCAGGGAGCAGCATCCATCTATGGCTTTAAGCATCGGTATCGTCGGGCTTCCCAACGTCGGCAAGTCCACCATCTTCAACGCCCTCATCGAAGGCGGAGCAGAGGCCGCCAACTATCCATTCTGTACCATCGAGCCGAACGTCGGCTTGGTTTCGGTCCCGGATCCGCGCTTGCAACGCATCGAGGCGCACATCCCGACCCAGAAGATCATTCCCGCCGCGCTCAACGTCGTCGACATTGCCGGTCTGGTACGCGGTGCCTCGAAAGGAGAAGGCCTCGGCAACAAGTTCCTCGCCAATATCCGCGAGACCGACGCCATCCTCATGGCGGTGCGTTGCTTCGAGGATGACAACATCACCCACGTCGAGGGCAGCGTCGATCCGATTCGCGACATTGAAACCATCGAGGTCGAACTGGCCATCGCCGATCTCGAAACCGTGGACAAGCGCATCAAGCGTGCCTCCAACGTTGCCAAGAGCGGCAACAAGGAAGCGCGCATCGAGCTGGCGATCGCCGAGCGCTTGCAAGAACACCTGCAGGCCGGTCGCATGGCTCGCTCTTTGGAGATGAACCCAGAGGAGCAACGCATCATCCGCGACTACTTCCTCCTTACCCGCAAGCCCGTGCTCTACGCCTGCAACGTTGGCGAGGGTGATCTTCCCGACGGCAATGCCTACTCCGCACGTGTCGCCGACCGGGCGGCGGCGGAGAAAGCGCGCGTCGTCATCCTATGCGCCAAGATCGAAGAGGAGCTGGCGGGAATGGCTGCTGCCGATCAGCAGGAGATTCTCGCTACCTACGGCCTCAGCGAGCCGGCGCTAAACCGCCTGGTACGCGAAAGCTATGCCCTGCTTGGCCTGCAGTCGTTCTTCACCGCCGGAGAGAAAGAGATTCGGGCCTGGACCATCCGCGTCGGTGCCACCGCCCCGCAGGCCGCCGGAGTCATTCATTCCGACTTTGAGCGTGGCTTCATTCGCGCCAACACTTACTCCCTCGCCGACCTCGAGCAGTACGGTAGCGAAACCGCCATCCGCAACGCCGGCAAGCTACGCTCCGAAGGCAAGGAGTACGTCGTCGCCGACGGCGACATCATGCACTTCCTGTTCAACGTATAGGACCGGCCCGGGCTCGGGCGAGTCGCACCCGCTGTCAACCTTCCCAAGCCCGGCCGTGTAGGGAGCAGCGGAGATGTCCTGGATATTCGCAGTTAGTGATATCCCCTTGGCTGGACAGACTTCGCGCATGGAACACATCGAGCGCATGGTTGCCCGAAAGGCAAAGGCGATGACGAGGAACGAAGTGGTGGCACGAGCAAGCGCAGGGGACATGTGCTGGACACGGGCAGCGCAGATCTGCGGGATCAGGGATCGGTAGATGCGGAGACTCAAGCAGAGCTACCGGACGTGACCGCTTGCGTCAGGTTCGGTAATCCGAATTGAACTTCACGTAGTCCACAGTCAGATCCGAAGCCATTCGATGCGCCGTTGCGTTACCGGCATGTAGGTGCACGGTAAGCGCAAACTCTTCCTTCCGTACTGCCGCGGCGGCTCGTGCCTCGACGCGGGCAACGACCTCGACGCCTCGGCGGACGACCTGCACATCGTCCAAGAAGACATCCAGGCGATTCGGGTCGAAGCGCGCGCCGCTGTAGCCGAGTGCACAGACGATACGCCCGGTGTAGGGGTCGCCACCAAAGAAAGCCGACTTGCAAAGCGGCGAACGGGCTATGGCATCCGCGGCCGCCTCTGCCTCTCGGATACTGCGAGCACCGTGCACGTGGATGTCGACAACCTTGGTCGCGCCCTCTCCGTCCTTGACGATCATGCGGGCAAGCCGAGTCATGAGGCGAGCCACGGTTGCAGAAAACTCTGCGAACCAGGGCGAGCGCAGGCCGATGGGACGGTTGCCGGCATAGCCGTTGGCCAAGAGCACAGCGGTGTCGCTGGTGCTGGTATCCCCATCGACAACAATCGCATTGAACGATTGCGGCAAGGCAATCTCCAGAGCACGTCGAAGTGCCGGCAGGGCTACCGCGGCATCCGTGAAGAGATAGGTAAGGTTAGTCGCGTGCGCCATGCGCATCTTAGGGGCAATCATGCCCGCACCCTTGGTCATTGCGGCGATGGTGATCTCGCGGCCGTCGATCACCAAAGCCTCGCAACCGAACTTGGGAAAGGCATCGGTCGTCATGATTGCGTCTAGCGCGTCGTGAAAACCCTCCGGCGATAGACTGCGACAGGCTTGCTGTACGCCGCGAGCAATTTTGTCTTGCGGCAATTGGACACCGATACGCCCGGTCGAGGATGGCAGCACCAGCTCGGGATCGATGCGCAACTCCCGCCCCACGAGAGCACACATGCGCCGAGCCATGGTGAGTCCTTGCCGCCCGGTATACGCGTTGGCGTTACCGCTGTTGACGACGATCGCCTGAAGGACGCCGCGCGCCGCACGCGGAATGCCAACGATCACCGGCGCCCCTTGCACCAAATTGCTCGTGAAGGCTGCCGCGGCCGTGGCAGGCACAGCCGACGCGATCAGCGCAATATCGCGCTTCTTGCTTTGCTTGATGCCGGCGCGTACGCCGGCGAAACGAAAGCCAGGCACGCGGATGGGGATACGTTCCACCGCAATTTTCATTGCCACGCCTCTCTTTGCAGGGCCAGCCGCGTTCGGAACGCTTCAGCCTTCGGAAGCGAAGTCGGTGAGCCCGCCGATGACCCTAGGCGGCGAAGAACCTTCCGACGTTGACGTTGGGCTCTTGGAACATGCGCTGCTCGGGATGCTTGGCGGCTTCTTTCAGCACGTTGGGCACCAGCAGATCCTGCTTCTCAAGCAGCGCGATGGTCTGCTTGACGCCGATGACATCGACGAGAACCGTCGGTGGTGCCCAGTTGAAGCCGAAGCCCATGATGCGATCGACATCACGCGCACTGCGCACGACTTCTTTGTCGCCGACGCGGTTGAGGCCGTAGCTGACGTACCCGAGGACCACCTTCTTGGCGAGATCGGCTTCCGGTCCGCTAGCTTCAGCGAACACCTGCATGGCCTGACGGTAGCGTCCAACCTTATGCAGCTCCTTCATCTTGTCGACGAAGTCGATTTTGGGCACGCCGTTGTCACGCGAGTCTTTGTAGGCGCCAGTCTTCGGGTCCAAGACCAAGCTAATGGTATGCTTCCCCTCTTTGACCCGGCGGTAAAAGCCACCTTTATCGCCCGTCTTGTTGCCGAGATGGCCATTGCTGATCAGGCCTTCCATGTAGGCGGGCAAGGCAAACATCGAGTGCGCTTCGTCTTTCAGGCTGGCATGGACGTTATCGACGATGGCTTTGTGCACATCCCAGCCAACCAGGTCGACGGTTGCCAGAGGTGGCATGGCGCGACCCGTGTGGGGGCCAATGAGGTAGTCCATGAAGGCAACCCCATGCTTCTCGGCCAGGATGGCCACCTCGTTGAGCACCTTGAAGCCAACACGATTGCCGGCGAAAGCCGCCATGTCGCGGCACAGGATGGACACACGTCCAAAGCGCGTATCCAACGCACGCAAAACCTCCGTCACCAGCTTGGGGTCGGTCTCGTCCGATGGAATCACTTCGGTACCGACAATGACGTTGGGAGGATTGAACAGGTGGATACCGAGGAAGTGCTTTCGAAAACTGTCGCTGCGGCCCTTGGCCATGTCGGCGATGGATAGGCCGGAAGAAACGGTCGCCACGATCGAGTCGGGGCGACGCAGCTTGTCGATCTGAGCAAAGTATTGCTTCTTGAGTTCGATGTCTTCCGCCAGACACTCGAAGATCAAGTCGGCCTTGGCGATCGCCGCTTCCATGTCTTGGCTGTAGGTGCCGACAGAAATGCGGTCGGCAATGCGTACCGACTTCGCCATGTTCTGCGCACCCACCAGGCCCTCATGCGCCTTCTCCTGCGTGCGCGCCAAGCAGACGACATCGCAACCACCGGCCGCGAAGACTTCTACGCTACCGGCACCCATGGTGCCGTTCGCACCGACAATCACAACGTCTTTGATATTCATCATCTTCTTAGATCGCTCCCCAAGGGAAAATCGAGCGGCCCCCTAGTCGCATGTTTCCTACAGCCAGACAAGGGTCTGGGGCAATCCGGTCTGGGCCACGCCAAAGTCGTCGAGTCGATCTCCTGGGGTTGCTGCGTCAGCAAGAGTCTTTGACTCTATATTGATCTAAATCTATGGTCGACTCGTGATCACGATCATCACGACGGCCGAGTATGACGATTGGTATCTGTCCCTGAGTCGCAAGGATGCCGCGGCCGTCGACTGGCTGGTTAGCTTGCTGAAGCAATCCGGCTTTACCTTGGGCTTTCCGTACAGCAGCGCGATCGAAGGAAGCCGCTATCCCTTGCGTGAGCTTCGCAAGAAGAGTTCTGGCCATGTGCTGCGGGTAATCTACGCCTTCGATCCCGAGCGCAGGGCTCTGCTGCTTACAGGCGGGAACAAGCGTGGCGACAAGAGATTTTACGAGAGAGCCATCCCAGAGGCGGAGCGCCTGTGGAATGGCCATATCAGCGCACGGAAGGAGTGAGGCACGAGATGGCAAAGAGCAAGTACAAGAGCTGGGATGAGCTACGACGGGTACGCTTCAGCGAGGAGGAGATCGCCCAGATTGATCGGGCCGCTGCCAAGGAACTGCTCAAGCTGGACCTTCGGGCCATCCGCAAGCTGGCCGGCAAGACGCAAGCCGAAGTTGCCAAGGCGATGAATGGTAACCAGGGCGACATCTCGAAATTGGAAGCTGGTACCGACTACCGCCTATCGACGTTGCGCCGCTTCGTGGCGGCTGTGGGCGGTGAACTGGAAGTTGTCGCACGCATCGGTAACAAGTCGATTGTCCTGAGCGTGTGATCCGACGCACTGGCGCACCGGTAAACCCACTTATCTTGCGATAACCAAGGCTACGGGGGTATGGTCGCCTTCCCAACGAGGGGCCAAGCAATGTCGCAATACGTTTCTGATACCTCAGCGCCGGTATTCTTGGAGAAGTACGACCAGTTGGTCGGCTTCTTCGAGCAAGCCTGCAAGCCACGCCAAAGCTGGCACATCGGTACCGAGTACGAAAAGGTTGCAGTGTGGCAGAGCAATGGACACGCGGTGCCCTTCACCAATGGGATCGAAGAAGTTCTGCGTCGCCTGGCGGATCGCTACCCGTGGAGGCCCATCCATGAAGAAGGTCGCCTGGTCGCGCTCAGCAACATGCGCGCCTCCATCACCCTGGAGCCGGGAGGACAACTCGAGCTGAGCGGAGAGCAATGCGAAAGCGTGCACTGCGCTCAGCACGAATTCGCCGAGCACGTCGAGCAAATCGTCCACATCGGCAACGAACTGGGCATCGCCTTCCTTGGCCTCGGCATGCAGCCGATCAGTACTCTCGATGAGATCGAGTGGGTCCCCAAGAAGCGCTACGGGATCATGGGACCGTACATGCACAAGACGGGCAAGCTCGGCCAGCGCATGATGAAGCAAACCGCCACGGTGCAGGTGAATATCGATTACGGTAGCGAGGCAGACGCCATGACCAAGATGCGCGTCGGCATGGGCTTGGCTCCTCTGTTTACCGCCATATTTGCCAACTCGCCCTTTTGCGACGGCGGTCTCAATTCCTACCTCAGTTATCGCGCCCACATTTGGACCGACACCGACCCGGACCGCTGCGGTCTACTGCCCTTCCTGTTCTCGGGTTCGGCAAGCTTCACCGACTACATCGATTGGGCCCTGGATGTGCCCATGTATTTCCTCGTCCGCGACGATCGCTGGACCGACATGACGGCCTACACCTTCCGCCGCTTCTGGCAGGAAGGCTACAACGGCGAACGCGCCACCTTGGCCGACTGGAACGCCCATCTCACCACCTTGTTTCCGGAAGCGCGCATGAAGGGCTACATCGAGATGCGTTCGATCGACAGCCAAGCACCGGAGTTGATGCTCGCCGTGCCCGCTCTCATCAAGGGAATTTTCTATGATGAGGATTGCCTGCTCGCGGCGTGGGACATGGTCAAGCGCTGGACTCTGGAAGAACGACACTACCTCACGGATAGCGTCCACAAACACGCCATGCGCGCCCGCATTCGCAACCTCGAGGTGGGCGAGCTGGCACAAGAGCTGGTGGACATCGCCGAGGTCGGCCTCAACCGCCAAAACAATCGCAACACCTACGGCGAGAGTGAGGCCCTGTACCTGGAACGCCTGCGCGACAACGTTCGTAAGGGCCGCTCACCAGCCGACATCCTTGTCGACAAATGGACGGGAGCATGGGACCGCGACGTCAGCAGAATGGTCGCAGGAAGTTCCTATCAGGTCGCAGCGTAAGCCACGCTGCATTCGTTCATCGGAGGATCTGCCTTCCGCCCCACTCCACGCGCTGACGCGCGCGGCTACGTCGCATGCAAGCAAAGTAGCCGCGGCGGTGACGCCGTGGCGTGAGGTGGAATCACGCGATCATCTCCGCGCAGCGCCAGGTGCTCACGCCGTGACGCGACTATGTGTGGGCGCCGGACGTGGTCCTGATTCCCTACGATACGCTGGCCATGGCGGTCGACGTAAGCGTTGATGCCCAGACTGTGCCGGACCTGAACTACAACACGGATATGAGCGCATCCTTGACCTAACCGGCACCGCCCAACTAAGGTCGCCGGCCTCATGCGTTACAGCCAATCTCTCATCCCAACGTTGAAAGAAGACCCTACCGATGCCGAAGTCGTCAGCCACAAGCTGATGGTGCGCGCCGGCATGATCCGCCAAGTGGCACGTGGCATCTACGACTTTCTGCCGCTTGGCCTGCGCGTCGTGCGCAAGGTCGAACAAATTGTTCGCGAAGAAATGAATCGCGCCGGGGCACAGGAAATTCTCATGCCTGCCGTCTGCCCGGCCGAGTTGTGGCAGGAGAGCGGACGCTGGGAAAAGTACGGGCCCGAGCTGTTGCGTATCAAGGATCGCAACGATCGCGATTTTTGCTTCGGGCCGACGCACGAGGAGTTGGTTACCGACATCGTGCGCCGCGAGATTCGCTCCTATCGCGAGCTGCCGCAGAACCTGTACCAGATCCAGACCAAGTTCCGCGATGAAGTTCGGCCCCGCTTCGGACTCATGCGCGGTCGCGAGTTCCTCATGAAGGATGCCTACTCCTTCCACGCCGATGCCGACGACTGCAAACGCGAGTACCAGGTCATGGCCGACACCTACAAGCGCATCTTCGATCGCTGCGGCCTCACCACGCGGCAGGTCGAGTCCGACACCGGGGCCATCGGCGGCAAGCAGGCGCACGAGTTTCAGGTTCTGGCGGAATCTGGTGAGGACGCCATCGTCAGTTGCAACCAATGCCAGTACGCCGCCAATGTCGAGAAGGCCGAGATCGGACCGCACTCGGCCGTGCCCGGTGCCGACGAGGAACTCAAGAAGGTGAGAACTCCCGGAAAGCGCACCATCGAGGAAGTCAGCGCCTTCTTGTCGACCCCGCCCGAGCGCTTCATCAAGACGTTGCTATGCACCACCGATACGGGCGAGACCATCGCGGCATTGGTGCGCGGAGACCATGAGCTGAGCGAGATCAAGCTGCGCAACTATCTCGGCGCCGGCGCCATTACCCTCGCCGACGCAGCGACCGTACAGAAGACCACGGGAGCCGATGTTGGCTTCGCCGGGCCAATCGGCATGCCGGTACGCATCGTTGCCGATCAAGCTTTGCGTGGCATCACGGGGGCGGTCGCCGGTGCCAACGAAACGGATCACCATTTCGTAGGCGTCGACCAAAGCCGCGACTTTACCGAAACTGTCTTCGCCGACATTCGCTTGGCGCGTGCGGGAGACCCCTGCCCGCACTGCGACGGGGGATGTTTCGAAGGCCACCGTGGCATCGAGGTTGGCAATATCTTCTACCTCGGCACCAAGTACAGCGCGCCCATGAAGGCAACCTTCCTCGACGCAGCAGGCCAGGAAACACCCATGGAGATGGGTTGTTACGGCATCGGCATTACCCGTACTGCCGCGGCTGCCATCGAGCAGAGCCACGATGACAACGGCATCATTTGGCCGATGGCTCTGGCTCCCGTGCACGTTATCGTCGTGCCAGTGAACTGGAGCGACGAGCGACTGCGCGGCACAGCCGAGGATCTCTACAAGCAATTGCAGGCGGCTGGGGTTGAGGTCTTGCTCGACGATCGCGACGAGCGCCCGGGCATCAAGTTCAAGGATGCCGACCTGATTGGCGCCCCGCTGCGCATCACCATCGGGGCCAAGTCCCTGGATCGTGGTTGCGTCGAACTCAAGGCGCGCACCGAGAAGCAAGCGCAGGATGTGCCTGTAAGCGAGGTAGTCGCTCGCGTGGCGGCGCTGGTGCGCGAGCAGCTCCACCAGTAGCTCTCGTGACCGACGACGAAGCCAGCGAGTCCAACTATCTTGCCGCCGTTCTGGCCGCCGCTGCGCTAGCCCGCAACTTCCTAGAGTGGTGCGAAGGCACCATCGAGCAGCTCGCTCCGCAACGCTTTGCGGAGCAGGCCGTTGCCGCAGCGACTCTGTTCGCACAGCCGTTCGAGCAGGCGGCGCAGAGACTGACCGCCAACCCGCCCCCGGCGGGCTTGGCCGTGTTCGCCGAGCGCTTCGCGCAAGGCTTTACCGACGCGCAGCGCTCTCTAGAGTTGTTCCAGGAGGCAGTGGCAGCCTTTCCTCCGCAAGCCATCGGGCACATCTTGGGCGCCATGCATCACGCCGCCCGCGCACAGGAAACATTCTATCTGTTGCGGCTGACGCTCAAGCCGTTTGCAACCTACTGGCCTCTGCCCGAGGGAATCCGCGACAGCATGCCACAGCGCGACGACCAAGCACCTCTTGGCGTCGTGCACATGTCGAGGGGTGGCTACCACGGAGGCTTCTCCTGGTACGTGCCCGAATACTACAGCAGCGACCAAGCGTGGCCGGTGATCGTGGCCTTGCATGGAGGCTCGGGCAACGGCCGCGACTTCTTATGGAGCTGGCTGCGCGAGGCGCGCCGGCACGGGTATGTGCTGGTCGCACCCAATGCCTTGAGCGACACCTGGAGTGAGGACGATGATCAAGGCCTGCTGCAGATTCTGAGTTGGCTCAGCCAACGCTATCGGCTCGACCGCAATCGCATTCTTCTCACCGGTCTTTCGGATGGAGCAACCTTCACCCTGCTCTTCGGCCTAGCCCATCCGCGGGTGTATCGAGCCCTTGCACCCCTGTGCGGCGTCTTACATCCCGGCAATGAAATCGTCGGCAACCTCGGAAGGGCTTCCGGTGTACCGATCTATCTCGTGCACGGCGCCTTGGATTTCATCTTCCCCGTCGCCCTAGCCCGTCATGCCCGCGACACCTTGGCCGCAGCCGGTGCGGCCGTCGAGTACCGCGAGCTAGCCGACATGTCCCACACCTACCCACGCTCAGAGAACCAACGCATCCTGGATTGGTTCGAGGCACTGCCGCAGAGAGAATCCGAGTAGCAATTGTTTCACCGGCAACGGCACGAGCTGCGCCAGCGACAGCAATGCAGGCACCGACGCCGCTGGTGCCTGCAATCACTCAGCCCGAAAACCTCAGTTCAATTACCCACACTCTCGCAACGGCACTTGAGACGGCCTTCGAGACGCGGCCTGAACCGATGGCCGCTCCTCAGGCCGAACGGAACATTTGTTTACTCAGCTCAGCAACCGTTCGCGCTGAGAAGCCGCCTCCTGAGTAGCGAAACGTATCGAAGGATTTTGGCGGCGTCTCGAAGCGCGCGTCCAGTTGATGCCCACCCCAACTGATGTTGTCGGGTCAAAAACCCTGCCTGGGGCTTGGGGCCGGTAGCTAGCCCCCGGCCCCAAGCCCCGCAGCTTAGTTTTGATACAAGCCCTTTCCGCCAGGGATCGCACTACGCTCCGGGTGTACCTCAAATTTGTGAGATGCCGCCTCGCGACAGCGAATCTTGAGGTGGCGGAGGAAATCCACAGATCGCGCGGATGCCGCAGCCCGGCCGCTGGCCGGAACCAAAATCAAGAATCGAACAGGAGGCAACAGAGGGAACAGAGGAAGAATTGCAGGAAGCTGAAAAGACTTTTTCTATCTTCTCTGTTGCCTCCTGTTGATTCTTCAGTTCGTCTTGCTCTCTTCCCTCGTTTGCGCTTCTGCGTTGGCTTCTTTGGCGGATTTGAAGGCATCGCCAATTTGCATGCACCGACCAGAAACGAACGGGTTGTTACAAGGAGGGACGAGGCAATTTGGGGTGTGAAAACCGTGGGCATACGGAAGGCCATGTCCGCGTGATCCGTGCAATCCGTGGTAATTCCGAGAAAATGTCCGCGCCGATCGCCTCCGGTGTCCAGCGGGTCGATTTGTGGGTAAGGTTAAGGTTGCTTGGAAGGTCCGCCAAGGAGCGACCCAGGAACGAACGCCCCGGCGCATGATAGTTCTGCCGTGCAATGCACCGCGGCATGATGCCGCAGCATCAAGATCCGCTTCTGCATGATCCTTGAGATCAGCGAGCCACACATGCTTATGGAACACGCGAGAACCCTCGGACTGTTCGTCGTTACCGCTGTTGCGGAAATCGTCGGCTGCTATCTGCCCTTTCTCTGGCTGCGGAAAGGCGGACCGACTTGGCTCCTCCTCCCGGCTGCCGGCAGCTTGGCACTCTTCGCTTGGTTGTTGACCCTGCATCCCACCTCCGCGGGCCGCGTCTATGCTGCCTACGGCGGAGTTTACGTAAGCGTCGCCATCGTCTGGCTTTGGATCGTCGATGCCGTCCGGCCAACAACGACTGATTTCATCGGAATCGCTCTTTGCCTATCCGGGATGCTGGTAATCATGTGGGGCGCGAGTTCCCAACCTTGGCACTGACCAAGATCTGCCCACGTCCTGACATAAGCGAACAGCGTTGAATCTCGATTGTCGCATCACTTCTGCGAGAATCTTTCGCCGACCTTCCCAGCGCTGAGAAGCGCCCTGTCGTCGCAGCGGTAATGCACGCGGCTTTGCTCCTGGCACAGCACTTGCCAAGAACGTCCGCGTGGTTGGTGGCGGAGTACTGGCGGTTCCCCCTTTTCCCTCGAAACGTTCGAGCCCGGGGCTCAACAAGCAGAAGCGACGCTGAGGATATATGGACCCAAGAGATGAGATTCTTCGCGAGATCGAGCG
>CAZGSN010000230.1:0-4560 GCA_964528465.1 uncultured Binatia bacterium (SeqCode)
CCCTTCGGAGTGGGAAAAGGCGTAGGCAAGGAGAGAGAACAATGGCACGCAACGTAATGGATGAAATTCGCGACGAGGTCACCAGCAACAAGGTGGTCCTCTACATGAAGGGCACCCCGTCCTTCCCGATGTGCGGCTTCTCGGCCACGGTGGTTGGCGTTCTGCAACAGCACGGCAAGCCGTTTGCCCACGTCAACATTCTCGAGGACCAAGAAAAGCGCGAGGCGATCAAGCAGTTCTCGAGCTGGCCAACGATTCCGCAGTTGTACGTCAACGGAGAGTTCGTCGGCGGCTGCGACATCGTGCAAGAGCTGCACGGCAGCGGCGAACTCGGCAAGCTGCTCGCCGCCACCGACGCTTGAGTGGCGGCCGGCCTACGGCTTGCCGGCTAGGCCCCAACTGAGGGGGAGCTCCCCGTCCTTCTCGCCGACGATATCGAGTCCCTGCACGCCCAGCGCGCGCGCGGCCTGCAGGCCGGACATGATGGTGGCCTCGACGCATCCGGCGTTGAGGCCATTGCGTGTCCAATCGCCGGCCAGGGTGAGATGCGCGTACCCAGATTGATCGGCATGGGGGCGCGCTTCCGTACTCCCAGGAACCGACAAGACATAGCGCTCGCTGGGGTCGACATTGGCACGAAAGAACTGCGCAGCGAGGCGATCGGCATCGCTGCTCCCCGGCTTGGCGTGGAGGTCTTGCATGCGGAACTTCTTCCAAAACGCCGGCATGTGGTCGCGCAGCAGCGCCAGGGTCTCATCGCGTACGATCTGCGTTTGCGTTTCCGGATAGCCGCCGTTGGCATTGCCATGCGGGCCAACCTGCCCGGGCGGTAGAGTCGGTGGTTCGTTGGGATCATCGCGCATCGGCCCGCAGAAGTAAGCCAGGTGGCGGGGCTTAGGGGCCGCCGCGAAGTCTTCATATTCGATCAAGTGGGAGAGATCGGCATAGGTGCTGAGCGGCCTCTGAAATGCTCCCAGCATTGGCGGCGCTGACGGCCAGCCCAGGGCAGTGAGGTCGCGATCGAGCCACACCTGCGAGCCCATGGTGCGGCTCGTCTCGATCTTCTCCACCATGAGCGCCCATTTCGACTTGGCGTCGCCTGCCTTCCATGTGTTGTCCGTATCGTCGATTAGCTCCTTACAGATGTGGGGAAACGACGACACAGGAATGGCCAACACAAGCTCGTCGTAGTCGACACCCGCCTGCAACGAGAGCTTGCTGCCGCCGTCCCACTCGCACCAAAAGGACTCGAGGTTGACGTTCTTCCCTTGCGCCGCCAATTGCTGCAACTGGGCGCCTTCCTGGATCTGCTCGTACCGCGGTTGGCTCGGCCAGCATGGCAGACCCTTCACCGGCACCAGGGGATCATACTCGGCGTTGAGCAACTGCACCTGCCGGGTCAGATCGACACTCGCCACGCTCTTCTTGTCGGCGGCCAGATGCAGGGCGTCGACGCGATGGAAGAAACGGAAGCGCACGCCGTTGCGCTTCGCCAACTCGTACAGCGGCGTGAACACAATGTCTCCCATGCCGGCCTGCATGGTGTACATGAAGGCGCCCTTGTAACCGAACATCATGCGGATGCCGCTACGCAGGCCAGTGCCAGCCGCGAGGATTGGTTGGTCGGGGTCGCCCTGTCGGAAGCCGAACACGGTATCGTAGGTGCCGCGAATGAATGCCGACTGGAGTGTTTCTTTCTCTAGTCCATGCTTGAGCAGCCAGTCGCTGAACTCGATGTTGTCGATTTGATCAAATCCCCGCGAGAAGATGCGATCCTTCAAAATGCCGGTCAGAAACGCCCCGGCAATATCAGCCATGAAGCGCGCGTTGTTAGTAGCCGGCAATGAAGGAAGCAGGCGCACCAGGCCGCGCACGCCGCCCAAGAGTTCATCAACGGCGTCGTCGGCAAGATCATCGAGAGGAGTCGTCAACACCTCGCGCATACGTTCGAGAACGTCGAGCGGGGACACATCCGGCCTGTTCCTGAGTTTGCCGGTCAGCCGATCGTGCAGCCTCTTCCTGACTTTGGGCAACGCGCCGAGCCAGGTCTTTGGATCGAGCAGCTCCTTCAGTACGAGGATGCACGTCTCCTTGAAGAACTCGAAGATCGCGTGCACATAGGCTTGCCACCCCGGATAGTCGTCACCAACTCCTGGGGCACCGGGGTTTACCGGGTTGGGCATCATCAGCTTGACCCAACCCTCTTTGGCATCCGGCACCGCCTGCCCCACCGAATGACAGGGCTTGAACGCATCCTCTAGCGTCGCCATCGGCGTGCCGGCAGGCCGGCCGAGCTTGCGATAGCACTCACGCATGACGCGAAAGGCATTCTCATAGAACCCGAACCAAATGTGCAGGCCATGCTCTTCGATGCGCCCGTCAGGGCCGCGACCACTGGCGCCTTTCCCTCCCAGACGCCAACCCATTTGGTAGACCGTCACTTCATAGTCTGGATGCTTGGACAGCTCGTAGGCTGTGGTCATGCCGGCCAAGCCACCACCCAGAATCGCTACACGCTTCTTGTTCGCCACGGGGGTCCCCCTTTCATGGCTGCGACTACAACGGTTGGATGGCGGACGTCAAGCGTCAGCAATGGGCCGCGACCGGCGCAGATCGGGGGCCAGTACGGGATCGTGAGGTACTCCTATACCGCGTAGCCACCGTTCGGGGAGAGGACTTGTCCAACAGTGAAGCTCGATTCCTCACTTGCCAGGTACAGAGCAACGGCGGCAACCTCCGCAGGGGTACCCAGGCGTCCGATCGGGGTTTGCACGATAGCGCATCGCTTCATTCCATCACTCATCGCGTCGAGAAGCGGGGTGTCGATAAAGCCCGGAGCAATGGCATTCACGTAGATGCCACGGGTGATCACGTCCCGCGCCACAGCCTTTGTGAAGCCAATGATACCGGCCTTGGCTGCCGAGTAATCGGGGGCGCTCGGAATTCCCACGGTGCCGGCAATCGAGGCTATGTTGATGATCTTGCCGGAACCGCGTGGCTCCATGATCTTGAGCGCCTCGCGCGTGGCATAAAAGGTTCCATCGAGGTGCACCGAGAGCGTTCGTCGCCACTGCGAATCCGACATGGTGCTGGTGGCGGCCAGGGAGGTTTGGATAGGCCCACCCGCAAGCATCTCGCCGGCCATGTGTCCGAAGTTCTCCAGCACACGATTATTGACAATCACGATACCGGCGTTGTTGACGAGAATGTCTACGACCTGCCAGCGGTCGACGAGTTCTTCGAATAAAGCGCGGACCTCAATACTATCCGAGATATCCGCGGGCAGCCGTAACGATTGACGCCCCAGGGCTTCAATCTCCTTGGCGACGGCTTCGGCCCCTTCGCGGCGAATATCGTTGATGGCAACGTCGGCCCCTTCGCGAGCAAAGGTGAGGGCAATCTCACGACCCAACCCCGAGGCGGCACCAGTGATCAGCGCCTTCTGACCCGACAACTTCATGGCCTCTCCTGTTTTCCGGCACAGTTTCGAACTGCGCAAGCCTGTACACTCACAGAATCGTCCGAGCAATCACCCGCTTCGCCCGGAACTCCTTCCCGCTCAGCTTGATGCCACGCGCTTGGCATCACCATTGCTCACTCTCAGGCTAGGAGGATGGGTTGATGTTTGGACGAGGAATTACCACTGAGCTACGCGCTCGTACCCTTAACGCAGAAGAGTTGTTGTTGCTGGCCGTGCTGGAACAGGCGGTTGCGGACCTGGATCACCCGAGTGCGGGAGTCCGTGCCGACGCCGACGCCTACGTGTTCACGTCCCGCGATCACAGTATCTTCAGTTTTGAATCGGTCTGCGCCTATTTCAAGCTTTCGCCATCGGCCGTGCGGCAGGCCCTGAAGAGCCGCCATCGCCGCAAGCTGCCATTGCACCACGATCACGGCCGCCAAGCCGCGTAACGCCCACCTACGGGCTTGAGCCTGAGGCGCTTCCCTCCCGGGGAGCGCCTCGTCGCCGCCGTTCTAGGAAGGCATCTGCCGGCGCAAAAGATCCGCCCAGGCTTTTTCCACTTGCGCTCGCAGGTCCGCTAGCGACCTGGTGTTTTCGATCACCACGTGCGCGTGTCGGCGGCGTTCGCTGTCTTGCATTTGGGCAGCAGCTCGGCGGCGTACCTCGGCAGCATCCAGGCCGCGTTGCGCCGCAAGCCGCTCGACCACCGCTTCCGAGCCAGCGCTTACGAGCCAGACTTCGTCGACAAGCGACAGCCATCCAGCTTCGATGAGAATGGCAGCTTCGATAACGATCGGTAGTGAAATGTCCTGTTGCTTCAGGGCTTCCACACGCCTGCGAATCTCGTCGCCGATCAGCGGATGGACAATGGCGTTGAGACGCTGCAGTTGATGGTGATCGGCAAAGACGATTGCCCCGAGCTTCTTGCGATCGATAGCACCGTCGGCCGCTACGATACTGTCGCCAAACGCAGCTACCAAGGTGTGCCAGCCCGGGGTGTTGGGCCTGTAGACATCGTGCCCTACGGCATCGGCGTGAATGACCCGCGCGCCCATCCCTTCCAGCAGACTGGCAACCGTTGTCTTGCCGCTACCGAT
>CAZGSN010000231.1:0-7180 GCA_964528465.1 uncultured Binatia bacterium (SeqCode)
CCCTCCCATGGGGGGAGCCAGGGGTTCTATCCCCAGGGCTTCCAGGCCTTTGGCTTTGCGGGAGGGCTTTTTGGCGGTTGAGGTCTTGGCCATGGCGGGGATTGGGCCTATAATGATTGCGGAGCGGCAGCGTGGAAAGAACGCAGACACGCCTTGCGAGGCCGACGCGCCTGAGAAGGTTAGCGCCTTGATAGATCGGAGCTGGAGTAGCGACCGGCCCGCTCCAATTCACTCAACCGAGGTTACCATGGATGCCGACGCGCACTACTGGGACGACGATATACGCGAACTGGACAAGCTGGCGAAGTCCATCTTCTTGTCAGCCTACCAGCGTAGGCGCGTGGCCGAAATTAGAGACTGCAAACTTGCGACCAAAAAGCTGAAGGCGAAAAACGCAGCCTACTTTTGGGGGCGCAGAATGAACGCACTCCACCGCTCGCAGGGCATCTTGTACTACGACGCGCCCTGCGACTACTTCATTGACCGCAGGCCCAATGGCAGCAAGGTCTGGGTCCGTTAATTCCGCGCCTCCGACCCATTGGCCTGCTGTGCCTGCTGCTTCTGGGCGGCAGCGATCTGCATCTCCCGGAACTGAGCTTGGGTATGGGCCAGTGATTCCAGCAGCGGACGCACCTGATCGAGGTGAGCAATGCAGCCCTTGGCGTCGAGGTTCATGACCTCGTTCTGCCGCACTGCGTTGAGGAATTCGCTTATGTGCTTGTCGATAGCCCCAACGATCATGGCCGGGGTGAGGACAATCGGCTTCTGGGTGACGGCCGGATTGAGTGTTGCCTTGGCTTTCTTCGTGGACATCGTGCCCCCTGATGTTTGACCTGATTCGAGGGGTAGAATATCATCTCTTCACGCTGACCGCATCTAACCTGCGGGCGTTGGAGAAAGTCACCCGACCGGGTGTTGCGGAGGCAAAGTGACCGAACGTATCCCCCAGGAAGAACTCGACAAGAACTACCGAAACTTCATCCGCAGGGTGGCAGGACTGTTAATCCTCGCCATGGCCGAGGAGGACGTCGACTTCGCCACCGTTGGCGCTCGCCTCGACTGGGGCGAGGACAGAGTGCGGGAAACGATCCTCAATTACATTGAGGCCAAGACCGAAGAGGGCCGCGAAGCCGTCGACATCATGTACGCTTTAGGGCAGCGGGTCACCATAGAGCTGCGCACCCTTCCGCGTCAGTACCGGCAGAGCGATGACCGAACCGACGCCAACCCAGCCTCGACGGGGGCGTGAACCATGAACTTCTATATCGACCACTACACTCAACACATCATGCTGGTCCCTGATAAGGAGCCTTTTTCCTTCGGTCAGATACCCTTAGAACAGGCCAAGGCCACCCTGGGCTCCTACACTCCGCCATTCGACCTCACCCAGCACATCAAGGACATCGTCAAGGAAGCGCTAAAAGCGGAGAACGAGCGCGCGTTCGACAGCGAACTTGTCGGGGAGTTGGAAGGCGATGACCATTGACGTATCGCGTAGAAGCTTACTCGTAGGTCTTGGTGCAGGCCTTGTCTGTGCCCCGGCCATTGTCCGAGCCTCATCCTTGATGAAGGTGAAGCCGCTTGAGGCTGAGCTTTCCTCTATCGAGGGCACGTGGATCACCGAGATTGAATTCGATCAAGCCTCCATGGTTCAATGGAACTCAGCCCTCGCACGCAGCTTCATGCAGTTCAAACATATCACCGCAGCCCGTATATTGAATGGCGAAATCCTGCTCACACCAGGAACTCCGCTCCACACGTTTCGCACCCCATAGCGTCGTCCTTCCCGGCCGAGACGGGATCGAGGTATGAGCGGCTTCCTTTAAGCACCCAGCAAGCTGGACAGACGTACTCGGTTGGGCTTGTGCGAGGTCGATAGCCACCCAACCGAAACGCGGCCTCCTCCGGGTTGGTAAGCCGTTTGGAAAGCCATTCGGCTTCACCCTTCAAGGCCTCCTCGATCCGACTAGACATCATACAGCGGTCCTTGTTGCGGGCGGTGCTTGGCGCGTTGCTTGTCAGCATAGGACGCCTCTTCGCGCCGGATCGCATAGCCATTCGCCCTGAGATATTTCAGAGCTTGCGAGACGGTATCTGGAATATCGTCGTGCGCTCCCTTGGGAAAGGTCGAAAGCTCGTTGATCACCATCTGCGCAAAGTCGAGGAACTGCACCGTGCCGTCTTCTGACACTTCGGCCGGGGCGTAGATCATCTCATCGGTAAACAGGTCCACCACCGAGTGGGCTCTCGACCACTTGTCTCCACCCTTGGGGTTTTCGAGCTGGACGCCGTAGTTGCGATCCCCGCACAGGCGTCTGATTTCCTTGTTGACGTCGTGGGCCCTATTCTTGTTTTCCACCAGCAGCAGATCGACCTTGCGTCGCGTGCAGGTATAGTTCACCCACTCGATCAGCCCCCACTTGGGCATCGCTCGTCTAAAGTACGGCCCATCCTTCTCGCCCTCGTGACGCTCTATCTCTGGCCCATGCAGTTCCGACAGACGTTTCTGCCATGCGTCCACCAGCATGATCCGCCGGTTGCCGCTCTTGATGTCATTGTGGACGGCCCACACCGTCAGGGCCGAGAAGTCGTGTTCTTCCTTTTCGCTGAAGGCGGTATCGAGCGAGGCGAGCACGAACACCGGCTGGATTTCCGGCACGAAGCTCAACATGCCATTGCGACGGATGACCTCGTGAACCTGCCACCAGTCCTCCTTGAAGAGACCACCGCCGCGGGGAGAGGGTCGTTGTTGGTACTGTCCCGACCACAGGTAGGCGTTGCGCTTGAAGGAGGCCAGCGTTTCGGCCGGGTAGCGCTCTTTCCACGCCAATTGCCCATCCCTGGTTCGTGGGTCCTCGCCGTCGTTCCAGCCCCTGTAGTGGCTGAAGTGACGCCCCATCTCGAACTCCATGGGAATAATCAGGTGGCAGTAGTCCTTGGGCAGATGCTTTCTGATTTCACCGCAGGCGTCGTCCTCATAGAGCCTCTGCATGATGATCACGATGGCATCGCGGCGCAGGTCGTTGAGACGGTTCTGCATGGCCTCACGCACCCAGGTGGTGACGTTCAACCGCGCTTCGGTGCTCTCAGCGGTGCCCTTCAAAGCATGAGGGTCGTCCAGGATGACCCGATGCCCGCGCACACCGGTACCGACCGACCCGAACGAGGAGGCGAGGGAGGAGCCGGTCTTGTCGTTGGTGATCATCACCTTGCCATCGCCGACGACGGAGAAGACGTGACCCCACAGCTCCTTGTAGGCAGCCGAGCAGATCAGATCGCGCAGCTTGCCATTGTCGCGTTCGGTGAGCATGGGTGAATAGGAGAAGGACACATAGCGAAGGTGCGGCAGCTCCATCGGCCCCCACTCCCACGCCTTCCAGAACACTTGCACGGTGAGGGACTTCATGAAACCGGGTGGCACGTTCGCCGCGAACCGATTGAAGGTCTTTTCCTCTCCTTCGATTTCGATGGTCTCGCTGCGGGTGATAGCCTCTAGGTGGGCACACAGGCATTCGAGCGGCCAGCCCTCCACGAAAGGATCGACCGGCTCTAGGACGTGCCAGAAGTAGCGGATGAAAGCGAGCAGACCGCCGTTAGGATCGGATTGTCTCTTGCGCTCGTCGCGCATACGCTTTTCGCGGATAGCAGAGGCCAGCCGCTCCTTGCGCTCACGCAGACTGGAGGCCTCTTGCAGCATCAGTGCTTGGTTGCCTTTTGACCAACGATGCCGAGCGCCTTAGCCTCGGTCAAAATGAACTGATCCAGGCTCTGATCGTCTACCTCAGTGAACTCGCCGGGCTTGCCGACCTCCTTCTTGTCGACAATCAAACCAGCAACCTTGGCGAGTCCCATGGAGGCCGTTACCATCGCAGCGGGTTGCTCTAGCCTCTCTGCTAAGTCGTATGCTCGATCCAGTTTCTCCAATACCTTCTGAACACTAACAACGGCGCGGGTTGCCGCTTGGTTTAGTATCTCGCTAACCCGGGCTTGAATCTTAGCAGTTTTTAGCAGCCGACTAGCACTCGCAGCCGCCGCCCCCTTGTTCGCGCAATCGTACCCCGCGACTGCATAGGCTTCTCCTACGCCTGCCCCTTTAGCAATCTCCTGGCAGAACGTCTCATGCTGTAGGTTGTCCAGAACTGGCATGTGCGGGCATCATTCTCTCTTTAAGGTCCCGATACGCACTCGTATGCCACACGAACGAACGCACATACTCGTTCATCTCTTCAATCGTAGGGTCTCGACCGTCTTCCTGACGGATTACTTCTACCCATTGAGTCGGCGTCCTGAACAGCTCAAGCATTCTGCGCACCTTGCAGTAGGCCGTCTCCAGCTTGGTAACGTGTCCTGGGTGCATATTCGTCACGACATCCCGATGCCTATTGATCAGCGAGCGCTCCACAGCGAAGGCCAAGGGGTTTGTCAACGGGCGGCCGATAGCGTACCCGACCTCAAGCCCACTGGCATATATCTCAGCTATGCGAGCGAGCTTGGCCGGATTGGACTTGCGTCGCCCCGACGGGCTGCGCCACAGCCTAACGTGCTGCAGATGCCGCCTGCTCCCAAGCTGGCCCTTGCCGACATAGAACGGGCGCCCATCCCTCGGGTCCACGAGGCAGTAAACGTAGTGGGTCAGAGGATATAGCTCCTCAATAGACGGGGAGCGCCTAGCCTCTTCCGGGCCAACCGGAGACATTGCGTAAATTGGGTCCACCCTACCGAACTTCCTTGCCTGCTGGCTGCTTCTCGCGTGCCATCGATTACCTTGCTTCCGCTAACCCTAGAGACGTCGGACGACCTATCCCTTCAGGCCACTCAGGCGCCTGATCTGTTATGGCCAACCGGGCATAGCACTTAACTGTGATGAAGCGGGTATCGTATACCGCCCAATTGTCCGTGAGAGCGTCAACGACCGCGCCGCGTTCGGCAATCTTGGCTTGCATGGCATCTGTGTCGTTCAGATACTGCTGGCGCGTACAAACCAGCTCCGTCACAATACTGGCCTTCCAAGTGCCCATCTCAAAGGGCTCGCGCCAATAGAGGGTTCCTTTATGTGCCGCTCGATAATCGTTGAGCTGGTGGATGAAGTCCGAGCAGCAGTACGTTTCCGCCAGCTCCCGGTCAAAGGGTTCGTCCCGGCAGGTGTAGGCCGACCTGAACACCTCGTAGAGCACGCCCTCGCAGACCTGGGGACACGGCGGTCCCTCGGCTTGATTGGGGATAGCCTCTAGCCACTCCTTGACCTGATCTGAGGTTTTACGCCCCTCCGGAGTACACATGGCCCACAGGGCGGCAAAATGTCTATTGGAGCTTTCCATGCTATCGAACTTCCTTGCCTACTCAGTTGTGACGTGTTGGTTCGGTTATCGCAAAACAGCAGTACGTCTTCCACTGGCCATTGAACTGACCACAATCAGGGCCATCCATCCACCAGAGCGTCCCCTTGGACTTGCCCGCGATGGTGGGCTCAACCTTTCCCTTTAGGGCCGCGAACGCCTCCTCTATGGTTTCGTGGCCTTCGGTGGAGAATTCCTGCTGAATATTGTTGGCTGGGCTAATAACCACCACCCCGTCCGCGTTCATTGACCTCTTGATGCGCTTGTCTTTCGGTGTTGTCCTTAGCCACTTATGATACTCTGGAGGAGGGCCGCGGCGCACCTTGCTAAAGCGCTGGCCTATGACAGCCTCGAACTCTTTGATTGCCTGCTTTTGTACTTCCGTCATGGTCTTACCAGACCCCCTTGCCTACTGCTTACCTATCACATAGTGCCCTGGACCGCGCCGCTCGATGATCTTCCAGCCCGGCGGCAGATCGTCCTCCGTATACTCATACAGCACGCCATGCGTGTGCGGCGGGTCGGTGATTTTCGTCCACATCTCTGGCGCGGGCTCCATATACGTTGGAATGCGCTGGATGTCGTCCGGCAGAGCTACCGCCATCTCTGGATCGATCAACGGCCCTGGGGGCTCGATGCAGGTTGCCGCACCAATAGCGCCGAGACCTATGAAGGTGAGGAAAGCTCTACGATCCATGGCGCGGCCCAAAGAAAACGGTTTCGGTACCTTCAACCAATACCCTGGTATCCGGGTAGGGCGAGGTCGCGATGATCGCAGCCAAGACGGCGTTGCGCGCAGCTTTCTCCGTCATGTGGTGGACAATCTTAATGCCTCGTTCGTCCATCAATGATGCTGAGCACTGCATAAGTGCCTTAGCGGCTGTATCTAGGTCTTCCCGGGCGATCAGCATTCTGGCACCCTCATGTCTTCTTCCCCACCCGCACCACACCCTCGGCATAACGACCGTCAGGAGCCATGGCGCGGTACCAGTAGCAGCCCTCTTCACCGGGGCAATCCCAGGCACCGTCGTCAATCTCGTAGGCGATGTAGACGGCCGAGTAGCCCTGGGCTTTCAGCTTCTCCTGGGCGGCGATATAGTTGGCCTTGGTTATCTCGAACCACTCGGCAAGGCTATCGCTGCGCGTGCGTGCGTCCCACACCAGAAAGCCAATAGCCGCTACCGCCCCAGCAACAAACACCACAGCGTAGCGCATAACTCCAAGCGGACTGAGCTTCATCCTAGTCCTCCATGAACTTGAGCTTCGGCAGCGAGACGGTGACGTGGCGACGCTCCCCGCTGCGCTCCGCGACGATGTCGCTATCCCGCATACGATTGTTTCGATACCCGCGAATGTTGTGAGGATCACGGATGCAGCGCGGACCCAAGAACCTCGGCTCGATGCTGAGTTCAGCGCGAGTGGGAAGCGTGATGCCCATTGGCCCAACGACCTTACCCATGCTACTCCTCCAGAAACTTGAGCTTGGGCAAGGTGACCTGTGCCCTGCGTCGTTCGTCCCGCTTGCGCTCCTGGTCCGCACCCCAGGCGATGCCCTTCTGCATGGCCCGTCTCAACCCGAGGCGTGGGCCCTGGCTGAGTTGAGCCAGAGCTATCGTCAGGGTGACCTCGCTGCTGTCGTCAAGATCGGAGAGTTCGGACATGGAGGTTAATGCTTTTTGGCTTCGGCGAAGTCGATGACCGTCGAGCCGCCGCTAACCCCTGGCGAGCTGTCGGCGGCGCCGCCAACAACGTAACCCGAACTGGTCCAGATCGGACCTCCGTAACAGGCGGTCGAAGCGGCCACCGTGCCATGCAGCTTGCGGCACTGGTCCAACTGGTTCTCG
>CAZGSN010000232.1:0-15176 GCA_964528465.1 uncultured Binatia bacterium (SeqCode)
TGGCAAACCTTGTGGATCGAATCACCATCAACCTTAACCAGTGCGGTGGCCGGCCATGCATTCGTGGAATGCGGATTCGTGTCATTGATGTGCTCGGGCTCTTGGCAGCGGGGCAGAGTCGGGAGGAGATCTTGGCCGAATATCCGTCCCTTGAACCGGACGACATCGCTGCGTGCCTCATGTATGCGGCTCGACGCCTCGACCCCCCGACGCTCGCTGCGTAGATGGCGCAGCCGAGTATTCAATCCTCGCACGGCTCGACTGTTTCTCGGCGAGAGTTGCTTCTGTGGATCTTCCTGTCGGTCGCGACTGCGGCGCAGGCTAGGGCCGCGACTTCGGTTCTACACGGAAACGCAACGATTCAGTTTACGGGTCGCTCCACGCTGCATGAGTTTTCAGGACAGGGCCGAGCACTGCCATTCGAGCTGAAAGGGGAGCCGGGCCAACTCTTGGAAGCCGAAGTGGAAGTGCCTGTCCGTAGCTTGGACACGGATAACGGGTGGCGCGATGAGAAAATGCGCGAGATGCTGCACGCCGAAACCAATCCTATCATTCGTGGCCATTTTGCGGCGTTGGACGGAGCGGCGATTGCTCGGCTGGGCCGCATGTCCTTTGACCTGACCATCTGTGGCGTGACGCAAAGGATGGTGGCGCAAATCAGCGACTGGCGACAAGGCGATGAAAGCGTAGACTTCACGGCTACCTTCGACGTGTCTTTGGCAGCGTTCGCGCTTTCCGCACCGGGCGCCTTGTTGTTGAAGGTGGACGATGTCGTGCACGTCTCCGTACGCGTCACTGTGAATCAAGCCTGAGCGGCGACGTCACTAGCCGTTATGCGTTTTTTGCTGACCCGCGGGCGCACCGCTTACCTCTGCCTCTTGGCTGTGGCGACCCTGTGGGCACTGGCTTTGGCCGCGCAGGTCGGGGTCGAGAAAAACAACGAATCGCTAAACACCCAGGATCCAACCCAGCAGTCCGTCTATGCGCGGTTCAAGCAGTTGTTTGGCAGCGACGAAGACCTGCTGCTTGCCGTCCACGACGTCGATCTCTTGCAGGCGTCCGGCTTGCGTCGAATTGCAACGCTCACCGAGCGTATCCGTGGGTTCGATGGGGTGAAGCAGGTCTTCAGCCTGACGACAGCGAAGGAGCTGGTGCCAGGGCCGAATGGGGCACAAGAGGTGCTGCTAGCCTCGCCTCCCTATGACGACACCACAAACGTCCCCGCCGTGCTCGATCGCAATCCTGACTTCACGGGGTGGTTGATATCGGCGGATCGCACCACGGCGGGTATTGTCATCGAGATCGTCGACCGGCCCGAGGACGACGAGTATCGTGCCCGGCTGCTGACCGCTCTGCGCAGTCTCATGGCCGAGCACGAGAGCAGTCGCGTATCGTTGCACCTCACGGGAGTTGCCGTTCAGAAGCAGGACGTGACCGCAAACATCCAGCGCGACCAGCGTTTGCTGATGCCGCTGGCTGTAATGATGCTTGCCGCCATGCTGCTGGCGTTCTTCCGCCGTTGGCTAGGCGTGGCTCTGCCGCTAGCGGTGACCGCGGTCAGCGTCTTGGGAACGCAGGCCCTCTACCACCTTGCCGGCCTGAATGTGAATGCGATCACCGCCCTGCTTCCGCCGGTAATCATGGTGTTGTCGATCGCCGTTAGCGTGCACCTGGTACAAGGCTGGCTGCAGTCGACCCAAGGCAATGGCATCGACCGAATCCTGGAAGTTGTTCGCCATCTCGCGTTCCCCTGCTTCTTCTGCTCGTTGACGACGGCGCTTGGATTCGCGTCGCTGACTGTGGCCGACATGCCGGCCGTGCGCCAGTTTGGAGTCTTCGCCGCCGTTGGCGTGCTGCTGTCGTTTGCTGTCGGAATGACACTGGTGCCCGTCGGCCTCACGTTTCTGGCAGCGCCGAGTTCCCCCTTCGATACTCCACAGCACCGGGTTCTGCAGCGGGTGCTTTCTTCGTCTGCCGATATCTCCGTGCGCCACCCTTGGCAGGTACTGCTGTGGTTCTCCGTGATCACCGCCATAGCCGCACTGGGCATTCCTTGGGTGCGCAACAATACCGACCTTGTGCGCTTCTTGAAGGCGGACGCCCCGCTGTACCGCGACACCATGTTCATCGATTCGCAATTGACCGGAGCCAATGCCATCGAGCTGATGATCGAGCGCCAAGACGGTGAGCCACTCAGTTCCCTGACGACGGCACGTCGTCTGCAAGAGCTCGAATCGACGCTGCGGAAGCTTCCCGAGGTTACGACGGTGACCAGCCTTGCTGCAGTTCTGCGCCAATTGCAGCGCGCCGAAAGCGGTAGTCAGCGATTGGACCTTCCCGACAACGAGCGCGACGCCGGCTACTTGTTCGACTTGTTGGAAGCGTCACCGGACCGCTCTCTGATTGGCAAGCTGATTACCAGCGACTTGCGTACGACACGCGTTAGCGTCCGCATCCACGCCGTGGGTACGGCAATCGCGGCGCCTTTGGCGCAACGCATCTTGGAGGAAGGGCAGCGGATCTTTGGTGCGGACTATCGCGTTTCCCCGACCGGGGCCTTCTATCATGTCGCGGTGGATTCGAATCGTTTGGTGGCCGACCAGGTCAGCAGTTTTGGAAGCGGCTTGATTGCGGTGTTCCTGGCCATTGGAGCTTTGTTTCGCTCTCTGAAGCCGACGATCATCGCGATGATTCCTAACGTGATTCCTATCGTATGGACGGCAGGACTGATGGGTGCCTTCGGTATCGATCTCAGCACCGGTACGGCGATGATTGCCTCGGCCGTGATCGGCCTCGTTGTCGACGACACGATCCACTACCTCAGCGAGTTCTATCGCAGCTATAGCGGCGACGCCGTCGCCGCTGTTCGTCACACCACGAACGGCATCGGCTCGGCCCTGGTGCTCAACAACCTGGCCCTGGTGCTGGGCTTCTGGGTCGGCTGCTTTGGCAGCTTCAAGCCGACCATCTACTTCTCCCTCCTCTCCGGCGTAACCATGATCAACGCCATGATCTGCGACTTGTTCGTGACCCCGGCGTGCCTGATCCTTTTCGATCGGCGATCGCGGACGGTGGGAGCATGAAGCGGCTGGCACGCTTGCGCATGGGTTTGCTCCTCACCTGCGCGGCAACGACTCTTGCGTCTAGCGTGCGCGGCGACGATGTGGTGCCCAGCCGACTGGCCCCACTTTTCCAAAGCGAAGGGGAGCAAGTGATACGTCGTGCGTTCGTTCCTTCCGCGGAGCACAAAGTGGGTGAGGTGCGTTTGCTGCGGAGGGGTGGGACGGATGTAGTGCAGACCTTGCTGTCCACCAAGATTCTGCGGCGTGTCGTCGGCGAGATTCGCTATAAGGAACTGGGCAATTGGCCGGAAGGGACGGAAGGGCACGGTGATGCTGTGCAGTATGTCGAGGCATTGGCGCGGGCGCAGGAGGACATCTGGGCTCGCCTGCCGAAGTTCCAGCGCGGCGCCGACCCACGCCAACACTTGATGATCGAGCTGGCGCTTTCGCCAAGCTCCGGCGCGGTTTTACTCGCGGAGTTCGATACCGACGAAGAAGGAGACTTGCGCGTCGACGCACGCCGGCCGCTGGCGGTTCTTGAGCTGTCACGAACCTACCTGCACCGAAACATGCAGCTCATTGTTGCCGACTCCTTCAAGCTCTCCGAGCAGGAGCTAGCCGGCGTAATGGAACACATGCCGATGCTGCGAGCGCCCTTGGCCACACCGGGCACCGCGCCGAAGAAGTAGGAGAGTCAGAATCAAACCATGAAAATCCTGAAGCTCATGAAGAAGGATTGCTGGATGGCAGCTCTGTTACCTGACTTCATGACCTTCATGAACTTCATGGTGAATACGCCTTGGGCTCATGGCTGATTCCTCGGGACCAGGAGGTCTCAAGGTCGGCGCGGGCGTTGTTTGGCAGAGATGGACTTAATGATGAGACGCCTGCGGGCCTTCGGATCGAGCGGGAACCTTGCCTGCTGCAGGGCAGTTGTCATCAGTACGCGGACGGCTGGGGCGTCGAGATCGGCCGCGGCACGCAAAACGATGTGCCGCATTGCCTTGCCGCTTCCCTTCAGAATTCCCTGTGGGTCGGGCAAGGTAACCCCCGCGATGAAAAAGAGGCTCACCCAACGAGGGTAGACGGCCACCGAGAAGATTGCCTCCGAGGTGCGATCGCTAGCCGCGAACGCAACCGCCAAGGTGTTGTAGTTGTCGTAGACCAGCTCGCAGGCACCGCGCGTCAAGGTCCGCATCTTCTTGAGCACGGCCCGCGCTAGTGCCGCCGTTTCGGGGCTGTACTTATCGATGAACTGATCGAGCTGCGCGGCGCTGTCGGCATTGGTTTGCGTACTAGCCATGAACACCTCCTGCCTTCCGGGTGAACTCGGGCTGGCCCGTGAACCGCGACCTACTCCAGGCTGCTGAGCACGTCGTACAGGTCGCGGTAGAACAGCACCTGGTTGGTAATCGCCCCGGGGCGAATGTCGGGGAGGGTTACGATGTCGACGTGATCCAGGTCGAGGCGGCCCATGACATTCCACAAGCCGGGCTCCAGGCTTGCCCCCTGGCGGTGATGCTTGTGCGGGTGCACCGTCGAGCCACGCGGCACGTCTTGGGCACAGGCCGAAACCAATCCGTCGTTTTCCCACCAGTCTGCATAGTCGGTGATGGGTGTGCGCAAGTTGGGCAGCGGAGCGGTGAAGCGCCCAATCTCTTTGGCAATTGGTTGCATGAAGGGGCTCATGTTGGGCTTCGGTACATGGTGCCCTTCGCTGCCCTTCTTCTCACTCTGCGTGGTAACGTAAGAGAGGTAGTAGGTCTCCGGGTGCTCTCCGACCTCATCGTTGAAGATCTGCGAAGCGTGCACGCTCAGGTCGTAGGCTGCGTTGTCTTTGCCGCGGATGAAGGCGCCGAAGTCGAGCTTGCCCTTGGCAGCGCGCCATTGCTCGACATCGACATCGTAGACGTAGGTACGAAAGTCATCCCACCCGAAGCCGCGCGCGGCTCCTAATCGCTCCATGGCCCGAAACGCGTATTCGGCCGCCGAGTAACGCTGTACCGTCCCATCCTGCATCGAACAGCCGAGTACATAGGTGGCGAGCGATCCGTTGAGCACACCGGAAATCGAAGTGAGCGAACGCACCCAGTTGGCGCTCGTAGAGTACTGCTGCCGCTTTCCAGGAACGCGAAAGAAGTCTCCACGCGCCAGAAGCTCTTGCAGCTTGCGAATCGTGGGGGCGCCCTGCGAGTGGCCGACGAGATGGATCGGATGCTCGGCATCCCACTGCGGATACAGCCCGCTGTCTCCCCAATCTTCGATGCTCTCCTGGTGCCCGTGCTCCGCCGCGTGCTCCTTCCCGTAATGCACCGCGCCACCTTTGAGCCGATAGAACAGCTCGCAAGCCCGGTCGTGATGCGAGGAGATCGGTCCAACCGACGGAAACAAAGCCCGCTTCTGCCAGCGCACGTCGAAACGCAGGAGTCGCCCAAGCGCAACTCCTGCCTCGGCGAAGCCAAAGTAGCGCAAGCCGAGTCCCTCGCTCCTCCCCCAACCCATCAGCCCATGCACGAACACAATCGGATAGTCGTTCATGCCCGCTTGCATGGGCTGGGTGATGCAAAGTGTCAATGCCAACGCCGATGGGCACATTCTTATTGCCCGGGGCGCGCGGCTTCGCCCGCCAATTCGATACGGAGACGCAAAATAGGAAATTGAACAGGAGGCCGCGGAGGGAACAGAGGAAGAAACGCAAGAAACTGAAAAGACTTTCTCTGTTCCCTCCGTTGCCTCCTGTTGATTCTTCAGTTCTTCTTGCTCTCTCCCCTCGCTTGCGCCGCTGCGTTGGCTTCTTTGGCGGCGATCGTTTCTGGTGTCCAGCAATGGACACGGATAGACGCGGACTACTTGCGAAACGGATCAAGACCAAGAAGCACGGGGCTGTGGACGGACGTAGGCCAAGCGTTTCTCCTTTCGCGCTTGAAGCTGCTGCCCATATCCGTGTTCATCGGCGTCCATCCGTGGTTCAATTGTTGTTTTCGAGATTGGTCAGGCAATCCGGCTGATGCGCCGCGAGGGCGCGCCTGTCCCGAGCCCAGTCGAGGGGGCGTCTCCACTGCTTACGAACATTGAGGATTCTTCTTCGGAGAGGGGCCGCTCTCGGCCCGCGTCCAGCGAAACACAAATTGACGGGCAAGGCCGGCTTAGGGTGCGACGAGTTCGTCTATTCCTTCCGCCTCTCGGGTGCGGACCGGATGGAGCGGGCAAGTGTCGGTAGGGACGTGATCGACGAAGAAGGCTTCCTGCATAGGGGCGGGGCAGTTTTCGGTGGCGAGCTGTCCTGACAGCGGGTCGATGCTCACGAGGGTCACGCCGGGTGGCGGCTGAAAGCCATTGGCGGGCCATCCTTGCAATGCCTTCTTCATGAACTCTGTCCACATGGGTAGGGCCGCTTGACCACCAGCCAGGCGCAGGGAGCGCTTGCGGTCGAAGCCTACCCAGACCACAGTCAAAAGGTCAGGAGTAAAGCCGACGAACCAGGCGTCGTTGTAGTCGTTGGTGGTGCCGGTCTTGCCGGATGCCGGTCGCTTGAAGCCGAGGCTGCGCGCGCGGCCTGCGGTACCGTGATCAAGCACGCCTTCCATCAGGTGGGTCACCAAATAGGCGCTGTCCGGATCGATCACTTGTTCCACTTGAATCGGATTACGCTCGATGACCTCGCCGGCACGGTTGGTCACCGACTTGATGGACACCAACCGCGCTCGCAAGCCGCCGTTGGCAAGCACGCCAAACGCCTGTGCCACCTCGAACGGCGAGACCTCGACGGCACCGAGTATGGCGGAAGGATAGGCAGGGAGAGGCGAGCTGATCCCCATCCTTTGCGCCAGATCGAGGATCGGGGGCAGCCCGACGAGATTGGCCAGGCGTGCCGTCGCCGCGTTCAACGACTGCTCCAATGCCTCGCGTACGCTTACCTCCCCGAGGAAGTTGCCGTAGTTGGAGGGGCTCCACTTGCCTCCCGGGTAGGTCCACTCGAAAGGCTCATCCAACAACACGCTGGTCGGCAAGATCTCCAAAGTTCCGGCGCGCGTGGCTTCAAACGCGGCCAAGTAGGTAAATGGCTTGAACACGGAGCCCGGTTGCCGCAGGGCTTGCGTGCAGCGGTTGAACTGCGTCGACTTGTAACCGCGCCCGCCCATCATGGCCTTGATGGCACCGGTCTGCGGCTGCACGGCAATGAGACAAGCCTGCAACTGCTCGTCGGGATTGTCGGAACGTAGCCAGGCATGCTTGCGTTCGAGTTCGGCAATCCCATCGTGCAAGACCTGCTCGGCCAGCCCCTGCAAACGTGTGTCGAGAGAGGTGTACACGTGCAGGCCTTCGCTGGTCAGGACATCCGCGGGGTAAGTCTGCGTCAGCTCCTGCCGAACCACGTCGACGAAGTAGGAAGCCTCCGCACTAGCGAGCGAACCTGGCACCGTGCGTATGGGCTCCTCGATGGCCGCGGCAAATTCCTCCGCGGTGATTTGTTCTTGTTCGAGGAGGAGACGCAGCGCGTAATCGCGGCGCTCCTTGCACTGCTGCGGATTGCGCAGCGGAGAGAGGCGATTGGGGGCGCGAATCATTCCTGCCAGTGTGGCCGACTCGGCAATGCTCAGGTCCTTTGGGTCCTTTGAGAAGTAGAGGCGTGAAGCTTCCCACACCCCGTGCACGGCCTGGGTGCCGCGCTGCCCCAGGTAGATCTCGTTCAAGTAGTTTTCGAGGATCTCCTCCTTCGAAAAGCGGTACTCGACGATCAACGCCATGGCCGCCTCGCGCACCTTGCGGCGCAAGCTGCGTTCGTCGGAGAGGAAGAAGTTCTTCATCAACTGTTGGGTCAGCGTGCTGCCGCCTTGCACTACCTGTCCGCGCCGCAAATTCGACAACAGAGCCCGGGCAATGCCGCTCACGTCGATGCCGCGGTGCTGATAGAAGTGCCGATCCTCAACCGAGATGATGGCTTGCAGGAGACGCGGGCTCACGTCGGCAAGAGTGACCAGGCGCCGCTCTTCCCAGGTGCCGGCAAACATGCCGCCGATGAGCCCAGGCTCCAGCTCCAGGGTGAACAGCTCCTTACCGCTATCCACATCCTCGATGCGTGTGACTACCCCACGATCGAGCTGCAAGCGCACGTGATGCCCCGCCGATTCATTGCTCGCAGCGGGATTGTTGTGAAGGAGGACGTCGAGTTGTGGCGCACCCTTTTGCCAATGGTAGTCCCCCTGGCGCTCGATCTGCGGCACCGACTGGTAGCCAAGATTGGTGAGGCGCTCGACAAAGCCAACGGCTTCCAAGTCGAGCCCCGGAAACACCATGGCACTGTCGGCAAAGATCTTCGTGGGGAAAGCCCAGGTGTGAGTGCGAAAGCGCTCACTGACGATGCCATCCCACTGTTGCAAGTAAGCAAACCCGATTCCCGCAGCGGCGAGCAAGGCGCCGAAGGACAAGAGCACGAGGAGGAGTAGGAAGCGACGAATCATGGTGGCGTGTTTGCCACTCAGAGCACAAACCAGGCCTCGGCCACAAGGCGCCGTGGAAGGTGCACGTGGGTGTGCGACATGATTGCGCGGAAATTCGGAAACCCCATGTTTTGCAAGGACGGTCTGATAGTAGCTTGCGGTCAGACGCCCGGAGGTAACTAGCCCGCATAATTCATGAGACTGCTCGCCGCGGAGGCGGCAAACATCCACGTGACCTTCTTATTGAACCACGAAGGCACGAAGGTCACGAAGAATGACCCTTCAGAGGGAATTCTGAAGGATACACAGTGGACCGGGTGCACGACAAATTTGTAAGATGCCCCCTCGCGACAGCGAATCTTGAGGTGACGGAGGAAATCCACAGATCGCGCAGATGACGCAGATGAGAACCCGCCAAGGGCTAACGCTTGGTCGCAAACCACAATCTCATCAGCATCGGCCTCAACCTCAAACATCCACGGGTGCTCACAATCGTAGCCGCGGAGCCTCAGTGAGCGAGGATCTGCGTCATCGCCGTCATCTGCGGATAAAGGAATCATGCGCCATTGAGGTTAACGCCCGTCTTTGACGATTAGTCGCTTGTGGGTAGCGGTCTCGCAGCCCTTCTCGACGACGAGTGCCCGGGAACATTGCGACTATCCGCATCCAGCAACATCAGCCTGACCGCCACCTTGGCTGTCAGATTAGCCAGTAGAACCCCCCATCGCTTCAAGACCTTCCGGGTCCCGGCTCTTCACCCCAACTCTGAGGTCGTACGCCCCAGTGGACCAGTCCCCTTGACCTCGCCCTGCTCGTGCTTCGTGTACTTCGTGCCTTCGTGGTTCAAAGAACACACTGTTTTCGTCGATACGCTTCGAATCCCTCGTGCGTTCAGCCGCTTGCCCCGATTTTGCAGCGAGGTCGTGAATTGTCCGGGCTAGAGCCTGCAAGACAATACGCCCCGGTTGCTTTCACCATGAAGGTCATGAAGGCCCAAGCACGCCAGAGAACGAGCTGTGGAGAGCGTCTTGCGCGCGCTACGCGAGCCGTTCATGGCCAGGGATCAGATGAACTTCGATCGCACAGCCGATGACTCGATTCTAAGGCTCGCTGAACTCTCTCTTCATGCCCTTCATGAACTTCATGGTAGACCCCGAGTCGGTTTCTTCGGCACGGATGGCTGCTGCCTTGTCGCACACCGGTGCACGGCATGTCGGTGTGCCGCGCGGGTTTCCAGAAATCGGATGCTGCAACTCCCGTTACTCTTGCAATGAGCAAGCGGATAAATTCGATGCGTCAGGGGGCACACTGCAACAGGTTGGCGCTCAGACAAGTTGCCAATGTTTGATCGATACTTCCGTTGCCGTCGGTATCGACATCGACTTGGGCGTCGGGCCGGTACACGATCCGGGCTTGGCCCTGGGGTGTGGTTAGGTCGATGCCTCCGGCGGTTGGGCAGATCGAGGCGTCGAGCACTTGCAGAGCCGGATTGCTTTCCAGCGTGATCCGTCCCCCGTAGCATGTCGCCTGCAATGCTCCGTCGAGCGAGACGCGGAGTGGATCGCTGCTGTCGTCGATATCGGTACGTAAGGCGTCGAAGGTCACGTCGACTTGACCTGCGCCAGATGTGCTCAGTATCCCGGGGCCATGAAAGGTCATGCTGTAGATCGTGGGGATGCAGTCGGTGCTGAACGTATCCACTTCAATGGCGATACGCGCCGCGGCAAGCTGGAGACTGGATGTATCTCTCCGTGGGGTCGACATGCTCAAGGTGCCGCTTGTCGGGTTCAGAGTTGCCGCCCGCAGGTAACAGTTGCCGCCGAGAGAGGGCGTTACGGAGCCAGAGATGGCCGCCGTGAGCCGCCGCGTCTCGGCTCCCAATGCGTTGGTGAGGATGGCCGAGACGTTAGCTGTGAAGTTGGTCAGATTGAGCGCAACGTTGCCATCGTAGGTAATGCTGCCCTGCCCGTTGGCGAGCTTGCAGGTGTCAAGATCGAGGGTCAGCGACAGTGGTGGAGAGCCACCCTCAACGACCGAGCCGCCCAGCGGACAGTTGGTCCTCCCACCGGCGCGCGGGAAGGATGCGGCGACCGCGGCGCGGTTGTCCAGGGTAAGGCCGGTGGCAAGGGCTCCGATCAGACCTGGGATAGCGCCCATCGTGTTGATCAGTACAGTCGTCCCGCCAGCCACGCGGCCGGCATTTGTGGGCGTCGGTCGCGTCGCCGGGCAACCGGCGGCAGCATTGTTGACCGCTTGGACCACCTCCTCGATCGTTACCTGATTGTCCCCGTCTGCGTCGCCGGACCGGCAGGCGTTGACGGGCGCGGCTTCAAGCGCGATGTCCACGATCCTGACGATTTCCCCAATATCGACCCGACCACTGCAGTCGCAATCGCCAACACAGTCACAGGGCAAACCGGTGGGCGTTGCTGTCGGCGTCGATGCCCGTGTGGGCGTGGGCGTGGCCGTCGTTAGTCGCGTTCCAGTTGGCGTGGTTGTTCGCGTACGTGTCGTCGTCGGCGTGGGAGTAGAGGAGGGCAGCGAGCCGGCCCAGGTATTTGCCGCGGAACAGAGCACGCGCTGTCCCGCCACCATGGCTTCCATCTCGACAGTGTCGGTGCCGCCTGTGTTTCCTGAGTACTGGAACACCGCCTGCCCACTGGAATTGGTCGTGAGCGGTTGCGTGAGCGGAGCGTGCGGTCCCGAAGCAATCCGCGCCGTGACGGCGAGCCCCTGAGCCAACGCACCATCGGCGCCGCGAAATACGGCCGTCAAAGCGGACGAACTACCGATGGGGCTGACCGCCGTGGCCGGCAAGATCTCACAGACTGGAGGCTGCTCCCCCCATATCTTGGTGGCGCGGCACGATACCCGCTGCCCATCGACGATACCATTGAACTCGATCACGTCGGTGCCTTCCGCAGTTCCAATGTAGGACAATTGTGCCTCGCCATTGGCGTTCGTTTGCACATTCTTCAGCAGGGCGGCGTTGGGTCCCGAAGCGATGTCGATTGCCGCGGAAACGCCTGAGGCAGGGGTGTTGTCCGCGTGACGGAATGTCGCCGTGACAATATGCGGTGTCCCTAGGCGATTCGTGTCGCTCGCGGGTGCGGCGATGCACGCCGGCTGTACCCCGCGCCACGTGTGGCTGGCGCTACACGCGACCGGTTGCCCGTCGACAATGGCGCTGAACTCGATCGTGTCGCTGCTCGCCGCAGCGCCACCAGTGTAGGAATACATCGCGGCACCCGATGCATCGGTGGTACGGCTGGCGCTCAGCGGTGCCGTCAGCGAGCTGTTGTTGACGGTAACGGCAACGGCCAACCCGGGTATCGCCGTTCCATCCGCGCGTCGGAAGGATGCGGTCGCCGTGTGTTGCAAGCCTGCCGCGCTTTCGCTGTTGGCGGGTTGTGCTTGGCAGCTCGCTTGTCCGGCCGTAGAGCTGCGGCTGCCACTGCACGATACCGTCTGCCCATCGATAAAACCGCTGAACTCGATGACGTCGGTACCGCCGTTGCGGCTAGCCGTATAATCGAAGTCGAGTTGTCCGGCGTTGTCGCTGGTACGCCGTAGCGAGATTGGGGCGCTGGGCCCATTGGCAATATTGATCGTTGCGTCGACTCCCGGTGCGGGGGTGCCATCCGCGCGCGCAAAGCTCGCCCGTATTCTGTGCTGCCCACCAGGCGCGGTTACCGCCGTCGCCGGCACCACCTCGCAGGCAGGTTGCCGCAGCGTCCACGTCGCCTGCGCCTGACAGCGCACGACGCGGCCGTCCAGGACACCGCTGAACTCGATCGTATCGCTTCCCGCCGCAGTTCCAATGAGGGCGAGCCTGGCTTCTCCGCCGACATTGGTTGTCACTCGCTTACTCAGGGGAGCGTTGGGACCAGTTGCGACCGAGATGGAAACGGCAACGTTTGTCGCAAGCGAGCCGTCGGCGCGGCGGAAGGTTGCGGTCACGGTATGCGGCCGGCCGACTCGGTTGGTCGCCATTGCCGGTATGGCAGAGCAACTGGCCTGTGCTCCTGTCCAACTCTTGCTAGCGCTGCATCGAACCGCCTGCCCGTCGATGGATGCCGAGAACTCCAACGTGTCTGTGCCCCCTTGGGTTGTGCCCACGTACGAGAAGGGCAACTGACCATTGCCGTTTGTGGTCCCGTTCGAGGTCAACTGCGGGCTTGCTCCCGAAATGCGAACGGTAACCGGTACGCCGATGGCCAACGTGCCGTCGCCGTGCCGGAACGTGGCGGTGACGGCATGGCGTGTACCCCCTGGATTCGTGGCCAGCGGTGGGTTCACATCGCAGGTTGGCTGCGCCGCGGCCCACGTCTTGGTGGCCGTACAGACCACCGGTCGCCCATCGACCGTGGCGCTGAGTTCGATGACATCGCTGCCACGGTTGGTGCCGGTATAGGACCAGGAGAGCTGCCCTCCGCTGTTGGTGGTCGCGTTGGTCTGTATGGGATTCGCCCCGACGACTCGAATCGCAACGGCAACAGCGGCTGCCGGAGCTGTGTTTGCGCGGCGAAATACTGCGTTGAGCGTGTGTCGAGATCCGACTGGATTCGTTGCTGTTGCAGGACTCAAGTCGCAAGAGGGCCTGGCGTTGGTCCAGGTTTTCGTGGCCCGACAGGTCAACGCTCGACCATCGACGGTGGCATGAAACGTCACCGTGTCCGTGCCCACGGCGTTGCCTGTCCAACGCAACGCTACCTGCCCGGCCGCATTGGTCGTCAGGTTGCGTGACGACGAGTTGACGCCGCTCACCGTGGTCGCGACAACCACTCCAGTCGCCGGCGCGCCGTCGCCGCGACGGAAGCTGGCCGTAACGGTATGACTCGTTCCGGTTGGATTGATCGCTGTTGGTGGTGCTACGTCGCAGGTGGGCTCACCACCCACCCATGTCTTGGTGGCTTGGCAGGAAACCGTCTGGCCGTCGATGAAGGCAGCAAAGGTGAAGCTGTCGGTGCCGGCTCCGCCGTTGCCGCGGTAGGTCCACGTAACTTGTCCGTTTGCATCCGCGAGGGCATCCGCAAGCACTGCATTGGGGCCTGTGGCGCTGACCGATACGGGCACTCCGACAGCAGGACGTCCGTCCGCTCGGCGAAAGATTCCGCTCAGGGAGTGCCAGCTCCCAACTGTATTCACATCGCTTCCTGGCACCAAGGCACAGCTTGGCCTGCGCTGGGTCCATGTCTTGGTGGCGCGGCAGTTCACCGTGCGGCCATCGACGAAGGCGCCGAATTCGATCGTGTCCGTTCCCGGACCGCCGTTCCCCGCATACTGCCAGCCCACCTGGCCGGCAGCGTTGGTAACAGCGTCGGCAAGGACAGAATTGGGCCCGTTGACCGAAATCGAAACCGGTAGCCCGACGGCGCGACTGCCGTCCGCACGGCGAGACACGGCAGAGACCGTGTGGACTGTCCCGAGTGCATTCGTCGATGCCACCGGCACGACATCGCAGCGCGGCTGCAACGCTTGCCAGGTCTTGCTGGCACGGCAATCGACGACTTGGTTATCGATAAAGGCAGCAAAGGCGATGATATCGCTACCCGCATTCTGGCCCGTGTAGGTCCACGTCACCTGCCCGCCACTGTCCGTTACTGCATCGGCAAACACGAGAGGAGTTGCGCCCGAGGTGCTGATGGAAACCAGGCTTCCCGCGGCGGCGCTGCCGTTGGCGCGGCGGAATGTTGCGGTGATGGAATGCGAAGTGCCGACGGGGTTGGTGTCGTTAGCCGGTGATACGTCGCAGGTGGGCCGTGCGGACACCCACGTCTTGCGGGCACGGCAGCTCACGATACGCCCGTCCACGGAGGCGCTGAAATCAATGGTGTCTGCGCCAACGTTGTTGCCGGTGTAGCTCCAGCTCACGCGGCCGCTCGTGTCGGCCACGGCGTCGGCGAATACCGCCGGCGAGGCTCCTGAAACATGGACCGATACGAAGGTGCCAGCCGCAGGGGCGCCGTTGGCGCGCAAGAACGTCGCGACTACGGTGTGCTCGGTGCCCACCGGATTGGTGTCGACAACCGGGGTCAGACTGCAACTTCCCTGGTTGCTGACCCATGTCTTGGTGGCACGACAGGTCACCCAACGTCCATCGACCCAGCCGTTGAAGTCGAGGATGTCGGTGCCAGGGACGGTGTTGGTGTAGCCGATGCCGATCTCGCCGTAGCCGTTGGTCCTGTGCCAACCAGCCAACTCGCGATAGCCGTACGTGGCGCTGGCAACGCTCACCGCAACCGCAACGCCTACCGCCGGCTTGCCGTTGCTGCGCCGAAAGATCGCGGTTGCAAAGTGGTTGGTGCCAACTGCGTTGGTGGCGGAAGCCGGCAAGACTTCACAGGTTGGTTGATTCGAGACCCAGGTCTTGGTCGCCTGACAGGTAACCAATCTCTCGTCGATGAAGGCGCGCATCTCGATGGTGTCGTTGCCGAGGGTGCTGCCGGTGTAGGACCAACCGACGTCTCCGTTCGGACCGGTTACGGCAGAGGCAAAGGTTGTAGGCTGGGTGCCGCTGGTAGTGATGGAGACATCGACGCCAGCGGCAGGCATGCCGTTGGCGCGGGTGAAAACTGCATTTACGGTGTGCTCTGTGCCAATGCGGTTCACGGCATTGGTTGGGAAGATGCTGCAGGTAGGTTGTTCCAGTACCCAGGTCTTCGTCGCCCGG
>CAZGSN010000233.1:0-2147 GCA_964528465.1 uncultured Binatia bacterium (SeqCode)
TCGCACTCCGCAGAGGGAACGCCGGTCTCTTCGCTCTTGTGGGGTGATCAAAGTCGAAAGCCCTGCGGGGTGTTACAACCTCATGTGCCTTATTCATCGCCGGATTGCCCTGCTTTGAGCTCCCTTGCCCCGAGGTTGTCGATCACGCGCTCGGCGTACTAGCGGCTTCCGAGCATGCAATTCCCGACCGCTGCGGCTGCCGGCACCGCGACTGCCTTCTCGATCCAATGGGCGTGATGACGCTCTGTGCGTAGGTGGGTTAGGATGCGTGCAGGTGGCGGAGGTCGGCGAGGAGGTTTTGCAGGCCATCTTCTTCTAACGGCCGGTAGTAGCCGCGGATCTGCAGGTCGCGGTCGACGAGAACAAAGCGGTCGCTGTGGGTGATCAGCTCTTGCGTTTCGGCTTGTGGGTCGGGCCTACGTTCGGCGACAGCCAGCAGGAAGCCTTTGCCGATCAACGTGTACAGGCTGTCGCGATCTCCGGTCAGAAACCACCACGATTGCGTATCGGCACGATGACGCTTGGCGTATTCCTGCAGAGCAGCCGGAGTATCGTGGGTTGGGTCGACCGAGAACGACACCAAGCGGACATCCTGCAGTCCTTCGTGGGCTAGTGCCGCCTGCACGCGAGCCATATGGGCAGTCAGCAGCGGGCATACACCCGGACATTGGGTGAAGATGAAATCAGCAACCCACACCTTGCCCTTGAGGTCGGTGTCGCGGCGCACCTGGCCATCGCTGCTGGTAAGGGTGAAGCTTGGCAGCGTAGCCAACACCGGCAGCGGCTCCCTGCGTCGCCAGCAGGAACTCGCCAGCGCTACGCATGCCGCTAGCAACAGAGGAACGAGGGAGAGAGTGTAAGTGCGGCGAATCAATGCGGCGCCTTGTCGAGCGCCATGGCAAGCAACAAGACCGGCAAGTAGATCAGCGACGCAAACAGCAACTGCCGCGCCGACGCCACGCTACGGGAAATGCCAAAGGCAATGCCGTAGCCAAGGAAGGCAAGTCCCAGCGCCAGTCCAAGAAACAAGTACACTGTGCCCGCGAGCCCAACCAGCGTTGGCATCATGCCGACGAGCAGCAAGGCGGTGCAGTTGGCCACCACCTGGCGCGCCGTGCTGTCGCCATCGGGTTCGACAACCGGCAGTAACCGAATCCCGGCGCGCTCGTAATCGTCGCGGTACAAGCGGGCGATGGCGAGAGAGTGCGGCAACTGCCACAGAAACAGAATGGCAAACAGAATCCACGCTTCCACGCTGAGCGTATTGGTGGCAGCCACCCACCCGGTTACGGGCGGCAAAGCGCCGGGCACAGCGCCCACCACGGTTGAAAGATGGGTACGGCGCTTCAGCGGTGTGTACAAGAGCAGGTAGGTAAAGGTGGTGGCGGCGGTTACCAACCCGCTCAAGAGATTCACGGCAAGAGTTAGATACAGCAGCCCGGCCAAGGTCGTGGTGATCCCGAACGCAAACACTTCGTTGGGTTGCAAACGGCCATCCGGGAGCGGGCGATTACAGGTACGCTGCATCTTGGCGTCGACGTCGCGCTCCATGAGCTGATTGAGGGCGAGGGTCCCGGCAGCAGCGAGGCCAGTGCCGAGCAGAGTCGGCAACAGCTTCAGGTATTCGAACGAAGCGTTATCGCTACCCAAGAAGAAACCGACACCAGTGGTCACCAAGACCATGGCAACCACACGCAGCTTGCCGAGTTCGACAAAGTCCTGCACCCGACGGCGTCCGCGCGTGGCGTCGACGGCAACTACGTTTGGTTGGCTCATGCCCATGCCTCACGTGCCGGCACACGGCTCAAAGAGGCCGAGGCTTGCGGTCGTACGGCAAACAAACGCAGAATCCGCAGGCACAACAGGATAGCCGTCGCCCAAATGCTGGTGCCGGTGAGACGGTGTAGGGCAAGAATCGTCAGGCCAACTTCCCCAGGAAGCTCGGCGCTCATGCTGGTGAAGCGCCACACATAGGCCGCCAGGCCTAGGCTCAATTGTAGGGCGAGCAACCCCATCAATAGGCGCGCCGGCCGACGCAAGCTCGGACGATCACCCTCATGGCTGCGTACCTGCACAGCCATCATCCCCACGCCGATCGTTACCAGCCCGGCAAAGAGCAAGTGTGCATCCAGGCGTTGCCCGGTATG
>CAZGSN010000234.1:0-12758 GCA_964528465.1 uncultured Binatia bacterium (SeqCode)
GGTCATGCAACTCGACCTCGGAGGCATTTCGACAGACACGCGTTCGACACTACAGGCAGCCGACACGCTGCTGCGCGACCGCCGCATCGACACGCTGCTTACCGACTTGAACTTGATCTCCAAATCGGTGACGCAGTTGGCCAAGAACATGCACGCGATCAGTGCCGACGTACGCGTCGGACCAATCATCGACAACCTCACCCACGCTAGTGCCGATGCACGGAGATTGTTGGCGGAGCTCAACAGCGGGCCGACCGGGAAGAAGCTGGAGAGCGCCATTGACGAGGTACACCGTCTGACGCAGCGCGCGCAGCAGGTGGTGGTCACAGCCGAGACGACGCTTGCACAGGTGGAACGTGCCGCGCACGGGTTTGAGAACTTGGCAGCCGACGTGCGTGCCAATCCATCGAGTCTCCTGTTCTCGGCGCCGCCTACGGATCGCAAAGCCACAGGAGAGAACCAGTGAGACGATTGCACAGGCAGCGAGTCGTTCGGCACAACCAGCAGCCCGTGCACCGGCCCGCCTACTGGCAGGCCTTTGCTGGTGCCCTAGCTTGCGTCGCCGTTGCGCTTAGCGGCTGTGCCGGCATCTCTGCGGCGCCGTCGATCCACACCTATCAACTGGCGATTGAGCCAAGCACGGATTCCTCCGAACGCTTACCGGTCGTAGTGCTGGTTGCCCCGTTCCACAGCGCTTCCGTCTACGATGGCGAAGAGATTGTTTACCGCGAAGCAGCGTCGAGCCTAGGCCGTTACCACTACCATCGCTGGGCGGTGCGCCCGGCGCGGCTTCTGGCAGACTTGCTGACTGGCGACCTCGTACACTCGCAACGGTACAAGGCCGTAGCCCAAGCCCCCTCCCCTTTGGCTAGTGACTACAACGTGCATGTCTCTCTCGAACAAATCGAGGAAGCCCCCGCGGCAGATGGCTGTAGCGCGCGCTTACAGCTTTCGGCGGTACTGACGCGCACGCAGGCGGGAAGCGATCCCATCGTTTACCAGAAGACCTATTCCGCAGATTTTCCGGCTCCGTGCCAGAGCCCCGCGGAGCTGGTGGTCGCCATGGGAGGCGCGACCACAGAGGTCCTCCAGAAGCTGCAGCGCGATGTGGGCGACGCCATCGCGGAGGATCTGCGGGCAGGCCGCAGCGGCAAGGACTAGCTTCAGTGCCGTTCCGTTTGCAGTGATTCCTACCACCGCCCGAGGAACCTGCCATGAGCCCCAATTGCCTTCACCATGAAGTCACCATGTGCGGTGTCTGTGAGCAGGGCAATAGAGAATGATGGGACCGATGGGAGTTGGGGAAGGGGTGGTGCAGGAGCCCCACTTCGTAGCTTCTCTAGGTAATGTTGCTCGTTACCTAGGCCTGCGGCCCCTCGTGGCCGCCCTACCATCAAGGTCCGCCGAGGCAGGTGAACGGGCAATGATCGCCGGCCTCGAACCCCATAACGCGATAAGGACTCCGGCGTGCCGTTCAATTTCGCGTCTTCGCGGCTTCGCGTGAATCAGCTCGCGCGAAGCCGCGAGGGGGCGCGAAGAGGCAACCCAGGCGTAGCACCCGACATCCGACTGAATTCGTCGCGTAGCCTCGCCCCGGTCTCCTTGAGCGCCTGTTAAATCTTCGCGTCAAAGGTTGCTGGGGGCAGGAGGCGAGTCTAACCGCTGTCCGGCCTACCGGGATGCCTCGTCGCCATACGGCAGGAAAAGGAAATGATCGCCAGGACATCGTTGAGGATGGAGAGAGCACGATGAACAGGACACTTCGGTGGCTACCTCTAGTGATGCTATCGCTCTTGGCATTGAACGCTTGCGGTGATGACGATCCCCCCTTGCCGGTGCGCGTACAAGCTGGTTCCGCACAGCGCGCATCGGCGTGCCAGACGCTACGCATCTCCGGCACAGTGACCGGCGACGCCCGACGCATTTGGTGGGACAGCCCACAGGACTCGCTTCTCTACGTTTCCACGAGCGGGAGCGATGCAGAGCTACGCGCCCCGGCGGTGGTCGTGCCAACCACCTTACACTTGCGTCTCAACGCGGAAGACCGCACTGGCATGGTTCATTCCAGTAGCACCGAGATTACCGTCGATCCGTTGCCTTCGCCTGCCAGCCTGGCGCCGGGCATGGCTTGGGACTGTGCACCCTTTCTCCACGGCGTTGCCTCCGGCGAACCACGTGAGAATTCGGTGACCCTGTGGACACGCATTACCCCAGACCCTGGTCGCACCTCGCCTCGGGTCGCCTGGGAAGTTGCCTCGGAACCGCGCTTTGCCGATATCGTCGCGCATGGCGCGCGCCAAGTAGGAATGGATTCGGACTTCACGCTAAGCGTCAATGTCGGTGGGTTGCAAGCGGCGCGCACCTACTACTATCGATTCGTTTCCGAGGAAGGCGTCGCCTCCGCGGTCGGTCGCACCCGCACTGCACCCAGCGGTGCGGTAGAACGGCTGCGTTTTGCGGTAGCGTCTTGCAGCAGCGTTTACTCAGGTTACTTCAACGCGTACCGCCGCATTGCGGAACGCACCGAACTCGATCTCGTCATCCATCTAGGCGACTACATCTACGACTTCGTCGACGAACAGGAGCAGATTCGGGTTCCGTCGCCCTACCCGACAGAACCCGAAACTCTGCAGCAGTGGCGTGAACGCCATGCCTTCTACTTGGCGGACCCCGACCTGCGTCGCGCCCGCGCCATGCATCCTTGGATGATGATCTGGGACAACCACGATGTGGATGCTGGATCACCCCCATCCTACGGCGGTGGCACGCAGGCATTCCGCGAGTGGAACGCCATGGGAGCCAGCGACGGCGGTCCAAATCGCATCTATCGCTCCGCACCCTTCGGAGACCTGGTGGATCTGTTCCTTCTGGATGCGCTTCTGCATCGCAACATCGAAAAGGTCCCGGGCACCGACGACCCCAGCATCTTGGGGAACGAACAATTCGAGTGGTTGCGCGATGGACTACGGGCGTCGCGCGCAACTTGGCGGCTGCTCGGGAATCAGCGATTGCTGGGCACGGTACGCATCAACCCTACCTACGCTGCATTCATCGGCGGAGAGCGCCGGGAAGTCTTTGATCCCGGCGCGTGGGATGGCTTCGCCGCTGACCGCTCCCGCCTCCTCTCCTTACTGACTGCGGAAGGAATCAAGGACAACTTGGTTCTTAGCGGCGATTCGCATGTGTCGATTGTCCTCGATTTGGTCGACCATCCGCAAACTCCAGGGGCTTTGTCGGCCGGGGTCGAGTTTCTTCCCACCAGTATTTCACGGGGTAATTTCGACGAGACGTTGACCGGCTTTGGCTTTCCGCCGGCGCAACAAGCGACCACCCTCAACGCAATTCTGAACGACACTCGGCGCCGCAATCCTCACCACGTGTACGTAGAACTCACCAAACACGGGTACGGAACTCTCGACATCACACACGACCGTATCGTGGCAGGATTCTGGTACTCTCCCGTACTGCAGCGCAGCGACGAGGAGGAAGCAGGCCCGAGCTTTACCGTTGAGCGTGGAGCAAATCGATGGACACGATAAACCCAACAACCCCAGCCTCCGCCCAGCACCGGCAACCACGCCCCCTCACAAGGGTTGGCCACCGAGTCGTTTGCGAGGCGGGGAATGCTTTCGCGAGGATCGCGCCCTCCCGGCACTTGGCCATTCAAACATTGCTGCTGGGACTATTGGTTTTGGCGCCGCGCCTCCTACAAGCGCATGGGCTGCATGGCCATGTGCATGTGACCGGGTGGGCCATCGAGAATCTGCCTCCCGGGGAACTCAAAGAGATGTTTGCCGATCCCGATGTTTTTCGCGCAGCGCTCAGCGGCGCCATGTTTCCCGACACCGGCTACGCCACCGACCAGGCAGGATCCCGCGACTATGCGGAAGCAGCACACTGGGAGCCGTTTATCGAACGCTTCATACAAAGGGTCCGCAGCACCTACGGTCCCTCCTATGAAACCAAAGAAGAGAAGATGCTCGTGGCCTTCCTTTTGGGGTGCGCCGCACACGGTTTACAGGACGAACTCTTCGATTCAACCTTTCTCCACGAGGTGGAGGAGCAGGATGGCCCCGGCCAAGAAGTGGCCGATCCGGCCACTGACGGCTTCCTGATTCTCGATGGCTATTTTCGCCTCCTGCCCGGTGGCTATTTCCCAGTCGACGAACTGGTTCCGCTGTATGCCAACGTCAATCCCATCATCGACAGCAACCTGATCTCCTTCCACATCAATCTCGTACGCAACGCTTACGTAAACGATTCAATTGGCGCCCGCGCTGCGATGAACAACGGGCGCCGCTACCGGCGCTACATCCCGTGGGCGTCGGACAACTATCTGCGTATGGAGACACCCGGCAGCCTCGCCGCTGAAGTGGAACCGACATTGCGCCACATGCTGGCCCTCTGGGAACGCCTGCATGGGCGATTCGAGGAAGCGAACCTCGTTGTCCATGCCTGGCCGGAGGCACCGCGGCGCTTGCGCAGCGCCGACCACACGCGTGTCTCCAGTTGGATCACCTTGGTGCTCGGCAAGGGCATCGAAGAAGGCAGCGCAAACGCACAGTTGCTGGATGAAGGCGGCAATGCCTTGCCCATGCGCCTGCGCTACACACGGTGGGGAGGAACGTCACGGCTGGTTCGCTTTCAGCCAACCGCCGATCTTGCACCCGCAGCCTTCTACCGGGCACGCATAGAACCCGGAGCGCGCTTGGTAGACAGCGCGATCACCGTTCTTAGTCACGAGCACGATTTCCAGGTCGACTGCGGCGATACGCAGCCCTGCGAGCCCGTAACGGTTACGGACGACCCGGTGATCGCCTTGGCAGACCCAACAGTTACTCCCACGCGAAGCCCATCCCCAAGCCCACCCGCTACAGCAAGCGAGACTCCGAGTCCGACACCGACGTCTTCTCCGACAAGCTCCTATTCACCCAGCGCGACGGTGAAGCCGACGGCGAGCCCCACTTCGACGCATACGCTGGCTCCGGCAACCCTGACTCCTTCCATTACCCCAACACTCTCACCCACAGAGACTATTCCCATCACCGCCACTCGCACGCCAAGCCTGACGCCGAGACCTACAGGGACTGAAACCGCGACACCCACACGCGCCAACGGCAGCGACTCCTGCGCCATCGATCGCCGCAGCCGCCCGCCGCGAGAAGGCACGGCCTCACTCCTAGTCTGCACCGGTCTGATCTTGCTGTCGCGAAGATTGCACAAACGCCGCGTCAGGCCCGCGCCCGACGCGCACACCGTTGCGGCCGCCTCTTCGTGGAGCGACACGCCGCGAGATTCTGCCGTTCGGTGAGTTTCTAAGGAATCTCTGCAAGTAGTCCTGCGACCAGATTGGGATCGGAATCGGTATCGGAATCGGCCGTAACGTAGAATAGGAGACCGGCGTGAAACGGAATCGATGCCGATTCCGATAGCGGCCCCACCCCGGAGGAAAGGTGATTCGCCCATCCCGCAACTCACACGGTTTGGCTGTGCCGGTGCGTCAGGGCCAAGGGATGCAGCACCAGCACACCGGCGCACCGGGCACCTTCCTATAGGGCGCCTCCACTCTCTAGTTTGCGGGGTCTATAGGCGTGGGCTATAGCGACGCGCCGACCTATGGAAAGCCGCAACCTGATTACTCTCATCGAAAACGGCGGCACCGTCATGTGGCCGTTGCTGCTGTGTTCGGTTGTGAGCTTGGCGGTGATCTTCGAACGTGGCTGGACGATCGTGCGTGCTTCGCGTGCCTCGGCGCATCTTTATCGACTAGTGCTCGAAGCCCTGCAAAGCGGCAGCTACGCCGATGCCTCGGCCTTGAGTCGTCGTGATCCCTCGCCGCTTGGACAAATCTTCAAGGTAATCCTCGCCGCTTCGCACGCCACGCCGGAAGCGCGTGAGCGCGCGGCCAGCCGTCGGCAGGCGGAAGGCATGCGCTTCCTCAAGCGCTTCGTTTGGTTGCTGGGAACGATCGGCAGCCTGGCCCCGTTTATCGGGTTGCTCGGAACCGTCGTCGGCATCATGCGCGCCTTCGAGAGTATGGCGGCAAGCGGCTCCGGTGGCTTCGCGGTGGTGGCCGCGGGGATCTCCGAAGCTCTCATCGCCACCGCAGCAGGCCTGCTGGTCGGTGTTCTCTCCATCTTCGCGTACAACGCCATCAACGTGCGCATCAGCAATCTCGGGGCGCAGTGGCGCGAGTGGTCGGACGATCTGATGATCGCCCTCGACACGCACCAGCAGCCCGGACGGTGACACGTGTCGTTGGGGCGATTTGAAGTAGAGGATGACGCCGACATTGTCGCCGAGATCAACGTCACCCCGCTCACCGACATCTTCCTCGTTCTTCTGATCATCTTCATGGTGACCAGTTCGGCGCTGACCCAACAAGGCACCAAGGTCAACCTCCCGCGTGCCGGCGCCGCCGGCGGCGACACGTCCGGCGTGATCGTTACGGCCACGGCCGACAAACGCTTAGAGGTCAACGGTGTGGCCGTCGCCTTCGAGAACCTACAAGAAGCGTTGCAGCAAGCTCTGCAAGCAAGCAGCGACGGCAGCGTCATCCTGCAAGGCGACAAGACGGTGGTGCTGGAGCAAGCCGTGCAGATCATGACCATTGCCAAAGAAGCCGGGGCACAGAAGATCTCCATTGCCACTGCTCCCCCGCAGGCAGCAGCGGGGCGCTAGGAAAACCTCGGCTCAAGTCTGTGCCAGCAACCTTCCCTAGTGGTCGGGGGCAATCGGAGTCGGCATTGATCCCATTGCGCGTGCTGTCTCTCAACTGTGTCGCGGCCGATTCCGATACCGATTCCGACCCCGATCTGTTTGCCGAGCCACCTTGCGCAGAGGCCCCCAACAGCACAACCAGAAGCCTCCCCGTCCCTCCCGTCTGATTTTCGCGGCTGCTAAAGGTGGTCACATGACCGAAACCAAGACACCTCAGGAAAGCCGCGCCGCACAAGAGCTGCGCGAGATCTTCGCATCGGGCCGCCCGATTACCTACATCCAATCCTCGGAGGAGGTGCGTGTCCGGCAGTTACTCGAGACCCTTGCTGTGCGTCTCTTCTCGCCACCAGCCCCGCTACTGACGTGGACCCTCACCGAAGGCCTGCGCCGCGCGGACGGAAGCCCGGTAGACAACTCCACCTCGCCGCGAGCCGCTCTCGACTTGATCGCCACCTGGGACGGTCCGGCCATCTTTCTTCTCAAGGACTTCCACGAGCCCATGCGCGATTCGGCGGAGATTCGCCGCCGTTTGCGCGATCTCTACGAAGCTTGCTTCGATCGCAGCAAGTTCGTTGTGATCTCCTCTCCGGTGCACTTCATCCCCAACGAACTCGAACGTAACTTGGTCTTCGTTCAGCTTGGCATGCCCGATCTCGTCGAGATTGGCGACTTCCTGGAGTCGGAGATTGGGCGGCTGAGAGACACGGGACACGAAGTCGACGCCTCCCCGGGCACCGTGCATCAGCTCACACGTGCCTTGCAGGGCCTCACCCTCGACGAGGGCCGCCACGCCATTCGCCGTGCAGCAGCCAGCGGTCGCCGGCTGGGATCCGAGTCCGTGCCGCTTCTCCTCGAAGAGAAGCGTCTCTTGGTGAATCGTACCGGGCTCGTGCAGTTCATTTCCGACGGCACCGACATCGAATCGATCGGCGGCTTGGAGATTCTCAAGAAGTGGCTGCTCGAGCGGCGCCGCCTGTTTTTGATGCGCGACGAAATCAATCAAGACATCGTGCCCAAGGGGGTCTTGATCATGGGCATCTCGGGGTGCGGCAAGAGCCTATCGGTCAAAGCCATCGCCGCCTGTTTCGAGCTGCCGTTGTACCGCATCGACATGACCGAGATCTTCTCCGGCAAGCACGGCAAGCCGGAAGCTGCCTTCGCCAAGGCCTGCTACCTGCTCGAAGAAATCTCTCCGGCCGTGGTGTGGTTCGACGAGATCGAGATGGCCATCACCTCCGCCGAGAATGCCGGCGAGCAGGGACGTTTGTTCGCCTTCTTCCTCACCTGGATGCAGGAGAAGACGCGCGGCTTGTTCGTCGCCGCCACAGCCAATCGCATCGACCTGCTACCGGCCGAGATGATTCGCAAAGGGCGCTTCGACGAGGTCTTCTTCGTCGACATCCCAGTCGATGACGAGCGTGTCGAGATCTTCCGTATCCACCTGCAGCGCCGCGGCGTCGATCCCAGCACCTTCAACCTCGATCGTCTGAAGCGCTTCACCAAAGGCTGGACCGGCGCCGAGGTCGAGCAGTGTGTAGTTTCTGCCTTCACCGCCGCTCAGCTCGAAGGGCGCACCATCGAGGACGACGACCTACTTAACGCTTCGGCTACCATCGTCCCGCTGTCAAAGACAATGAAAGAACAGGTCGATCACATTCGCGAGTGGGCCTTCGAGCGCGCCGTGCGTGCCTCGCCACGGGAATACGGGCGATAAGCTCCGGCGCTCTCGTCAGAGTTCCACAGTGCAACGAGCATGCTGCCGGCGGAGGTTCTGCCCGCAGCGGCACCGCCCAGGCTCGACCGATGCCGGTCGGTTGCAGAGAAGAGCCGATCTCTTGGATCTACAATCAAGCAGGGTTTCCTGTCCCTGCAGTTTCGCAGCACTTTCGCGGGGAGACCTGTCCCCAGCCAAGTCGAAGGAGGATAAAGAGGTGAGGGTCCACCAACTCCTTCTAGTCATCAACGGCTTTCCCGAATCGGTCGCACGAAAACCTCCCCCCGACCTCTCCCGCGACAATCACGAGGCCGCGGGTCGGACCTGCGCCTACAACGTAGCTGCGCGCGTGAGCGCGTGGATGGTGGAAGCTTGCCTCCCAACAGATTTGTCGCACGCCCGACCTAGCGTCTTCCGCGCGTGACGTAGAGAGCTGCCAGGCCGGCGGCGGCGGCGTACAACACAACCGACAGCGGCGGCATTCCAAAAACAATCGCGTCACCGTGCGGCAGGGCCAGGGTGGCACAGACGGCACAGGTGGCAGCGAGACCCGCCCACACATTGCGCTGCTGCTGCTGCACGTAGGCACGGCGCAGTGCATCGAGCTGGGGGATTTCGAGATTCAATTGGGCGCGGCCGGCACGGGCGTCTTCCAATAGGACACGCGCTGTCTCGGGCAGCGTGCCGAGGTTGTCGGCAAGCTCACGCACTGCGGCATAGCCGGTCTCCAACAAGCGCAACGGTTGGTAGCGCTCGGCCACGATGCGGGTCACAAACGGCTGCGCCTCGGCCAACAAGTCCATGTCGGGCCGCAACTGCTTGCCGACTCCCTCCATGGTGATCACTGCTTTGAAGGTCATCGTGTAATCGGGAGGCATGCGCAGGCGGTGCCGCAGCGACATCTCGATCAGGTCTTTGAAGATGGCACTGAACTCGATGTCGGAGATTGTGGCACCTGCAAACCAAGCCTCGGCCCGTTCGATCACGTCGGCCTCAAAGGTACGGAAGTCCGGTGTCGACTCGCGACTGTGCTCAGTCATGTTCCAAAACAACCGGGCAACACCGGCGTAGTCGCGGCGCACCACGGCGATCAGCAGATCGGTCAGTTGATCGCGCTGGCGCGGGGTGAGGCGGCCGCAGAGACCGACATCAATGAAGCAGACAGTTCCGTCCTCGCGCACCAAAAGGTTCCCCGGGTGGACATCGCCATGAAAGAACCCATCGAGATAGATCATCTGCAACACCGCGTTGAGCGCCGTGCGCAGCACCGTCTCGACATCCAATGGTGGCGCAATCTGAGAGATCTTGGTGCCGCGGATACGCTCCATCGTCAGCACCCGCGCCGTCGACAGCTCGGCATACGGCTGCGGGAAATGAACCCCGGCGACATCTTGGAAGTTGCGGCGGAAGTGTTCGAGGTTGTCGAGTTCGTTGTGGAAGTCGATTTCCTTGAGGATGGATCTTTCGAACGCCGCCACCATACCGGCGGGAGAAAACATCCGGGCCTCCGGGAAGTTCGCTTCCACAGCGCGCGCCAGGAAGCTCATGATCTCGAGGTCGGAGGCAATCTGCGGCTCGAGATTGGGGCGTTGCACCTTGACCACCACCTCGACGCCCGATCCCTTGAGGCGAGCCGTATGCACCTGTGCAATCGAAGCTGTGGCCAGCGGCGTCGCGCTGAGGTCGTCGAAGAACACCTCGACCGCATCGCCAAGCTCGCGCTGCAGGATGGCGTGAATCTCGGCGGTTGGCAGCGGTGGTACATTGTCTTGCAGCGACTGCAGCTCGGCAATCAGCGCGGGAGGCAAGAGATCCCCGCGGGTCGACAGCATCTGTCCGAGCTTGATGAAAGTCGGACCGAGATCCTGAATGGCAAGGAGGATGCGTCGCTCCAAGGGAAGCTGCACTTCACCTCGCCCGTGCAGCTCCACCAGCTTGCTGCTGATCCAACCGTCTTGCAGCTTGAGCTGCTGCAAGACAGCCCCGAAGCCGTGCCGCAGGAGCACGCTGACGATCTGCCGCAGACGTCCGACATCGCGCAGCACCGTCTGCCCAGCCCGCACATTGTCGTAGACCCGCCGCAAAGGTGTGCTCATGCGTGCTTGCTATCCGAGATGAGGGTTGCGGAGCAACCGGGACTCGGTGCGCCGGTGAGCCGGGGGCGTGCGTCATTCTTGTCGGCTTTCATCCGAGATCCACGGCTTCACGGCCGCGGCTACTGTGTCTTCGCCAGCTCCGTGTATCCGCGCGCGTGAGCGCGTGGATGGTGGAAGCTTGCCTCCCAACAGATTTGTCGCACACCCGTGAGCCGGTGCTGCGGTGTGGGGGTTCTGGGGTGCGGGAGTGCGGGGGTTCCGAGGTGCTGGGGTTCGGCGGTGCCAGGACGTTGCGGAACTGCGTCGACCAGCGAGCTGAATACCCCAACGTGCGCTTCGCGGCCGCCGCCAGTTTGTACTCTCTTGGTGTCGAGGGACTACCGAAAGACGAAGATCCAAAGGTGCAAGAGATGGTAGAGCTGGCCATCACCCAAATCACCACCAAGCAACCCAACCGGCTACGCTGGACCTTCGAGCCCCCACCTACCAGCAAGGAAGCACCGGGGTGAACGCGGCCATGGTCGGTGGCGAGATGGGGTGATGAGATCCACACCACCAGGCTTCGCCGGCTGCTGGGCGACCAAACCAAGTGCCTGCGCATCGTTTTGGTGCCAGTAGGTGCCGACTCCCGCGCCCTTGTAGAATACAGCCAAACAATCCCCCAGTCGGCGTCACTGGCGTGAGCCGCTTAGACGATTTCCTCTTTCGCACGAGCAACAAAGCTAGCGAGGCCCGGTGCGGCTCCCGCGAGAAGCTTGTTCGTTCGTGCATCGGAAAAGTGGTCGAGGAAGATGCGCTTGTCGAGATCCAGCCGCAGAGCCTCTTCTTGTCGCTCGCCTCCCAGCTCGTACCAAATCATGGCAAACGGAACGTGCGGCCGCTTGGGAAACTCTGCCTCCACGAAACGAAGACTACCGGGCTTTCGCGTCAGGTCGGGAGGAATCGCAACCGTGATGAATTTTTCCGCCATGAGTGGGTGAAACGCTACTCGCGTCGGCTCGGAGTTTCAAGACTGCCTGCAGTGCTGGGGTGCTGAAGTGCGCGGCTTCTTGGGTGCCCGGTGTTTGCAGTGCGCCAGTCGGCCGGTGTCCCGGGTCACACCAGTACCAGCGCCCACCACCGCTTCCTTACCTTCCGATCCTTCGCTTGTCGTGACGGACGCACCGTCCCTCACCTTTTACCCTCACCCTCCCCTCTCCCACGCGGAAAAGACGCGCGGGAGAGGACAGCTTACAGCGCGATTCGCCGCACCTCCGCACCTCCGCACCTCCGCACCTGGCGCCAGCGCCGGGTCGCCAGGTGCGCGAGGTGCGCCTTGACTGCCCAGAACCCTTGTGGTTTATCCCGCCGCCGTTCTAAAGATTCCTTGCCGGGCACCGCTTTGGTGCCTGTTTTTTTATGGGTCACGGATGGAGATCAGCCCCCTACCCAGAACCGGCGTTGCCGCGCCTTCGCCATTGTCCGACTTCGACTTTGCCCTACCTGCCGAACTTATCGCGCAGGAGCCGGCGGCGCAGCGGGATGCGGCACGTTTGATGGTGTTGGACCGCTCGCGGTCCGACCTGCAACACACCAGCGTCCGCGATCTTCCCGGCTACCTGCGCCCTGGCGACTTGCTGATCGCCAACAACACCAAGGTATTGCCGGCGCGAATCTTTGGGCGCGGACCCGGCGGCGGCGCCGTAGAGCTGCTGTTGGTGCGCCCATACGCAAACACGGGACAGGAGCAACACAACGTAGCCAATCCTGAATCGGATCTAAGGGGATCTCTCCTTCAGGACCCCTCACCTTTATCCTCTCCCCGCGAAAATGCGGGGAGAGGATATTCCTTCGTGAACGCTAGACGGAATGACGGCGCGGACGTCGACGAGACTGGTTGGCTGTGCATCGGCAAGCCAGCCAAGCGCTTGCGCAGCGGTGTGCCGCTTCGCTTCGGCGAACTCAGCGCGCGGGTCGTTCAGGTACTTGGAGACGGCAACTACGCAGTCGCCTTTGCCACCGACGATGTGCACGGGTTTCTCGCCGCACACGGAGAAATGCCCCTACCGCCTTACATCCAACGGCCGGACGGCCCACTTCCTTTCGACAAGGAACGCTACCAAACCATTTTTGCCGCCAACCCGGGAGCCATCGCGGCACCGACCGCAGGACTCCATTTCACCGAGGCGTTGCTCTCCGACTTGGCCCGAGCCGGAATCGACTGGGCACAGATCACGCTGCATGTAGGA
>CAZGSN010000235.1:0-14135 GCA_964528465.1 uncultured Binatia bacterium (SeqCode)
ACCGATTGGCAGGCATGGCCCTCTCGTGTGTGGCGGGTGCGATCTCCTGGCACCTGGTCGAGAAACATTTTCAGCGCTTGCGCAGGCACTTTCCTATGCAGACGGCCAGCCCCAGCCCTGCGTAGTGACCAAAGACCGTGGCCAATACGGCGGCGGCGCCCGCGCTGGTCTAGAATAGACCGCCAATCCCCGTCGAAGCCACTTCGCCTTGCTCGCTTAGCGTTGGGCTTGTCGGGCTCGTGTCAGAGATTCGCGAGCGTCCTTTTGCCGATCGGGTGGCAAGAGCTTGAGCGCCTGCTCAAACCGCTCAATCGCCATGTCGGGTCGGCCCGTGCTCAGGTAGAGCTCACCTAGAGTCAGATGCGCCAGCCCGAGATCGGGCTTGAGTTGGAGTGCCCGGTTCACCATCCGCTCCGCTTCCTCCAGGTGGTCTTGTACCCCCAGGGCATTGGCTAGATTGACCCACGAGAGCGCGTATTCGGGGGCCAGTTGGGTGGCGCGTTCCCAAGCCTTTTGCGCGTCGGAGAACCGCTCCATGTTGAAGAGTGCAACACCACGGTTGTTCCATGCTTGCGGATCATCGGGGTCCCGCTGCAGCGCGGCATCGGCCTCGGCGAGAATGCGGGCATTGTCCCCTTGGTCGATGTAGTAGTTGGAAAGATTGGTGTGCGGCAGTGCCGAAAGCGGAGCTCTGTCGGCTGCCCAGGACCACAGCGAGAGCTCTGTGCGCCAATGTGGCAGAGTCGATTCAATGGTTGCGACACAGGCAACAAGCCAGAGACATCCCGCCACTTGCCACACTCGCCGAAGTCCCGCCTCTTGTGGAATCCAAGCCACCAGCGAGAGCACAAAGAAGGCGAGCGGCAGAGTCAGGTACCGTTCGGCAGCGAACATGCTGCCACTAAGCTCCAGGGGCAAGAGGTTCAGCGCGGGAAGTAGGGCTACGAGACCTGCTCCAACCAGCGCGGCAACCTGCGGCCAGCGACGGTAGGCGACGAATAGCCCCGCGATGAGAAGCACGAGAAACAGCACCCCTGCCCAGGCAGCAAGATTTTCCGTTGGTATCGGCAGCTTCGTCACATGAAGCGGCGAAAGCGCGGTGAACGGAAACAAGCAGAGGTGGGCGTACTCCAGGGCCGAGCGCGCAATCAGTAAGGCGTGCTGGAGAACATCGCCCGTGGGCAGCGCCCGCGGGGCGCTTGGACGGTACAAATATCCGAGAGCAAATCCACGCACGGCGAGATACGCCACCCCTCCTGCCGCCAGCGCTGCCATCGTCGGCAAGATGTTTTGTGGTGTCCATCTCTTTGCCAGCGCATGCCGCCACAACAGAAGAACCACGGGCAATACCAGCGCCGTCTCTTTGGTGAGCGCGGCCGCAAAGAACAGGATGGCAATGCCGGCCAGTTGCCTGCCGTTCTCCTTGGCAGAAGCGTCGACGAGCAACGCAAGAAGCACCCAAGTCGTCATCAACAGATCGAAGCGGCTCGATGTGAAGGCGACGCTCTCCACCAGGGCGGGATGCAACCCGTAGGCTAGCCCCACCATGGCGCCAAGGAGCGCCGATGGATGCGGATCTCTGGCCCGGCGCATCAACTCCTGCACCAGGGTTGCGACTAGTAACGTATTGAAAGCGTGCAGCAGGATGTTGGTGAAGTGAAAACCGGCCGGGTTCCAACCCCAGATCTGCCCTTCGGCCAGAAAGGTGAGGACCGCGACCGGACGAAAGTAATTGAAGGAAATGCTGCGCAAGAAGTGGGTGAGCGCGTCGACCCACAGCGACGGATCGCGCAATGCCGGCTGATCGCGCAACAGAATCCTATCGTCCCAAACGAACTCGTTGCCCAACGTCGGCAAATACGCAACGAGTACAAGAAGAGCGGGAACAGTTGTTGCCGCCAATCTGACTTGCCGGTTAAGCACGTGGGCTGGCTCCCTTACAGAGCGCCAGGGCCGCGTCAGGTTTCGAATCCGCTATCCGGCGCCCCGGTGCGGGGGGTGCCATTCTCCAGCTCCGGTGGATCCGCAACCCTTAGCGCTCCGGCCTCGGTCGCGGGGCCGGGCGTTGTGGTTTGCGCACGCTGGTAGAACGCGTGACCAGGTTGTTGCTGGCATCCGCGTCTCCGGCAAAGAAGATGGCGGCCTCGTTGACGACGAGGGGATAGGCCGCCGCGTCTACTTGTACGTTCAGAGTAATGCCGGTCCGAGTTCCCGAAGCTAGAGAGCGAAATCGCTCGCAAGTAACCACCTGGGCGACTGCCGTGCAGCTCCAACGATCGCCCACGGCGCTGACGAAAGTCAGACCCGGAGGCAGCGTGTCTACAAACAAGATGCTTTCTGCGGTCGGCGATTCACCCAGGTTGGTAATTCGGAAGCGGTAAGTCGCGCGACTCCCCACCATCAGCTCCCGCGAAGAGCTGGCGGTCAGGCTGAGATCCACACCGGCCGCCGGGCGCGGCGACGGGGTGGGCGTGCGTGTTGGTGTGACGGTGAACTGTGGGCGCGGGCGCGTGGCCGTGGCTGGTGGGGCGCTACACACTCCATCCCTTACCGCTGTAGCTCGGGTTGCCGTATTGTTGCTGAGGTTTGGATCATCCGCATAAACAACCTCGAACGTCGTCGTAACCGCGGGGAAGGCGGCACTGCACGCATACACGTGGATTTCCACGGCACTGGTGTCGGCGGCTCCGATGCCGTTGGTGATGCAGGAGACTTGGCGTCCACCACCGTTGCAAGTCCATTCTCCATCGCCACCACGCTGAAACGTCATGCCGTCGGGAAGGGTTGTTACGATACGGACCGGCTGCGTCGCGGCGGAGTTGCTCGCGTTGCGAACCGATACTCGGTAAACGCCTTCGTCACCGACACCGAACGATGTCGAGGTCACCGCCACGCGCAAGTCCGCCGTTTGAGCCGAGGCGCTAGCAACACCAACCAGGACCAGGAACAATGAAACCACCCATCGAATCGCCTGCCGCATTACTCTCTCCTTGGTTGCAGAGTTTCTGCCTTCATATGTGCGCTGACGGCGGGAAGCAATCATGAGTACCAACAAGCGAACACAGCGGGCGTGCGTCATATTTGTTGGCTTTCCTCCGAGATCCACGGCCTCACGGCCGCGGCTACTGTGTCTTCGGCAGTTCCGTGTAGCCGCGCGCGTGAGCGGCGCGTGGATGGTGGAAGTTTGCCTCCCAACGAATTTGTCGCACACCGGAGCACAGCGGCCGGGGGGCAGTGACGCATGCATGTTCACGGGCTAGAAGCCTGCGCATGCTCGATCTCGAGATGTACTCTCGGCGGGGGCCGTTTGCCGTCGGGGTGGCAACGAGGACGGTCGCCGATCCTCTCAACGCCCAGCGACTCCTTCCCGTGGAGATATGGTATCCGGCCTCCGCCCAAGCCAACGGCCGCGACATTGCTCGCGACAATGGAACCAGCCATCCGTTCGGTGCCCATCATGCGGCGGTGCAAGATGCACCGCCCGCTGCCGGGTCGTTTCCCCTGCTTCTGTTCTCACACGGCAACTCCGGGCTACGCCAACAGTCGACATTCCTGACTACGCATCTCGCCAGTTGGGGCTTTGTCGTTGCGGCTCCGGATCACGTCGGCAACACCTTCTTGGAAATGCTCCAACTCGACGACGAGCAGCGCAAACAAGTACATCGCGACGCACGCCGCAACCGACCCCTCGACCTACAGGCCGTTATCCATGCCGTAACCCATGGCTGCGAAGGAATACCGAGGGTGGAGACCAATCACATTGGTGTTCTCGGTCATTCCTTCGGAGGTTGGACCGCTATGAAGATGCCGAGCCGTGATGCGCGTGTCCGCGCCGTCGTGGCCCTGGCTCCGGCCTCGGAAGCGTTCGTCGGGCGTTCGGCGTTTGTCGATGGCGAGTTACCCTTCCCGAATCGCGCTGCCGGCCTGATCGTTGCGGCGGCCGGCGATTGCCTGGTCGATCTCGATGCCAGCGTTGAGCCTCTCTACGCCCGGTTGGGTGCGCCGCGCGCCATGGCTGTCATCGAGGATACGGACCACTTCCACTTTTGCGACAGCGTTCGCCTGATTCACGGTAACCACGTGCGTACGCCGCGGCCTGGCCTCACGCGACCGTTGCGGCCGTATCGGGAGTTGCTGGACGAAGCCCGCACGTACCGTATCACGTGTGCCATGACGACCAGGTTCCTGCGTGCCGCCGTGGTCGAAGGCGCCGACCCAGTCGAAGCGCTTGCGGGGGCCACGCGTCTGGATTCGGCTGTACGCCTGCTGGCTTGAGCCGAAGGCGATGCCGCGGGTTCTGTCTTTACAGCTTTTCCTCGGCGCGGTTAGATCGACAACTCCTATGCAGAAAGCGAAACGCCGAGATGGCTTTGGGGGCGGCAGCCGCGGGTTCGCCGTGGCACTTGCCGTGTGCCTTTGGGGTACGGGGCTATGGGCGCAGGACCCGGCCTTTCTTTTGCGTGACATCAATACGGCGCCCTTTGCCGTGTTCGAAGACCCACGGGACTTTGTGACCATTGGAGAGGTCACCTACTTCACTGCGGCTACGGCGAGCGAGGGGCGCGAGCTGTGGAAAACGGACGGAAGCGGCGTCGTGACCCTGGTGCGAGACCTCGTGCGTGGTCCCGAGGGTTCCGAGCTGGGAGAGCTCACGGGAGTGGGTGAGGTCTTGTTCTTCGCTCGCGGCTCGCACCTGTGGCGTAGCGACGGCACTGCCGATGGCACCATCGAAATCCTACAGATTGGTACGGCACCGCTGGCGAGTCTTACGTCGGTCGGCACGGAGCTGTACTTCTCCGCCGATGATGGAAGGGCGGGGCGTGAGCTGTGGCGCAGTGACGGCTCTGCTGCGGGGACGGTACAAGTTGCCGATCTGGCTCCCGGCTCGGCCGATGCGAATCCTACGAGTCTCGTCGCGATCGGGGACGAGCTGTGGTTTGCAGCAAGCGACGGAGAGCGCGGCATAGAACCATGGCGCAGCGACGGCACGACGAGCGGCACCGTTTTGGTGGCCGATGGCCGTGCCGGTAGCGGTGGCTCGGAGCCGGCCGAGTTCGTGGCAGTCGGAGAGGTAGTGTTTTTCACGGCCGACGACGGGGTGAATGGGCGCGAACTCTGGAAGAGTGTCGCTGGGGAAGATGGTGCCACCATGGTTCGCGACCTGCGTAGCGGTCGCGGCAGCTCCGAGCCGCGGACGCTGGTGCGCTTTGCAGACAAGCTACTTTTCGCTGCGGATGACGGCAGGACTGGCGTCGAGCTGTGGAGTAGTGATGGCACTGCTGCGGGTACCCAGCAGGTGCGCGATCTCAACAGTGGGCTCGCCTCCTCCAATCCAGAGGAGCTGACCCCGACTAGTTTGGCTCTGTATTTTCGAGCGGATGACGGAGCTCATGGTGCGGAGCTCTGGGCTCTCGCCCTCGATGGTAGCGCCAAGCTGGTACAAGACATTCGCGCCGGCGGTGGCTCTTCTCCGTCTGCGCTCACTTCGGTGGGGGAGGATCTGTACTTCGCCGCGGACGATGGAGTCCACGGCCAAGAGCTGTGGCGGAGTGGGGCGAGTGACACCGAACTCGTCAAAGACCTGCGTGCCGGCTCGACCTCGTCTGCTCCGTTGGCGCTGCACGATGCGAGCGGTGCTCTTTTGTTCAGTGTTCTGAGCGGCTCCGGACGCGAGCTAGCGCGATCGAACGGTACAGAAGTGGGGACCCTCTTGCTGCGCGGTCTGGCTGCGGGCCCCGGCAGCTCCGCGCCGCAGCAACTCACCGTGGTCGGCAATCTCGTGTACTTTGCCGCTTTCGAACCAAGCACCGGCGTCGAGCTGTGGAAGAGCGACGGTAGTGCTGGTGGCACGCGTCTGGTCCGGGATGTGAACCCTGGACCGAACAGTGCCAGCCCGAGTTTGCTTGTCGCCGTGGGCCGGCGCTTGTTCTTTGCGGCCGATGACGGCGAACATGGCAGCGAGTTGTGGAGCAGCGATGGCAGCGAAGGTGGTACGCGCATGGTGGCGGATCTGATCATCGGATCGACGCCGTCTACCCCCTCGGATCTCACCGCCGTGGGTACGACCCTCTTCTTCGTTGCCGACGACGGCAGCGGCCGCCAGCTCTGGCGTAGCGATGGGACGAGGAATGGCACCGAGGTCGTGGCGGTACTTTCCAGTGTGGCGGTAGATGCTGGGATTCGTTCCCTTACGGCATTGGCTGGGCGATTGTTTTTTGTTGCCTCGGCTTCCGGGATGGGCGTGGAGCTGTGGAGCAGCGATGGTACCGCCGGCGGCACCTCGGTCGTGCGCGACATTCGCGCTGGAGTGCGGAGTGCAAGCCCCAGCAATCTGGCCAGCGCTGGGCTGGCTCTGTTCTTCTCCGCCAACGATGGCGAGACGGGCGTGGAGCCATGGCGTACCTCCGGGGTTAGCTTCGACACGCAGCAACTGGCCAATATCCGGGAAGGCAGCCCAGGGTCTTTCCCGGAGGAATTCGTTGCCTCGGCGGGAAACGTGTTCTTCACGGCAGCAGGGGCGGAGGGGCGTGAGCTGTGGGTCAGCGACGGTAGTCCTGCGGGGACGCGCCTGGTTGCCGACGTCTTTCCGGGTACGCGCAGCGCATCTCCCACCGAACTTACGGATGTGGCAGGGTTGTTGTACTTCAGCGCCAACAGCGACCGTGGTCGCGAGCTGTGGTTGAGTAACGGAACGGAGGTGGGCACGTATCTGGTGCGTGACTTGGAGCCCGGTCGTAACGCCGTCATTCTTGATCACTTTGTCGAAGCCCGCTCGCGCTTGCTGTTCCAAGCCTGCCCCATCAATGATTGCGAGGTCTGGCAAAGCAACGGTACGCAGCTCGGCACCCTGCGCGTGGCCAATGTGAACAGTGGCCCGCAGTCGTCGTTCCCCGGGCCGTTTGTCACTCTTGCTCAGACAGTGGTGTTCCCGGCAACCACGGACGAGAGCGGGCGTGAGTTGTGGGCTCTGCCGCTAAGTGCCCTCGGCCCTTGCGGCGGTGATTGCGATGAAGACGCAGCGGTTACGATGTTGGATCTGACAACGATGATCGACGTCAGCCTGGAGCGCCTGCCTCTGTCCGATTGCAGCAATGGCGATTTTGACCGAGCCGAGTTGATCAGCATTGATGAGATCGTGCGCGCCGTGAACGCCGTCGCCCGCGGATGTGTTTAGCCGGCTTGTTCGGCAGATCCGGACGAGTCGACAACGCCCTTGGAGACGCCGCTAAGGAACCTCTGCATAGGTCCTGCACGGTTCCTGGCACCTACTTCTGAGCCTGCATTTTCGTTTGAACGTCCCCCCGGCGGAAGCCCTTAGCCTTACCCACAAATCGGCCCGCTGGCCAACGGTACCCCGAAAGGCTCGTCGGTCGAAAAGGCAACATCGCCAGGCATACGGTGTCCTCTCCCGCGCTGAGGCGATGCACGGGAGAGGACACGGATACTTGCTGCCTTTCCATTCCGCCGGGATGACCAGGGTTGGGAGCGTTGGTTTGCAACCGTCTATTCCGGGATTGATGGAGAGCGTGTGCAGAGGTTCCCCAAAAGGGTGGGGTGACGTTAACGCCACTTCTTCTCGGCGGGAGATTTCTTCATCCTCAAAGGTTGCCGCCGTGGACGGTGACTGATACCAAGGGCGGGCGAACACGTCTTGGGGGCGTGATCGCAGCGAAAAATGATGCAGCGCCATCCGCTGGGTTGGCCGGGAAGGAGACAGGATGGGTACCGTGCATACGCGTCCTTCCAGGAAGTCTACACATCGGCGAACTGGCTTCATTGCCGTTCTCGTCCCCTCTTTTGTTCTTGGCTTCGGCAGTATCTTGCCGTCGTCGGTGCAGGCAAAGCCCCAGCCAAAGGCAAGTCCCGCAAGAGCTACCGCAGCGGTGCGGTCTGCGAGCAAGCCATCTTCCACCACAGATAAGAAACGTAGCGCCTCCAGCGCTGCTCCCAAGAACACGGACAAGAAAGCCCAAGTCGTCAAACCGGGCTCGGGGAGTCAGAAGCAGAAAGTGACGGCAAGGGCGGCCAAGCGCACAAAGCCGGTATCACGGGTGACGAAAGTCGATCGTAGCCGCCCGTCGCAGCACGCTAACGCCAAGCCGAGTCGTCGCGTCAAGCTCGTGGCGCAAAGCACGCCAAAGCCCGTCGGTCGCCTTGCCAGATCAAGGGTTGTTCTCAACGACCCGTGGGCGCAGGCCATTGCCGAAGATCGCTGGGATGCAGGGCCGAATAGTTCTCCGAAGATTGTGCTTCCCGACATGTTCGGCAGCGAGGATGAAAAAGGCGCGGAGGTGCTGACTGCCGCCACTCGCTTGCTTGGGCGTCCTTATCGGTTTGGTGCTCGCGGATATGCCTTCGACTGCTCCGGGTTCGTTGCTGAAGTGTTCGAGAAGGTAGGCGTCGAACTTCCCCATTCCGCTCGCAGTCAGTTCAGTATCGGCGACCGCGTACCGCGCGACGATTTGGAGCCGGCGGATCTCGTCTTCTTTCATACCTACCGGCGCGGACCCAGTCATGTCGGCATCTACATCGGGGAAGACAAGTTCATCCACGCGGCTTCCGGTTTCGGGGTGAAGATCAGCTCCCTCAACGAAGACTACTACTCGGCCCGCTACCTAGGAGCCCGACGCCTGGAGATGTAAGTCTGGATTAGACGCGGTGTTGTTATTCAGGCATGCGTCCTCCCCGTGCGAGCGCATCGAGCGGGCAGTGGTGGGCTGCCTGGCCGTTCCTGAGTGAAAAAGCGATTGCCTGCATGCCCCCTAGTTTACGAAGGACTAGACCCAACGTCCTAGGCAAACTCGAAAGGTACTCTCAATTGATTCAGGATGTGTTCGCCGACGTTCGGCGGCGTCGGCGAGCGTTCTGCCGCGTGTCGTGATTCCGCACGCGGAACGGAGCGCTCAGGCGGTCGTACCCGTCCACGGGTCCATCACGGCGATGCCGATATCCCTGAAGTGGCGGAAATTGCGCGTAGCGAGGGTGGCGCGCCGTGCGGCGACGATACCGGCGATCTCGATATCCCGAAAATCTACGGTCCTTCCTTGCGCTTGTAGCTGTGCTGCGCGCTCCCCGGCCTCGCGTGCAGCCTCCGCCTCGAACGGCAGAATACGATTCTCTAGGTCCTCTGTGAGTGCCCGCCGAAAGGCATCTTCGAGCTGTTGCCGGCGCCGGCTGACCGCGAGCAGCTCGATCCCGAAACGAACTTCGAAGACCGTAATCGACGTCGTCCATATCGACTCGGAAGGTTGGCGATCCAGCCACGCGACAACCGCTGGGTCAGGCTCGCGCTGCATGAGCGCCGAGACGACATTGGTGTCGAGGACGATCATCCCTTAAAGACAACCGGTCGAGCCTTGCGACCGCGCAATTCGGGGATGCCGCCTTCTAGACCGATTCCAGAAAAGCGGTTCTTGAAGCGCGTGCCGAGAGGAACGGAAGCACGATCCTCATTGCGCACCGCATTGCGGAGAATGGTGCGTACCTCTTCCTCCGTGCTGTGCCCATGCTGACGTGCCCGGCGTTGTAGACGTGCTTTCACACTTTCCTCAAGATCCCTGACGACAAGCTGAGCCATGCCCACCTCCGATCTGATATCTTGATATCAACGGCTTCTCCGCGACACAACCTCACCTTCCCCGCGGGGTCGGGGTCGCTATCGGAATCGGGATCGATCCAATTTCACTCTCTGTCTCCCAACCGCGCCTTGACCGATTCCGATACCAACCCCGATCTCGTGGCGGGGCTACTTGTGCAGAGGTTCGCTAGCCTGGCCTGTGGTTGGACGTCGCGTGACTCTCCTGCACCGACGGCCAAGTGAGGCGAACCCGGAGGGTGCGTAGCGATTAGCCGGTGGTTGAGCGCAGCGACACCACCGGTATCAGGTAGCCCCCATTATTCTGCACCCCGGCAGGGGTGCCAGCACGTCCCGGAACCAGAGTCCCTTTGCCTGCTGGCACCGCTGCCTGGGTGCGCAATCTATGCGTCGGTGAGTCCACCCTGCCCGACGGCTTCGGCGAACATCTTCCTGAGGAGATCTAGCGCGAATCGGGCAGGAGAGGAGATTCTTCTCGGCACAGCCAGGATCGGAGTGAGCCGGAGCGCAGGCAGTGCCGGGTCAGTCCGCTTCGCCGTTCTCTGCCGACCCGGGTGTCTGCCGTCGACTCCCGCGGGCGACGCCGCGCTTCGAGGTGCGGATGAAGTCGATGAGTTCGCGTACCTCCTCGGTGCATTCTTCCGCTTCCAGTTCCGCAATGCCGCGGCGTAGATTGTCGTGGGCAACGAACAAGGTGCGCACGGCGCGGTAGACGGTGCGCACCTGCTTGGCGTCGAAGCCGTGGCGGCGCATGCCGACGCGATTGACAGCGCGCACCGTATGCGTGCCGTCGACGATGCAAAACGGCGGAACATCGCGTGCGGCTTTAGTCAGACCGCGCATCATTGCTAGGCGCCCGACCCGACAGTGTTGGTGCACGGCGCAATTCCCGGAAAGAAAGGCGGCGTCGCCAACTTCGACATAGCCACCCAGCATGACTCCGTTGGCAAGGATGACGCGATTGCCGAGCCGGCAATTGTGGCCGACATGCGCGTGGGCCATTAGGTAATTGTCGTCGCCAATCACGGTTGCCGTGCCGGCCGCCGTGCCGCGGTTGACCTGCACCAGCTCGCGAAACACGTTGCGCGCCCCGATGCGCAGGTACGTCTCGGCCGTAGGCTCAAAGGCAAGGTCCTGTGGCGTGTCTCCCAGTACGGCGCCGGCGTGAATTACGTTGTCGGGGCCGATCTCCGTGAAGCCAAGCAGGGTGGCGTGGGATTGTACGCGCGTGCGTGCACCCACGCGGACCGGCCCCTCGATCACCACGTAGGGACCAATCTCCGCGTCGGCGGCGATCTCGGCGCGCGTGTCGACGACAGCAGTTGGGTGAATCACGCGCGGCTGCTCCCATCCGGTGCCAGCGGCTGAGGCTCGGATCGCACCTCAGTTGTCGCTGTCCTCACCACCATCGTCACTCTCTTGCACATCGACCGTGGCGCCGGGAATGCGGTATCGCTCCAATGCCCAATTCCCCAGATCGTGCAGTTTGCAGCGCTCGGAGCAGAAGGGACGGAAGCGGTTGCCTTCCCATTGTGTGCTCTTACGACACGCCGGACAGCGGATCTCTTTGCGCAAGCACTCACCCCTGGCGCTGCTCGAGCAACTCGCGCAACTCTTCGATCTCGCGCTGCAAGGCGCGATTACGCTTCGAGAGCGCAATGAGGTACGCGAAGAACAGCGTCCATACCGCTGCGAACGCCGCAAACAAATAACTCAAGTTGTCCATGCAGCCTGCCTATGTGTTCTCGCGGGCCAAAGCCCGCTGTCGCAATTCCTCGAAGTCGTCGCGTGCCTTGCCGCTGCCGTAGCGGGCGTAGACCAAGGCCGCGTAGAGCAGGAGGAACGCCAGCAGGCACACGGTAAAGGTGACCTGCATGCGCGGATCGCTCAATCCCGAGCCACCCTCGCGATTGACGATGACGGCGGGGTGGATGGTGCGCCACCAGTAGACGGAACGATTGATGATCGGAATGTCGACTACACCGATGATGCCGAGAATGGCGGCGTAGCGGGCACCCTGCTCGCTGGTGCCGGCGGTGCTGCGCACCATGATGTAGGCGGCATAGATCAACCACAGGATCAATGTCGTGGTCAGCCGTGCATCCCAGGTCCACCACGTGCCCCAAATAGGCTTGGCCCAAATGGGACCGGTGGTGAGTACGAGAGTACAGAAAACCATGCCCACCTCGGCACTGGCAGTGGCCAAACGATCCCATCCCTTGTCTCCTCGCCAAAGGAACATGGCGCTGGCCAGACCGACGACGCCAAACGAGACGTAGGTGAGAAAGGCAATGGGTACGTGAATGTAGAAGATCCGTTGTGCGATGCCCTGGGCGCGGTCACTCGGCACGTAAACGAAGACCATGTAAATGGCGCCCAGCATCACCGACGCAAGCGAGAGCTGGAGTAGCAGTTCTAGACGGGCGGCGGATCCAACCTGCCGCGTCATGCTTCCGGTGGCCTCATTCGTCGACAACATATGCAAACACCATCCACCCGACAACCAAGAAGATCACGTCGAAGCCAACCATCAAGTTCAGCCACGCGGCGACACCTGCCACGGCTTTGCCGGCGAGCAGGTGTGCCGTCACTTTCACCCCGGCAAGGAACAACGGCACAACCAAAGGCACAAGCAGTAAGGGCAACATGACTTCCCGCGCCCGCGTGCGCACGGCAATGGCGCTGAAGAGCGTGCCCACGGCGCTGAAGCCGAGGATGCCGAGGAACAGGCTTAGCCCGATGCCGAGCCAGCCGGGGAGGAACGGAACATCGAAGAACAAGATAAACAGTGGACAGATGACCATCTGCGCGAGGGTCATGAACACCGCCTGGCTGATCACCTTGGCCAAGTAGATCGTCGACGCATCGACCGGGCAAAGCAGTAGGCCGTGCAGGCAATCGTTGTCGCGTTCGGCCAGGAAGGCGCGCCCGAGTCCCAGCACGCCGGCGAACACCATGGCTACCCACAGCACACCGGGCGCCGCTTCGGCGCGTAGCTCACTGGTAGGATCGAAGGCAAAGCTCAGGATCAACAGCGTCAGCAGCCCGAGCAGCAGCAGTGCTGCCAAGGTGTCGCGAGTCCGCAACTCCAGGAGCAGTTCCTTGCGCAGTAAGACCCACATCAGCCCGCGCCTCGTGACGCATGTTTGCGCAAGGCGGCGGCGTAGGCCTCTGGTAAAGGCGTGCCTAGCTCTGCTCCTAGAGGTAGGTCGGCGCTGACTCTGCCTTGTTGCAGCACCACGGCACGCCCACACAAGGTCGCGGCACGATCCAAGTCGTGTGTTGCCATCAATACAGTTGTCCCGCGAGCCCGCTCTCTTCCAAGCGTTCGGCTGAGCATCTCTGTGGCTTGTGCGTCGAGACCGGTGAATGGTTCGTCGAGCAACAACAAGCTTGGTGCGTGCAGTAGGGCGCGCGCCAGCGCACAGCGCTGTTCGAGCCCCTTTGAGAGCGTGCGTACCGGACGATTTGCCCAGCCGCGTAAGCCCACCTGCTCGACCAACTCAGCCACACGGACGGCAGCCGCAGCGGTTCTGTACATCTGGGCGTAAAACAGGAGGTTCTCGGTGATGGTGAGGTCGGGGTAGAGAAAGCTTTGGTGCGAAAGGAAGCCAATCTGCCGGCGCGCCTTTAGCCGCGAGTCATGCGCCTCTTCCCCGAAGAGTTTCAGAATGCCGGCACTGGGCCGTAGTGACGTCGCGCACAAACGTAGTAGCGTCGACTTACCAGCCCCATTGGGACCGAGAAGCGCCACCGTCTCACCGGCGTCGATCACCAGATCTATGCCGTTTACGGCAGTAACCCCGGCAAACCTGCGCGTTAGCCCGCGCGCCTCCAACAACATGGGTGCCAGGGATTACCAGAAACCGCCTTGTTGCACAGCACGCGGCTGGAGATACCCGGTGCGCCAGTTTGCCGGTGCGCGGGGAGGTTCAAGGTCTTCAATCGCTACCGACGCGTATGCTAATCAAGCACGCATGCCACGTTTGCCGGGTCATGCCACGTATGAGGATGTCGTCAACGTGCCTGAGGGTATGGTGGCTGAGATCGTTGATGGCGAGCTGTATGCTTCGCCACGGCCGAGTTCCCCGCATGCGCGGGCCTCATCAATGATTGGGATCGACGTTGGCTCGGCGTACGATCGCGCGCTGGGTGGGCCTGGTGGGCTAGGTGGGTGGTGGATTCTCGACGAGCCGGAGCTGCATCTCGGTGGTCATGTGCTGGTGCCCGACCTCGCCGGTTGGCGTCGAGAGCGCATGCTGGTGATTCCGAACACCGCCGCTTTCGCCCTGACGCCGGACTGGGTCTGCGAGGTGGTCTCTCCCAATACCGCGAGTCTCGACCGGGTGCGTAAGATGCCGGTGTATGCGGACCAGGGAGTAACACACCTGTGGCTGGTAGACCCTTTGCTGAAGACCCTCGAGGTCTATCGCCTGGAGAGCGGGCACTGGCTCGTCGTCAGCACCCATGTAGGAAGCGGTCCGTGCCGAGCCGAACCGTTCGCAGCGGTCGAACTCGACATGACGCGCTGGTGGATCGA
>CAZGSN010000236.1:0-8930 GCA_964528465.1 uncultured Binatia bacterium (SeqCode)
CCTCTCTCCCGTTGGTCCTGGATATCTTGGATGGCTGAGCGGCCACTCCTTCTCGGCCGATTCCGGGGACTATCCAATCGTTGCGGTGGTCGACGATGGCGTGGACAACGGTTCTACGAGCCCCGTGAATAGTGAGTTCCGCGAGCTCAATGGGCCAGGCGCGGCTAGTCGGCTCTTGTTCTCTGTCACACCGCCCGGCGCCGCCACGAGCGATGCCTCCGGCCCCGATGGTCACGGCAACATCAATGCTTCGATCGTCGGCGGGTACAACGCTTCTACCGGTGCCGCCTTCGAAGACGCTTCCGGCTTCAATTACGGACTCGGCATCTCCCCGTATGGTCGTTTGGCCAATGTGCGCGTTTTCAGCCCTGGCTTCGATGTGGGCTTCAGCAATGCCAACATGGTGAACGACTATTACGGGCGTGGTGCCCGCCTCAGCACAAACTCCTGGGGGGCCGATGTCGGCGGTGCTTACGACAGCTTCTCTCAGGAGTACGACGCGCTGACTCGCGATGCGCACAGCGCAACGCCTGGAAATCAGGAACTGCTGTTTTTGTTTGCGGCTGGCAATGCAGGGCCGGTAGCGGGCAGCACCGGCTCCCCGGGAACGGCGAAGAACGTGTTGACCGTTGGCGCCAGTGAAACATCGAACCCCGACGCCGCTGCCGGCGATGGCTGCGGACTCGGCGCTGCTTCTGGAAACGATGCACGCGACATGGCTGGCTTCTCGAGCCGCGGCCCCTGTTCGGATGGACGCATCAAGCCGGATATCGTGGCCCCGGGGACCTTCATCCAGGGCGCTGCCTCACTTCCGACCTTCAACGGCTCGGGCGTCTGCGGAGCCGCCACCAATGATCACAACCCGCCCGGCAGCGACGCGTTGTTTCCCCCTGGGTCGGGCTACACGTGGTCCTCCGGAACCAGTCACTCCACTCCAGGTGTTGCCGGCGTCGCTTCTTTGGTCCACGAATTCTTGCCGCGTGTCTATCAGCGCAACGCGCCCAGCCCCGCACTGGCCAAGGCTTACATTCTGCACACGGGCCGGCACCTCACCGGCAGCGGCGCCAACGAGAACTTGCCCGGGAACAACCAAGGCTTCGGGCTGGTCGATATGGGGATAGGATTTCGCACCGTCGCGGAGCGCTTTTTCCACGACCAGGAAATAATCCTGGCAAGCTCGGGGCAAAGCGTTTCCTTCAGCGGCGGTATTGTCGATGCGAATGAACCAGTTCGCGTTGCCCTGGTGTGGACCGACGCTCCCGGCTCCACCATTGGCGATGCCTACGTCAATAATCTCGATCTCGAAATAGACATCAACGGCACCGTGTACCGTGGCAACAACTTCCTTCTCGGTGTGTCGCAGTCTGGAGGGATTGCCGACACACGCAACAATGCCGAAGCCGTCTTTCTACCCAGCGGGAACAGCGGTTCCATGACCATCACCGTGCGCGCCACCACGATTGGCGGCGACGGGGTCCCTGGGAACGGGGATACGACAGATCAGGACTTTGCCCTCGTTGCCTACAACTTCACTACCGTCGTGCCTGCTGGCACGGTGCAGCTCGATCAAGTGGCGTATGCGTGTGCGGACACAATGGAAGTTGCGGTGTCCGATTCCGATTTGCGCGGTGCTGGCACTGTGCCTGTCGACGTGACTACCACTAGCGGTGACGCGGAGACCGTTGTCCTCAACGAGATACCAGCCGGCTCCGGTATCTTTTCGGCGACCGTGCCGGTCGATGCGGGTGGCGTGAACTCCGGCAATGGCAGTGTCGAGGTATCTCCAGGAGCAACGATCACCGCCATCTATGAAGATGCCGATGACGGCAGCGGCAGCCCCGCAACGGTGCAGGACAGTGCCAGCGTCGATTGTACGGCCCCGCAGGCCTCAGGTGTAGCCACCACTAACCTCACTGGCACAGCCGCCACTGTGGAGTTGACGACTGACGAGGTTGCCAACGTCGTCGTTCGCTACGGCGCAACCTGTGGCGGCTTGACGCAATCGCAGGCTGGGGGCGCGGCTATGACGCATGCGATCCAGCTCTCGGGCCTGATGCCGCTCAGCACGTACTTCTTTGCCGTCGATGCTACGGATCTCGCCGGCAACCTGAGCACCGATAACAACGGCGGTTCGTGTTACAGCTTCACCACGCTGGACCGCGATGATTTCTTCACCGAGGTGTTCGCTGGCGATAACGATCTCGATCATCAGACCCTGACTCTAAGACCCGATGGATCAGGCGATTTCTATGCGGCGTGTCGGAGCACGGCTCCATCATTCCCGACCGACCCGAGTGGTGGTACGGTACTGACCCTCGCGGATGACACCAGCGTGCAGGTCAGCCTCACAGCGGGTGCGCAGGTGTCAGTGTATGGTGTCAGCTATGGGTCCTTCTTCGTCGGCAGCAATGGTTACCTGACCTTTGGCACTGGCGACAGCAATTTGTTCAGCACGCCCAGTGCGCACTTTGCCTTGCCACGCGTGGCGGCGCTCATGGACGACCTCAACCCGAGCGTGGGCGGTACCGTATCGTGGAAGCAGCTTGCGGATCGCGTCGCGGTGACCTTCAGCAACGTCCCCGAATATGGAAGCAGCAACTCCAATTCTTTCCAGATCGAACTGTTCTTCGACGGAGTCATTCGCATCACCCATCTGAGCATTGATGCCATTTCTGCTTTGGCCGGCATCTCGGCAGGGCAGGGTGTTCCGGCGGACTTCCAAGAGAGCGACCTCTCTGCCTATGGCCCGTGCTCGGCTGCGACCTTGTCGCTCGATGCCGCTGCCTACGGCTGCACTGCGACGCTTTCCATTCACCTTGTTGATGCAGATTTGACCGGTGCTGGCAGCGCCGCCGTCTCCCTTTCGACTACGGGTGGGGATGCAGAAAGTGTGTTGCTTGCGGAGGTTCCGACTGGTTCCGGGATGTTTGCCGGGTCGATCTCCAGCAGCAACACAGCGGTGATTACGGACAGTGGCAGCCTGAATGTGAGCGACGCCGAGACCATAACCGCTAGCTACGAGGATGCCGACGACGGCTCGGGAGGCAGTGCCACGGTGGTGGACACGGCCACGACCGACTGTCTGGCCCCGGAGATTACCGACGTTGCAACCTCCGTGCTGGGGTCGCAAGTCAGCGTTACATGCAACACCGATGAGTTGGCCTCTGTGCAGGTACGCTATGGCACTGCCTGCGGAAATTTGACACAGACGCAAGTTGCTGCGGGGGCCGCAACCTCGCACGATGTCGAGCTGGCTGGCCTGTTGCCGCTTACAGCGTATTTCTTTGTGGTGGATGCGGTGGACGCGTTGGGCAATTCCGCGACCGATGACAACGGTGGTGCTTGTTACTCCGTCACCACCGGCGAGCAGAGCGACTATTTCACGGAACTCTTCAGCAGCTCCGACAACGATCTGAGCTATCAGACTCTGACCTTTACTCCTGACGGTTCCAGCAGCTTTTATTCTCTGTGCCATCGCGCCGCGACATCACTCCCCACGAGCGCCGTTGGGGCTACGGCCATTCCGTTGGCGGACGACGATTCCGTCGAGATTGCTCTGAGCAGCGGCGCGCAGATCATGCTCTATGGCCAGGCGTACAGCTCTTTTCACGTGGGAAGCAACGGGTATGTCACCCTCGGTGCCGGTGATACCAGCTTCCAGGATACCCTCGCCACGCACTTTTCTCGGCCACGCGTCGCTGGGTTGTTTGATGATCTGAATCCAGCGATGGGCGGGACCGTTTCGTGGCAGCAGTTGGACGACCGCGTTGTCGTTACTTTTGAAGATGTGCCGCAGTTTCAGACCACCAACTCGAACACCTTTCAGATCGAGCTGTTCTATGACGGAAGGATCCGCATTACGTACCTGGGTCTCGACGATACCGGTGGCCTCGCCGGATTATCCTCCGGGCAAGGGGAACCGCCGAGCTTTCTGGAGAGTGATCTGAGCGCCTATGTCCCCTGTTTGGTTGGCTGCTCGGAACAGCCGCAGGCGGGATGTTTCGCCGCCGGGGGGAGTAGCCTCAGCCTGCGTCGAGATGCGGGAGACGGGTCTAGAAACAAGCTCAAGTGGAAGTGGGCCAAGGGACTGTCGGCCCTGACGCTGGCAGAGCTTGGCAACCCCGTCAGCGGAAGCACCGGCTATCGGCTCTGTCTCTATGATGAATCGGCCACAGTGCCCGTGCTCAAGTTGAGCGCACTGGTTGAGTCGGGAGGCACATGTCCCCTACGAGCCTGCTGGCGCGCGCAAGGAAGCACGGGCTGGAAGTACGGCAACAGCGCGGGTAACGGCAGCGGTATCAGCAGGCTGACACTCAAAGGAGGGGAAGCGGGTAAGCCTTCCGTACAGCTTGCCGGCAAGAGTGCCAACCTAGCCCTTCCCGCGCCGCACAATGCTACCCGTTACTTCCAGCAAGATGGGCAGGTCACCGTGCAGCTCCAGAGTACGGATTCTCTCTCCTGCTGGGAGGTGCACTACACGGCGAGCGCTACCAAGACGAACGCGGGCAACGAGTTCAAGGCATCGGTTCGTTAGGCGCCAGGCAGACATCCCCACGTGGTCACGTGGCGGTAAGCAAGGATTGCACGAGACGAGTGCTTGCCGCGACGACTCCTTGCAAGCCCGGGCTGCCGGCGGTGGCGCCGGTGAGGAATAGGTTTTCGAAGGCCGTGCGCTGCGATACGCGGCGCAGCACGCGGTTTTCAAAATCGAGCCGAGCCCCGTACATTCCGCCGCGTGGTAGGCCAACTTTCAGGGCAAGATCGACTGGGCTCCAGGACTCCTGCACGACGCAGTGCCGCGTCAGACCTGGAAGTAAGCGCCGCTCGACGGCGGCAAGGATCTCTGCCGTAACCCGAGCCTTCTCTACCGCGTGCCTGCCCTCTCGCTGCGCTGCGGCAAAGTAATCAAAGTCGCTGCCGACGTTGATTTGCACCGTGGTGCAGCCAGGCGGCGCCAAGATGCCTGGGTCGGCGTAAAGAGAAGGGGTCGAGAGAAAGAAAAATGGGTCCTCGTAGTTGTGCTCCTTCATGGTGCGCGCCAGCACGGCGTCGAGATCCTCGTCGGGGTAGTGCCAGACATTGGAGCGGCCAAAGCCGTGCTTTCCAAGGTCGATGTCGAGCCCGAGAAAAATTGTAAAGCAGGAAGAGGACGGTTCGTAGCTGGGCACGTTTGCCCCTTCGATCATGGCCAGGGTCGTGGCTGGATCCATGTTCGACACTACCGTTTGCGCCGAGAACGGGCCGCGTGGCGTCGTGACGCGGGCAATGCGATCACCGTCGCGCACCAGGGCTGTGACCGGCGTCGCAAAATGAATCTCGCCGCCATGGCGAAGGATGAAGTCGACAACTCGATCCACGAAATGTCCCATGCCCCGCTTGGGGAAATGAGCCGACTCGCAGTAGCCGAAGAGAACGGACTGCAAACAAAGGAACGGCTCTTCGCGTGGCGCCAAGCCGACATCCCCACACTGCCCAGACAGAACCGCCCGCAGCTTTGGCGAGAGATCGAAGTGATCGAACACGCGCTCCACCGGCCAGGGACCGTAGAGCACGGTGTCCTTGAACTGGAACGGGTGACGCAGAAAGCGCTTTGCCTCAAAGACGCCACCGGCAATCTCCGCTTCCATGCGCAAGAGCACGGCGAAGAGTTCGTCGATGTTCTCCTGCTCGGCAGGAAAGGCGTCGCGCAGAGCCGCCTGTAAGCGCTGGGCATCGTGGGGGATGCGGAAGCTCAGGCCCGGCAATTCGATGCGGTCGTAACCGTCGGCGTCAAGGGCGTTGAACTGGATGTCCTTCTCCAGGTCTAGGGCATGAAGCCACTGCTGCACGATGCCGCTGGGTGCGCAGCCCATCAGGTACTGCATCTCGGCGCAAAAGGAGAAGCCGTTGCGTTCGAAGGATTGGCCGCAGCCGCCGGCACGATCCTGCGCTTCCAAGAGAACAACTTTGCGCCCAGCCTTCGCCAGCAGGGAGGCCGCGGTCAGCCCACCCCAGCCGGCGCCCAGCACCAAGACGTCAGATTGCTTCATGGTTGCTCGCTCCCATCGTTATCCTGCGGACTCTGCTCCCCGCTCATTCGCTCACCCTGCGGCGATCGGGGCTTGGCGTCGCCCTTACCGCGAATCACATCCCGAGCTTCGCCTGGTTGCGCCGAGCGTGGACGATGTCGCACACGATCTTCCGTAAGCTGCCCCGATCGCGTGGTCCGTTAAGGTTCGAATCGTGGGGAAACGCAAGCTTGCCGCCTCTTTCAGACCTTGAGACGTTCTCCGACCGACGGCCTACAGCCTAGTCCGGACGATTCACGACCTCGCGGCAAAATCGGGTCAAGTGGCCGAACGCACGAGGGATTCGAAGCATGTTGACGAAAACAGTGTGTTCTTTGAACCACGAAGGCACGAAGGCACGAAGGTCACGAAGCAAGAGCAGGGCGAGGTCAAGGGGACTGGTCAACTGTGTATCCTTCAGAATTCCCTCCGAAGAGTCATTCTTCGTGAACTTCGTGCCTTTGTGGTTCCATAAGAAGGTCACGTGGATATTTGCCGCCTCCGCGGCGAGCAGCCTCCATGAATAATTGCGGGCTGGGCCTCCAGCCGGCGCGGCCCGCACCTGTCCCTCCGCCCTTTGGATGCGGCCACGAGACCGCGCTACGGGTGTTGCAAAGAGGTTGGCCCGCGTGCTCAATGGCGTGCATGCCAACCCACATTGCCAAGCCGACGCGCATCGAGGCCGCCGGCAACAAGCCCAAGCTGATTGATGAGTATGTAGGTCGCGTCAACTCGAAGACGGAAGCCGCCAGTATTGCGCACATGCGCTCACCGGGCGGGTGGATCGAGCCTGGCCAACGTCCGCAGTTTACGGAGTACACGGTTGTCTTGCGCGGCTTGCTGCGCGTCGAGCACGAGGGTGGTGTGCTCGAGGTGCAGGCCGGCCAGGCCATCATCACCCAACCCGGCGAGTGGGTGCGCTACAGCACGCCCGGAGAAGAAGGCGCCGAGTACATTGCCGTCTGCCTCCCGGCCTTCTCTCCCGACACCGTGCATCGCGACGCGTGAGCCTATGACCTCGCCGTCGCAATGTTCCTGGCGGCGTGCCGTAGGTAGTGGCTGTGCAGCTCGCTGGCTGTCTCTCAGGTAGGCTGCCGCATGGATCAACTGCTGCTTGCGTTCGGCCTGGCGATTCTTGCGGTCGTGGTGCTGGCGGCTGCCGGTTACAGACCGTATTGGGAGGAATTCTCTTCGCTTTGGCGCCGGCTCGTGGCTTTGCTTTTGTTCGTTGGCATCTCGGCGCTCGCGGTGTTCTTGCCGGTGGCCTCTTACGGGGAGGTCGGCGACCTGCGCGTCGCGGATCTCTCGGTCTCCACGTTACTGTCTGGGCACGTCGTTCTTGCGGCCTTCTTGGCCGTTTGGTGGATGCTGCGCGGGGACCTGTCTGCCGCCCAGTTTCTGTCGCTTTCGTCAGATAATCTCGGCGACAAGTTTCGCCAGGGGATCGCCACCGGGTGTGGGGGCTGGGTGATCACCATCTTGGTAATGATTACGGCCGTTACCCTGGTGGGAGGCAGCCAAGGACCCGCCGACGCCAGCGAGGTTCCCGACGTCATGCTGTGGATCGCCAAGCTGCCCTTCCTGAGCAAGCTAGCCATCGTAACCACGGCGATGACGATCGAGGAAGCCTTCTTTCGTGGCTTCCTGCAACCGCGCGTTGGATTAGTGCCTTCGAGCTTGATGTTTGCTCTAGGCCATTTCTCCTACGGCATGCCATTCATGATCGTTGGCGTGCTGACCATCTCGTTGGTCATCGGCCGCACCTTTGCCCAAAGCCGCGACCTACTGCCCTGCATGCTGGCCCACGGCGTGTTCGATGCGGTGCAGCTTTTCGTGGTGCTGCCCTACGCCGTGGAGATGCTGGAGCAGACTGTGACCCGCGCGTTGTGAGACAGGTGGAAGAGTCCTTACCTGGACCCAAGGCTTATCGAGCCACGCCCGAAGGCGTGAAGACATCCGTCGCTGGAAGGACGCGGGCCATACGCAAACGACGGCAGAATGGGCTGGGCGAGTAGTAGAACACGGCAAAGCAGTGTTTCGCCCACAGATGTAGCCTCGGTGTACGCTCCTTCTATCAGTCCGCTCTTGTCGTCTGAATCATCCGATGGCGGCCTTCCGCTTTACTTTTGGACGTCGATCACCACCTGCGTAGCGTTGTTGCTTGATTCGCTGTCGCCCCCCGGAGCACCGTCAAATGCCGCCGTTAGGATCAGCGTGCAGCGCCCCGCCGTCTTGGGCCCTGGCGGGCGGGTAACCTGGAACTCTCCCGTGACGAAGTCTCCTGCAGCGACCGATACAATTGCAGGTGCTGCGAGGAGTAGCGGGCAGTCGGGGAGGGGCATCGCCGGTGGGTCGTCATGGACGGGCGCTGCGAAAGTCCCCGTGACCTTATAAGAGTGGGCGACGACGTCGTAATTGATGAGCTTGAAGCGGACGTCGACTGCGTTCTTATTCTTGCGCATGCGCGCCGGATTGTTGACGCTTTCGAGGACAAACTCGGGTGGGACCGGGATTGGGGTCGCTTGCGTGAGGAAGTCCACCTCGATCGTCGTGGTGTTGTTCCAGAAGGTACGATCACCAGGAGTGTCGTTTTGCGCCTTGAAGACGATGTGGCAACGTGCCGGAATCTTCTTGGTGGCACGATCGAAGAAGGTGGTCGATCCGGGGACTACAGTGCCGAGATGGAGTTCGACCTGCTTTTTTTTGTCCGACTTCAAAGTCAAAGCCCCCGGCTCCACGCCCAGGACGACACCATCTGGACACGTCGTCGCTGGTGTTGGAAATGTGATGGGTCGAGGCGGCCCACTCAAGTCGACGTTGACAATCGATACCCTCTTGTCCTTGTCGGCGGTGTTGGGGCCGCTCACCGGATAGTTCTTCCAG
>CAZGSN010000237.1:0-1762 GCA_964528465.1 uncultured Binatia bacterium (SeqCode)
CGTGGAGCCACCGAAGTGCAGGCAAAGTAGAGGAACGCCGTGGCTATAGACTCACGCACTCCTACCACAAGCGCGTGATGCCGTATCGATCAAAGATCGCATCACCGCTAATCAGAGGCATATTCTCGACTCGCGCTTGCGCTACGAGCAAGCGATCAAACGGATCTCGATGATGGAGGGGAAGCCCTGCTTGCGCACTCGCGTATTCGACGGTGACGGGTAGCAGCGTCGCAGCAAGGTCGGTGATCGCTTGCTTCATCCACGAGAGATACGGCATCGACAAGGTAAGCTTACCCAAGCCGACCTTGATCGCGATCTCCCAAACAGTCGCCGCGCCAAGGAATAATTCATTAGAAGGGTCCGCAATCGCGGAGCGAGCTGCTTCACCAAGCCGATGATCCTGATCGACCCACCAGATCACCGTGTGAGTGTCGAGCAGAATTCTCACTCCATGTAGTCCCTGAGATCATCGAGCGGGCCGTCGAAGTCCGGCGCCATATACAGCACGGTGCCACGCATTGTTCCCGGCTGACGTGGCTTTTGCTGGGGCTCCTTCAAAACAGGAAGCAACCGGGCCACCGGGTGGTCGTGCTCTGTAATGACGACCTCCCCTCCCTCCTGGAGATGAAAAATTAACTCCGGCAGCTTGTTCTGCGCTTCATCAATGGGAACATGCGTTGTCACTAGAAACCTCCTCGCCGGACGAAAGCACAGTTTGACATCAAAGAAGCTAGGAGCCAAGAGCCGCCGGGTTCAACATGCTACCCCCAGAAGTCATCGCCCCCTCCGCCAGGACGCTTGGCGGAGGAGGCGCGACAAGCCTTCTAGAGCAGTGGCGTGAACGGCAGGTGGGTAACGGAAGAACTGCCGTTGATCTTGATTCGGTCGCCGAGCAAGGCGCCGTCGATGTGCACGTTCTGGCCGATCTTCATGGTGCGCTCGGCGCCGAGAACCGTGCCGACGAAGTTCGGCTTCCACCCGACTCCACGCGCTCACGCGCGCGGCTACGTAAGAATGATCTCCTCCTTCGCTTCGACCAGGAGGAAAGCCGTTCTTCTTGGTGCCTTAGTGCCTTGGTGGTTACCCGAGCTCCTGGACCCTTCGTCTCAGCCGATCTGCCCCAGCTTGGCGGCGTTGATGGTGGCTTGCCAGGCGTGGAACACGGAGTCGCGGTGCTCGGCTGTCCAGTGTGGTTCGAAGATACGGCCGGAGCGCCAGGCGCGTTTGAGCTGGGCCGTGTCCTTCCACACGCCGACGGCGAGGCCGGCTAGATAGGCGGCACCGAGGGCTGAGGCTTGCACCGACTGCGGGCGCTCGACGGCGATTCCGAGCACGTTGCTCAAGTGTTGCAGTAGGAAGCCGTTGGCCGCGGCGCCACCATCGACACGCAGTCGCTCCGGTGTCGGCGTGCCGGAGTCTTCGAGCAGGGTCTCCAGAACTTCCCGGGTGCGGTAGGCGATGCCTTCGAGCACGGCACGCACGATGTGGGCTCGGGTGCTGCCACGCGACAACCCTCCGAGCACAGCGCGGGCGTTGGGGTCCATGTGCGGAGTCCCCAAACCCTGCAAAGCCGGCACGGCCCACACGCCGCCACTATCCGCAACCGACTCGGCCACCGCAGCACAGTCGTCGATCGAGTTGAGGATACCAAGACCGTCTCGCAGCCATTGCACTGCCCCACCGGTGCTGACCGCCGTGCCCTCGAGGCAGTAGGTGCGTTGCCCAGCCAAGCCCCAGAGCACGAGAGGATAGGCACCACGCA
>CAZGSN010000238.1:0-2165 GCA_964528465.1 uncultured Binatia bacterium (SeqCode)
GTGGAGGCGAAGTGATCGAGTCCCGCCCGGAAGCCCTGCAACGGGTTGTAGAACGTGCGCCGCAGGTCCATGTAGTAGGCGTCCTCGTCGGACATGCCCCACCACAGGCGGTAATGCGTTGTTGGCGCCGAGATGACGCCCCAGGTGGGCACATAATCGGTGACGGTCTTTTCCCAGAGGCAGTGCCAGCCGGTGCCGGTCCAGGCGTGCAACGTGGGGTAGGCGTTGAGCGCGCCGCCACTGGCGGAGGCAAACTTCTGCACACGCCGCGTCGTCGAAATGTCGCTAGCGTAGAGGTTGCCGGGGGCGTCGATCGCGAGTCCCCGGTTAGATGTGAATTGTCCGTTTCCTGTGCCGGTGGCTCCAAACTTACGGACAAACACGCCCGTACTGGTGAACTCCTGAATGTCGTCGCGGTCGGTGTCGCCAGCGAAGACGTTGCCCGTGGTGGGGTGAATGGCGACCGACCTGACCTCTTGGAATTGCCCGTCTCCTGTGCCGCTGCTGCCCCATGTCCGAACAAACACGCCGGCGCTCGTGAACTGCTGAATGCGGTCATTTCCGAGGTCGGCTACGTAGACATCGCCCGTGGTTTGATTGACGGCGCACGCCGCGGGTGAATTGAACTGTCCGTCTCCTGCACCGAAGCTGCCCCACTGCCCCTGGTAGGTTCCCGTCGCGGAGAAGTACTGGATGCGCTGATTCGAGGCGTCGCAGACATAGACCAGGCCGGTGGTGGTGTTGACCGCGATGCCGGTTGGGGTATTGAACTGCCCGTTGCCAGAACCGGTGCTGCCCCATTTGCCGGAGAACACATGGCCGCTGGTGAAGGATTGGACCCGGTTGTTGTCGGTGTCGGTGGCGTAGATGACGCCCGAAGTGGTGTTAATCGCCACGGCGTTCGGGCTGTCCGATGCGCCGAATTGCCCGTCTCCCGATCCCACTGAACCAAACTGGCCCTGATAGGCAAGGCTGCTGTTGAGGTACTGCACGCGGGAGTTTCCGGGATCGGCCACGTAGACGTTGCCGCCTGAACTGACAGCCAAACCCAATGGGCCAGTTGCCCCAAACTGCCCGTTGCCACTCCCGTTCGCGGCAAGCTGCGCTGAGTAGGCATAGCCGGTCGAGACATCCAGCACACCACCCACAAGTGCCCACAAGTGACTGATTTCAGGAATCAAATCCTGCACAACACCTCTGTAGTTTTGCGGTAAACCCTGGTCTCTGCTCAAACCGGACGAAAGCGGCACGATGCTATTGCCGGTCGTCTGGCGCACGACATCCGTGGCCGCCGCGATCCACAGGTCTTCACCCGGTCGCCACACCGCCACGCTGCGCCCGAAGTCAGGATGCGGCGGGAACTTGATGTTGCTCTGCCGCCACTTGATGGCGCTGGTGTCGAACATGTAGGCCGACTGGTCGGTAATCACCCACAGCGTTGGCGCACCGGAGCGGTCGAAGTAGGTCACGAGGTTCTTGGGTGTCTCGCCCTGATGCAGCCGTAGTTGGGTCGTGCTGCTGTCGTTGACCGCACCCCACGTCGTGGAGCCGACTGCTAACTGCCAGAGATCACCGTCCGTCGCAATGGCATAGAGGATGTTGTCGTAGATCGCGAGTGCGGCGGCTTCCGGCGTGGCGCGGCTGGTATCGACGGTCAATGTCCCGTTGCTGGCGTTGCTCTCGGTGACGAAATCGATCCCGTTGCTGCCCAGCGGTATCCACACCCGGCCATCGAAGGCGACCGGCTTATTGACGGGCGCCGCACCCAGCGCGTTCGCGGTCACATGCCATTCGCTGGTCGAGTCTTTCCAGCCGTAGACATCGTTGTCGAAGGCGCAATAGAACTGCGTCCCGACCACGCCTAGCGGTCGACAGGCGCCGGCCTGCGGTCCCGCCACCTGCGTCACTTTCGGCGGTGGCGCCAGCATCCTCGGGGAGCGGGAATCAATCACCCCGAACCAGAAGCGGGTGGTATCGGCCCCTTCGTCGCTGTCCTCAATGCCGATGCCGCCCGAGAAGTCGCGCATGATCAGGGACGAGAGGTAGTCGTCCGAGTCGGCGCTGGCATCGCCCACGGTGAACTTGCGCTCGAAGATGCCCAACTGGTTGATGGCGACCACATCGCCATCGGCCATGTCGTACCAGTGGCCGTCGATCTTGACGGA
>CAZGSN010000239.1:0-5508 GCA_964528465.1 uncultured Binatia bacterium (SeqCode)
CCCATCCTGGCAACGATCAGCCCCTTGGTACGGCCGTCGGCTACGTTGACAGCAGTAGACTCTATGGAAACGGCGTAATCGACGGCACCATCGAGGTCAAAGTCGCCACTGCTGACCGCAGTCGGCCGGCAGCGAATAGGAATACCCTCCAGGGTTACCGGGCAAGGAATTGTGTCAACGGGAGCCAGCACTCGCAACGGACTCTGATCTGGGTCGTAGCCTTTGCTGTCCTTAGACGTGTTCAGGAGGGTGTAGGCGGCAAATCGATTTGCGTCAGCGCTTGCTTGAGAGGCGGCAACCACGAGGATATCGAGAGTTCCATCCGTGTTGAAGTCGCCGGACGTCATCGCAACAGCACCCGGCCCAAGCGGATAGGCGAACACGGCAGGCGGCCGGCCTTCCGGCGTGGCGTCAAAACCGACAAACACGGAAACAACATCGCGCCCTGCATCGCCACCGTGTAAGACCACGATCTCGTCCAAGGCGTCGCCATCCAGATCCCCGACTAGAATACGGCGTGGGTGGTCGCCGACCGCGAAGGTAAGGTCTTGCTGCCCCTCCTCCTCGTCGAGTTGCGTAGCGTCGCGCAGGTAGATGCGATCCCCGTGCCGCCCTGAGTAATCCCGACAAAGGATGGCAAGACCAGTGCGCGCGACCGCTGTCGTGGACTTACCGTCGAAAGAGAAACGCCCGATGGCAACATCGACTGGACGTACATCCACTTCCCCGACCGCCACGTTCGGTAGCGTGCGCAGGATAGGCGCTCGGAATCTCCCGCCGCCCTCGTTCAACACCACCGCGTAGCCACGGCGGGAGGAATCAATCGACACGATGTCGGGAAGGAGGTCGCCGTTAACGTCCCCCGCCACAACGCGCCCACCGCCCTGCCCCAACGGGATGATGACACTGGATCTAAACGTTGACTGTCCCGACGCGAAGAGAACAATCAGCCTATCCTCCTCGGCACTAGCAGCAACCACATCAAGGAAGCGGTCGCCGTTGAAGTCCACTGCCGATAGGAACTGTGGTGCGTAGGCGATCGAGTACTGGGATTTCGGCACAAGGCGGAGTTGCGCTGCTGCAAGGTTAGCCAACAGGATGCTGGCGATGGCGGACGCGAGGGCAATACGAACGCGAAGCTGAGGCATGGGTTGGGACGACTATGCTCCCACCCTCCGATTGCGCAAGGCGAATTGTTCACGCACAGCCGGCCTGGCATGTGCACACGCCAGCGGGGGTAGCTGGTGGCTTGTGGTTTGTGGTTTGTGGTTTGTGGCTCGGACGCTCCTTGGCAACAACTAGTTGCGCCGCCACACGCAATGCCCTCCGCAACCCTAGGGAACCTGTGCACAAGTAACCCTTAACCAGATCGGGGTCGGAATCGGGATCGGAGTCGGCCATGACAATGGTGGGGAGATACCGCGTGGAATAAGATCGATACCGATTCCGATAACGACCCCGACCCCGCAGGGAGGCCACGTGCAAGGACTTTCGCAGAGGTTCCTTAGGCCTCGGCGATTCCTAATTGCTCCAGTGCAAATTTCTTGGCCCAGCGGTAGTCGGCCTTGCCCGAGGGGCTACGCACCATTTCGTCGACGAAGAGGATGGCTCTGGGCAGTTTGTAGCGGGCGAGATGGCGGGCGCAGAACTCGGACAGTTCTTCGGGGCTTGGCACCTCTCCGGCGCGAGCCTGTACTACGGCGGTGACCTGCTGACCAAAACGCTCATTGGGTGTCCCGACAACCACGGCGTCGTACACCGCCGGGTGATGCTTCAAAGCCTTCTCGACTTCTTCGGGATAAATCTTTTCGCCACCCGAGTTGATGCTGACAGAGCCGCGGCCCAGCACGGTAATGGTCCCGTCGGCGGCCACCTTGGCATGATCCCCCGGTACCGCGTAGCGCAGTCCGTTCAGCACAGGAAACGTCTTGGCCGTCTTTTCTGCATCCTTGAAGTAGCCGAGCGGCACGTGTCCCGAGCGCGCGAGCCATCCGGTTTCCTCGCTCCCCGGCTGCAGTGGTCCGCTCAAGTCGTACTTGAGGAGTAGGGTTTGCTCGTTCATGCGGAAGGTACCGGTGGAAGCTTGCGTGCCCTTCATGGAGATCTGCGAGCCCTGCCCTCCTGTTTCCGAGGCACCGAACCCGTCGATGATCATCAAGTGCGGGAGCTTCTCGAGAAAAGCCTCTTTCAATGCCGGGGTCAGAATCGCACCGCCTGAGAGCAAGACACCGAGGCTCGACAGGTCGTAAGCATGCTTGTCGAGTTGATCGAGCAGCGGTCGTCCAAAGGCATCGCCCACGATGGTTAGGAAGGTCACCTTCTCGCGTTCGACCACGGACCAAATGTCGTGCGGATCGAGGCGGCCAGGCTCGTCTTGGATGATCACGGTGCCACCCTGGTGCAGGCAGGTCAGCGCCATCCAATGCGCCGCGCCGTGCATGAACGGCGGCGCCGGCAAGGCGCGTGCGCCGCTGTTTCGTGCCCCATCCACCAAGGCTTCGACCGAAGGAATCTTCGCACCGCCGATGGGCTGGCCGCCCAAGGCACCGAAGAAGATGTCCTCCTGGCGCCACAGAACCCCCTTCGGCATCCCCGTCGTTCCCCCGGTGTAGAGGATGTAGAGGTCGTCTCCCGACCAAGTCAGCGGCGGACGCTGCGGCGAGGCTTGGCGCAACGCTTCCTCGTAGTCGATGGCGCCCGGCAGCAGCGGGTTGCCGGACTCATCGGCTACTTGCAGCAGTAAGTCGACATGCGGTAGCTCGCTGCGGATCTTCTCGATCCGCGGTGCAAAGCGCGCGTGGTAGATGAGAATCCGGCAGTCGGCGTCATTGAGCAGATAGACAAGCTCTTCTTCCACGTAGCGATAGTTGACATTGAACGGAGCCACGCGCGCCTTGTAGGCGCCGAGCATGCCTTCGAGGTACTCGTTGCCATTGTGCAGATACAAACCGAGATGGTCTTGGCCGGATTCGAAGTTCTGCAAGGCGCTGCGCGGCTGATGGCAACCGAAACCGTGCGCGATCAAAACATTCGCCAAGCGGCGCGTGCGCTCGTTGAATTGGCTCCATGGGAAACGGCGGTCGCGAAACACGATGCAGTCGCGCTCTGGAACCGCAGCGGCAATCGCCTCACTGATTTCGGCAAGATTGAATTCCATGACCTACAAAGCTCCTTATGGTCGACGACGGGAAAGGGCCGCTCCCAAGCGCCCGAGGCGGGCCAACCCCAGGGGTAGATTCAGTCGCAGCACACTGGCCTCTGCGATTTCGATTTCTCGCTGCAACAAGAAGCTGCCCACGGTGAGGGTGGCATCGAGTTGATACGGGATCTCGCCAAGCACCAGGCCGGCAGCCGCCGACTGCAACAGCTTGTCGAGATGGACGCGTAGCGGCAGCTCGACAAGCGCCTTGCCGCTGGCCGGAATCGTCGCACCGACGTGCCAATCGCCTTCTGCCACCATGCTTCCATCCAGGGAGAAACGATAGGTCAGGTCGCGCGCCGTCAGCGCAAAGGAATTGGGGTTGTCGACCTCGAGTTCAATGAAGACGTCGGCGCGGCGTGTGCTTAGCGCCGCAACCCGCGAAGCCACCACCTCGACGGTGGGACTCGCAAAGCTCCCACTCAACATGGCAATGGCGCTGCAACCCTGGCTGACCAAGCTCAACAGGAGGAGACTGACGATGTGGAAGCGCAAAGAGGATTTTACCATCGGATTCGCTTGCGGTGGCTGGCTAACATCGGTTTCCCGTGCCGGTCAAGGCAGACCAACACCTCGGTGCGCCAGGGGCGTGCGTCATATTTGTTGCCATTCATCCGAGATCCACGGCCTCACGGCGCCTCACGGCCGCGGCTACTGTGTCTTCGCCGGCTCCGTGTAGCCGCGCGCGTGAGCGCGTGGATGGTGGAGGTTTGCCTCCCAACAAATTTGTCGCACACCTCGGTGCGCCAGTGCCCAGTGCGCCGGTGCGCAGAGCAAAGTTCTTGAGTACAGCCGCACGGCAGCACGGCGCCGGCACCATACGCACCATCGTCATCAGGCACATAGAATCGGGCACGCAGGCGGCACGCCCGCCTCGGCTTGCTGGTAATTATGACGACAGGGCTACGTGTGCTGGGCAACCCATTCGCGCACCACCACCTCGACCGGGCGAGCCTCATAGCGAGGCGGCTGTGAATCCGAGCAAGTGCCGGGTAGAGGCCCAATGGTGGCGTTGGGTCCACAAAAGGAAGCCCACAGCACCGAACGCCGCGGAGTCGGGATGTTGGCGACGCGATGGACAGATGTCGTGTAGCGATCATTGGTAAGGTACATGGCAGCATCGCCGAGCATGCAGGAGAACACCCCTCCCGTAGAAGATGCCGCAGCCCAGCGGTCGTCGGGGTACTTGACCTCCAATCCGTCCGTATCGGCAAAGACGATGGTAAGCGGAGCTAGATCGGTGTGCTCGCTCAAGCCGGTTCCAACATCGTAACGATGCAGTTGCATGCTCCCGAACTCGGTAAGGAACCCGAACGAGTCGGGAGCAAGGCCCGCGCTCAGCGCCACCGCCTGGTAGACGCGCCGCGACAGTTCCTTGAACGGAGCAACCGCGGAGCGGACAACGTCGCGAAAGCGAGCCGGAGATTGCGGCCACGGGTCTGGACCCGGATCACCGACACCCGACGCGCGCACCCGGTCATGATCCTCGTTCCAGTGGTACGTTTCATGGCGGCGGCCATTGGGGAAAGCGTGATAGCGGTACCCACGCGCCACAACGTCGCCATCGCGCGACATGTCTTCTTTCTCTTCCGTCGGCAAAGAGAAGTATTCGGCCGCCAGAGCCAACAGTTCTGCGGAGATCTCTGAAGGGAAGCCGTGGTCGCGCACGGCGAAGGTTCCGCACTCCTGGCAGCTTCTAGCCAAGGCTGCCAGATGCTCGGCGCGCATTGCCTCTTCCTCGGCCGAGGTTGGATTGAGAACCAGGCCTAGATCAATGATCGGAACCGAACTGCCGCCGATCCCAAGACTCACGCTCATATCCGTCATTGCCTCGTCGCCAGCTCTTACATTCCTCCTGCACGACGGGCAACCCAGCCTGCGCCACTCGCTATACCACTCAACACCCTCTTCGCGCGCGACTCATCCTCGCCCCGATGCCAGTAAGGCGGCCGGCTTCGAAAGCTCAGCACCCATACCGGCACACCCGGGAAACCACGGATTCGGCCGCGGCGCCGAATCCGCACCGAATCCGCGCGCGTTGACAAACAAGCGTTTGGAAGGGTAGACCGGGCGCCATGAAATCCCGCATCGCTGCTGCACGCGGCGCCGAGACGCGTTCGACGCGCGACCTCATCCTCGACGTTGCCGAGGCGCGCTTTGCGGAGCGCGGCTTTGCCGGCGTGTCGGTGCGCGAAATTGCAACCGATGTCGGGCTCAAGAATCAGGCAAGTCTGTACCATCACTTCAAGAACAAGCGTGCCCTCTATGAGGCGGTTCTGGCGCGTGGGGTAGAAGAGATCGTCCATATG
>CAZGSN010000240.1:0-2111 GCA_964528465.1 uncultured Binatia bacterium (SeqCode)
AGGGTGAGCGCTCCGCAATTCTCGTCTTTCGTCTTGGCGACAATGCGCCTGCGCTGGCAGAAGCACTCAAGCAAAGAGGCTTCATTGTCCGCTGCCGCGGCGGCGGCGTACGCGTCGCCCCACACTTCTACAACAACGAGGAGGACCTCGACCGTTTCGTTGCGGCCATCCAGTCCATTCACAGCGCGATGTAGCGGTCGCCGCAAAGTGTTGTCGCTTGGGTCGATGTGCGTGGCGTTTGACCTCCACAGCGAATCAGCGAATACGCTGCGGCCGCGGGCGGGGCAAACAAATAGCGGGTCGATGGGGTGTGGGTTCGTCAAGGCAACTTTGCGTACGGCGAAAGTCGGAGCGTGCGTCATATTTGTTGGCTTTCATCCGAAATCCACGGCCTCACGGCCGCGGCTCCTGTGTCTTCGCCAGCTCCGTGTAGCCGCGCGCGTGAGCGCGTGGATGGTGGAAGTTTGCCTCCCAACGAATTTGTCGCACACCCCGAAAGTCGGAGCGAGACTGTGATCTACGCAGGCGAGGCCGGCGCAACCTTTTCGGCATCTAGTGGGATCTGGTTGCGTTACTTCCTGGCTTGTTCGACTAGGCGCGTGGTGGAGTAGCCATCGGCGAAGTGTAACGAGCGCACTTTGCCGCCGGCAGCCAAGACGAGATCGGCGCCGACGATGTCCGCTACCTTCCAATCTCCGCCTTTCACCAGGATGTCCGGACGCAACAGCTTGATCAGTTCGTACGGGGTGTCTTGCGTGAACAGTGTCACGTAGTCGACCATCTCCAGAGCCGCCATTACTTCGCAACGGTCGGACTCAGCTACCAACGGCCGGGTCGGGCCCTTCAGTCGTCGCACCGACGCGTCACTGTTGAGCGCCACAACCAATACATCCCCGAGCTTCTTGGCGGCACGCAAGTAGCGCACGTGACCGGGGTGGATGAGATCGAAGCAGCCGTTGGTAAACACGACTCTGTCATCCTGGTCGTGGTGCTGTACCAGCTTCCGGCGCAGGGTGTGCCAAGAGACAACCTTGCGATTCCTTCCGCGTACCACGCGCGAGCCGGCAGGCTGCCCCTTCTTCATCATTCCCGTTGCCCTTCTGCAGAAGCCAACAGTTGCTTGAGCTTGCGCTCCTGCCTCTTCATGCGCCGCTCTTCCGCTGCCGATACCTCATGGTCGTAACCCAGCAAGTGTAGGTATCCGTGAATGAGCAAGCTCTGCACCTCATCCGCGAGCGTTGCCCCTCGAGCTTGCGCTTGCCGGGCTGCGGTTTGCACGGAGATCACCACATCCCCGAGTTGTTGTTCGTCGCCCGCAACGCGCTGGCCTTCGCGCATGGCAAAAGCCAGCACGTCGGTGGGCCGGTCCTTGCCGCGATACTCAAGGTTGAGCGCATGGATTGTGGCGTCATCCACCAAGTTGACCGTCAGCTCCGCCCCTGTTTCGTCCATAGCCTTCAGCAGAAGCATGGCGTCCCGGCGCAACGAGCGCATCGCTAGCCCACGCGCACGCCTGTCCACGAGAATGTTTATTGGCACCAGACCCTCACCGCCGCGAACCTACTCTGGCGAAGGTGCGCAATCCAGTCACCCCGCTTCGTCGAGAGCGTCCTCACTTTGCGCCAGTGACCGACTCAAAAGGTGTCGCTTGGCGCAATGATCGCCATCCTCGCGGCCCAAAGAGAGACGGCACGCCACATGCTCCTGACGTGGGCAGGAGGATCAGCAATGGACGACCGCGTCAAGCTCGGGGTTCTATGGAAGAACATTAGCCGCACCGGCAACAAGCCGTATCTTTCCGGGCGTGTGCAAGCCGACGGCTTGGAGGCAGCCTTTGAGTTGCTACGCAGCGGCGGGCGCTTTCTCGTGCTCAGCAACAACAAAAGACCCGACAAGAAGGACCCCGACTGCGTTCTCTTCGTGGTTCCCGATCAGGAACGCGGCGAGCACCGAGAGCCCGCGCCACAACAACCGCGCCAGACCTCGGCAACTTCGTCGCAGCGCAGCAACTATGCCGCGCGCACACCGCGTTCCGCAGGGCGCTGAGCGGCCTGCGCCAAACACAGCGCCGCCGGGATATTGATGAACCAAGCAGAAAATCTATTGACAGC
>CAZGSN010000241.1:0-4027 GCA_964528465.1 uncultured Binatia bacterium (SeqCode)
CGAGATCGCCCGCCGCTACCACACCGTCTTCCTCTCCGGCGTGCCGCGCATGACGCGCGAGATGGCCAACGAAGCGCGCCGCTTCACCTGGCTGATCGACGTCTTCTACGACCACAAGGTCAAGCTCGTCATGACCGCCGAGTGCGAGGCCGCCGAGCTCTACCGCGAAGGCCCCCAGGCCGGCGAGTTCCACCGCACCGTCAGCCGCCTGATCGAGATGCGCACGCGCGACTACCTCGGCGCGCAGCACAAGGCGGAGCAGTAACCTCCCGCGCCCGCCGCGGCGCCGTGTCACGCAGACTGACTTTTCCCGTCGAAGTCCCTGCCGGTCAGAACAGCCGGCACAGCAACTGGAAATTGGCCGCGAACAGGCCGGCCAGCCACACGCCGGCCCCGACCAGCGCAGCCAGTCCCGCCAGCACCACGCGCCGCGCCGTCGTCCGGTCGCGCAGCAACGCGAAGGTCGCAACGGCCTGGCCGAGGATCAAGGCAACGCCGGCCCAGAAATAGGTGGCCAGTCCCCATGCGCAGGAATGCGGCGCGGCCACGAAGGCCAGGACCAGCAGCGCGGCTGATGAGGCGGCCAGGAGAAGCCGGAGGGAATGGGGCATGGACTTGCGGACGTGCTGGATGAAGCGGTTGTCGCTCAGCGTTCAACCTTGGGCCTATAAAGCGCACAAAGCTTGTTGCCGTCAGGATCCCGCACGTAGGCGAGATACAGCGCACCCATCTTGCCTTCGCGAAGACCCGGAGGCTCTTCGATCGAGGTACCGCCGTGCGCCACGGCGGTATCGTGGAACTCGCGAACCTGCTCGGGTGAAATGCATTTGAAGCCAATGGTCCCGCCGTTGGCACAGGTTGCCGCCTCTCCGTTGATGGGTTCGCTTACGCAGAAAGTACTGCCGTCGTGCCGATAGAAGAGGCGGTTGTGTCCGGTGCCTGCCGTGTTTCTTATCGGCTCTCCCGCTCCGAGCACGGCGAGCACTGCGTCATAGAACCGCCTGGAACGTTCGATGTCGTTCGTTCCGACCATTACGTGACTGAACATGTCTTGTCTCCTGGGTCTTAGGGTGCGTTGCTGGAAGGGTCTGGCGAGTAAGCCGGCGGCTGGGGTCTGTGCCTCTTAACGTTCAAGGACAGGGACACTGCGCGGCTTTATCGCGCAACGCCCCCTGCACCGCGGGGTTGGGGGTGGCCGGCACCCTCATGATTTCTCCGCACGGTGACACATATCTTCGAGAAATCCTTTTTCCAATTCGTCTCCGTTCTTCTGCGCATCCTTTGCCCAAGTGCAGGCGCTGCCAGCATCGCCTTTCAAATAGTGCACAAAAGAAATGTTGGATCGTGCGTTACGCACTGTTGGGGACAGTTGGAGCGCTTTGTTTAGCTGGACCAGACTCTTTTCCAGCTGCTTCTGTGTCCAAAGGAAACGGCCGTAGTCGACGAACGCCTCCGGGTCTACGTTTGTCTTTGATATCGACAACTGAAACAGGCGTTCCACCTCACTTGGCGTACCACCGCGATCAGAAGTTACAAGGGCAAAACCGTGATACGCATTTCCGTTCTCCGGATCGAGCAACCATGCCTGGTTAAAGCGTGACATCGCGGTAGCAAGATCACGTTTCGCCCAATACGACCAACCGGATTGTATAACCCGCTTCGCCCCTTCTTGGCGCGAGAGCCCTTGCTTCTCAATCGAAGCAATAAACGCCGCGTCGGCATTTTTCATATCCGGCGTCTTTGTGCGTTCCCCATACATCGGAAGTTGATTGGTAGGAGGAGAATCCGCAAGCGCCGTGTCCAACGTGAGCAAGGCGGCGAACGATGCAACTATCCAGTAGCGATTCATGCGATTTACTTTCCACGGATGCTGAAATGGCAAGTCACTTGCTACCCCCAACGTGGAGATGACCAGCACTGCGCGGCTTAATCGCGTAGCGTCCGTGTTGACGGATGGGGTGGGACTCATTCGCCCGTGTCGCCGAGATGTGCGCGCTGGAACAAAGCGAGCATCCGAGTGCGCTCTGGATCGGCCAATAGATTTTGCTTCAGATTAAACCTGCCCCAGCAAACAATGTAACCAGCAAGCAGGCCGCTAATGCGCTTTGATTCTTGTTCTACATCATGCGCAAGTAGTGTCAGTTTTGAAATGTCGTCTGTGTCTTCTTCGCCCGGAAGCCCGCATTCTTGATACCAACGATGAATCAGGAGATGCCGCTTATCTATCAAGGCGTCGAGTTGTTCCTCGAATTCGGGAGCAATGTTGTTGGCGGCAGAGAGCTCTTTTATCAGATTGCGTGTTGGAGTCTTGAAACGTTTTTCGTCGATCAGAGAACTGACGCCAGTTACCAGGATGCCAAGGAGCTGGAAACAGACAGCGAATACCGTTTCAAAAACTTGCGCCGAGAGAGCTGCACGGCCAACAGCTTCATGCATTTGCGCTAGAGTAGGAGTCATGATCGTTGTGAGGCCCAACGTGGAGGTGTCCGGCGCTGCTCGGCTTCATCGCGCAGCGTCCAAAGAGCGAACGAACGGGGTCGACTGATGGGTTAGGCCTTGGTAGCAAGCACCTTCCCCATGCGGTTGATTACGTCGGCGCACACCCCCCACAGGTCTTGGACTTCGTGAATGTCATAGACTTTGTCGGGGTGCTGCGTAGGGTTGCGAAACGAAACGCGGATGTTGTCGAGGTTGCGAAGTAATGCATCGTGCGCCTTTACCTTTCGATGTTGCTTCAATGCTTGCACTATCGGAAACCATAGCAATGGGTCGCAGCGATCCCGTTTGACGTAGAAGCGGTAGAAGTCTCGAAGAACGTCTTCCGTCGCACGCATTAAGTGAAAGGCACCTGCGGTGGGGCATTCAAAGGCGATGCATCGAGCGGCCTCAGTCAAGTCACCTTGGGCGAGGGGTGAGATGGTGGTGAAAACGCTTGGCGCGAAAAGCGAAGGAACATCACTCAGCATTCTTTTTACATCAAGGCGCTTACCAGAGAGTACGTAGGCTTCGATGCATCGAAGTTCTGCTTCAAGAGTCAGCCGTAGGTTGTCCACCTCCCTTCGAAGAATTCGCGTTTGATTGGGCGAGAGAACCGCCTTTGGATCAGAGTCTTTCAGTTCCTTATGGAGCTTGCTTAGCCGTTCGGCGGCAAGAGTTTCGTATGAAACGGACAATTTGAGACTTCCCAAGCGGTCAAATACCGTGTTCATGCAATCGAGCACCATTCCGACGGGGTGAATCGGCGTTCCAACGTCAACGTCTTGAAGGAACCGAACAGCGGTTCCGAAGTACCAGTAGTGATAGACGAGAACAGGGCGCATGTCGAAGGCCTAACGTTAAATGGATACCAAATGTACAAATAAAGGCTTATTGGACACGGCGGTCATGTCAAGCGTCTGCCTGGCTCTAGGATTTCTTTGTCTGCCAAGTCTAATAACCGCAGTTCCAAACAAGGCCACCCAGCATATGTCGCATGGATTTAACGCCACCTTTTCCTTTCTGGCAAGCGTCATTCCGCCAGTAACAGGCCAAGCGTGTGCCTTGCTTGTGAGCGAACGTGTCGCGGCAGGCACGGGTGCGCCGTACCGCAGAGACTGACTTTTACTTGCCCGAGCCGCAGCTGGCGCTGAGCTTGCCGTCCTGGAGCTGGATGTTCGGCGGCAGGTCACCGCAGAGCCGGGCGAGGTCGGTGGCGGCGGCCTCGAGGGCGCCGCGCCAGCCGCCGGGGCGGGTGGCGGTGTAGTTGACCATGGTGCGGCCCTGGGCGCCGGTGGAGCGGATGTGGAACCAGGTGACGGCCGGTCCGGCGCAGTCGGTGCGGCGGACGTTGGAGATGTCGGTGCGCTTGATCTGGCCGCCCGCGGCGGCGCAGAGGGCGTCGAGGTCGGCGGTCTCGTCGGCGCGGGCGGTGAGGCTGAAGAGGACGAGGAGCAGCGCGAGTCGCTTCATGTGGGGAAGTATACCGCTCTTGCGGTTTTCCCTCTCCCCCCGGCCCCTCTCCCGCGAGCGGGAGAGGGGAGAACGGCTA
>CAZGSN010000242.1:0-23616 GCA_964528465.1 uncultured Binatia bacterium (SeqCode)
AATATACTAGGAAGCCGTCCCTATTATGAAAGCCATCATCCTTTGTGCCGGGCTTGGTACCCGGTTGCGGCCGCTGACCTTCAGCACGGCCAAGCACCTCATCCCTGTGGCCAACAAACCGGTTCTGCATTTCGGCATCGAAAGTTTGGTCGAAGTTGGCGCCCGTGAAATCGGCATCATCGTCTCGAAGGAGAGCCGCAGCGTCATCCAGAACGCTATTGATGACGGGCAACGCTGGGGCGCGCAGATTACTTACGTCGAGCAGCCCTCGCCGCGCGGCTTGGCGCACGCAGCACAATGCGCGGAGTCGTTCATCGGCAATGACCCCTTCGCCATGTACCTTGGCGATAATCTTCTTCCCGAAGGGCTTACCGGTGCGGCAGAGACCTTTCGCTCCTCGAAGGCAAACGCGGTGGTGATGCTCAAGGAGGTCGACGATCCGCGCGCTTTCGGCATTGCCGAACTCGAAGGCGACCGCATTGTGCGCCTGGTAGAAAAACCGAAGGAGCCGAAATCAAACCTGGCAATCGTGGGTGGCTATTTCTTCGATCACAACGTTTTCGAATCCATCCGACAGATCAAGCCATCGTGGCGCAACGAGTATGAAATTACCGATGCGATCCAAAACCTCATCGACCGTGGCTTGCGGGTGGTGCCTTACGTCGTGAAGGGTTGGTGGAAGGACACCGGCAAGCCGGCCGACATCCTCGATGCCAACCGCGCCATGCTCGACCGTGTCGTGCGCAAGATCGACGGCAAGGTAGACGCTGCCTCCAAGATCGAAGGCGCCGTGCACATCGCCGCCGATGCCGAGGTCGTGAACAGTCGCATCCAAGGACCGGCCGTCATCGGCGCAGAGGCACGCATCGTCGACGCGCAGATCGGCCCGTACGCTTCCATTGGAGAGCGCGTGCATGTGATCGGCACACGCATCGAGAACAGCGTCATCATGGAAGACAGCTCGATCCAGCACGTGCGCCAACCGATCGAAGGCAGCCTCATCGGCCGCCGCGCCCAAGTGTCGGCCGCTACTACCAAGGTCGGCTCCGTGCGGCTGCTGCTCGGCGACATGTGCGAAACCGAACTGGCCTAAAGCAGGCCGCACGCTCACCGCAGCGCTTGTTGCCAGGCATGCGTCGACCGATCCTCGTCGGCGTCGATACCGGCGGCACCTTCACCGACATGGTTGCCTTCGTCGACGGCGAGGTGCGCACCCACAAGGTGCCATCCACACCGGCAGACCCAGCCGCCGCGGTCTTGCTGGGCTTGCAGGAGCTGCTGCCTCCAGGAAGGTCGGCGATCCTTACCTACGCATCGACAGTGGCCACCAATGCTCTGCTGGAACGCCGCGGTGCGCGGGTGGTCTTACTTTCCACGCGTGGCTTTGAAGACATGATCGAGATTGGCCGGCAAAATCGCCCGCAGTTGTACGCCATCGAACCACAACGCCCGCAGCCCTTAGTGCCACGAGCATTGCGTGTGGGTGTCGACGAGCGCGTGCTCTTCGATGGCCAGGTGCTCACGCCGCTCACCGTCGCCAATGTGGAGGCGGTGCTGCGCAAGGTGCAGAGATTGCGCCCTGAGGCCGTCGCCGTGTGCTTCTTGCACTCGTACGCCAACGCTGCGCATGAGCGTCGCCTAGGCGAGGCCTTGGCTTCTCTGCCTGGGGTGTTTGTCTCCATATCGTATCAACTGGTTCCCGAGATGCGGGAGTATGAACGCACCAGTACGACGGTAATCAACGCCTACGTGGGGCCGGTGATGGACCGGCACCTGCGGGCTCTGGAGCAGGGTCTCGCCGGCCACACACTGCGCGTCATGCAGTCGAATGGAGGTGCCCTCTCGGCCGCCGTAGCGGGCTCTCAGGCCGTGCGCACTTTGCTGTCGGGCCCGGCGGCGGGGGTCACGGGAGCCTTGGCCGTGGCGCGTTCGCTTGGTCTGGAGCGGGTGCTCACCTTCGACATGGGCGGCACGTCGACGGATGTAAGCTTGCTCGATGGGCAGGCGCGGCAATGCGCGAGCTGGGAAGTGGGTGGCTTGCCGCTCAAGGTTCCGGCAATCGATATCCATACTGTCGGTGCCGGCGGCGGGTCTATTGCTTATGTCGATGCTGGCGGCGTGCTCAAGGTTGGCCCGCGCAGCGCCGGCGCCGATCCCGGACCCGCCTGCTACGGGCGCGGCGTCGAGCCTACTGTCACCGACGCCAATCTGATCCTTGGGCGCTTGGTCCGACAAGGGTTCCTGGGTGGGCGTATGTCTTTGAGCATCCAGCGTTCGCAAACAGCCCTGGCGCAAGTTGGCAAAAGGCTCGGACTGGAGGAGGCGGAGGTTGCGGAAGGGGTGACGCGCATTGCCAACGCCAGCATGGAGCGAGCGATTCGGCGCATCTCCGTCGAGCGCGGCCACGACCCGCGAGAGTACTGTCTGCTCGTATTCGGTGGCGCCGGTGGGCAACATGCGTGCGAGCTGGCAATGGCCCTGGGCATTTGGCACATCGTGGTTCCATGTCATCCCGGCTTGCTTTCCGCTTGGGGCGCCGCGGCTGCCGACGAGCGCCGCGATTTCGTTCACAGCCTGCGCGCGACGATGCCAAGCGCCAAGCTGCTGCGCGATGCCTTTGCGGAACTTGGCGAGCGCGCCAAGCGCGAGGTGGGTACGACAGGCTTTCGTGCGCTGCGTTCGCTGGATCTGCGCTACTCCGGACAGGGACATGAACTCAACGTTGCCTTCGGCAGAAACTGGCTGGCCGACTTCCACGCCACGCATACGGCCGAGTTTGGCTACTGCGCGGAGCAGCGCGACGTGGAAGTCGTCAACTTGCGCCTGAGCTTGGTGCGTCGTGGCCCACGCGTACCGCAGCGATTGCACACACAGCCCATGCCGCGGTTGGGGCAGGTGCAACCGGTGCGTTGGCAAGGAACCTGGCGGCAGGCGCGTGTGTACGACCGAGCTAGCCTACGCCCGGGCCAGACATTGCGCGGCCCGGCTTTAGTTTGTGAGCTGAGTGCTACCACGTTTGTGGCGCCGCAATGGTCGCTGCGCGTACATGCCACACGCCACTTGGAACTCAAGCATGCGCGTTGATGCAGTTGAACTCGAAGTTTTCCATCACCGCCTGAGCGCCATCGCGGAAGAGATGGGGTCGGCACTGTGCCGTTCGGCTTTCTCGCCGAACATCAAGGAGCGCCGGGATTTTTCCTGTGCGGTCTTCGACGCCGACGGCAAGATGGCGGCGCAGGCGGCACATATCCCCGTGCATCTCGGCTCCACCGCTCTATCGGTGGCCGCGGCCATGGAGCAATTTCGCATGCAACGCGGCGACGTGGTGATGCTGAACGACCCCTTTGCCGGTGGCACGCATCTTCCCGATCTAACCCTCGTGGCGCCGGTGTTCTTGGGTAACGAGCGAGTGCCGTTCGCCTACGTGGCCAACCGTGCACATCACGCCGACATTGGCGGATCCTCTCCGGGGTCGATGCCTTTGGCGACCGAGATTTATCAAGAGGGGCTACGCCTGCCGCCGGTGCGCTTGTGGGCGGCGGGGGAGGTGCAGGACGATGTGCTGCGCTTGTTCTTGGCGAACACGCGCGTGCCCGACGAACGCCGTGGGGACTTGCAAGCGCAGTTGGCGGCGCTGCAAGTTGGGCAGCGGCGGATCAGCGAACTGGTAGAGAGAAGTGGGCGCGCAGCGGTGGTGGGTGGAATGACCGAGCTGCGCCGTTACTCGGCGCGTTTGATGCGGGCGGCGCTGCGGCAACTCCAGCCCGGAACCTACACTGCCGAGGATTGGCTCGATGATGACGGCGCCGGAAGGTTGCGCATTGCCATTCGCGTTCGCCTACAGATTCGGCGTGGTTCGGTAGCTGTCGACTTTGCGGGTACGGATGCGCAGGTGCGGGGTGGCGTTAATGCCAACTTCGCCGTGACCTTGGCTTCGGTGCTGTACTGCCTGCAATTGCTGAGTGGAGAGAGGGTGCCAGCCAATGCGGGATTGCTCGAGCCCGTGCGCGTGCTGGCTCCTCCGGGAAGTGTGGTGAACGCAAGTTTCCCGGCTGCGGTTGCCGGCGGCAATGTGGAAACCTCGCAACGCATCGTGGATGTCGTTCTGCGCGCCTTGGCACAGGCACTTCCCGAGCGCATTCCAGCGGCGAGTTGCGGGTCGATGAACAATCTTGCCTTGGGCGGATACGACACTCTTCGCGGCCGAGCCTTCGCTTACTACGAGACCATCGGCGGCGGCGCTGGGGCTGGACCAAGAGGCAGAGGTGCCGACGCGGTGCACACACACATGACCAACACCTTGAACACGCCGATCGAGGCGATCGAGAGTGCCTATCCGTTGCGCTTGCACAGCTACGCCATACGGCGCGGATCGGGAGGTGCTGGCTGCCACCGCGGGGGTGAAGGGATTCGTCGCGAGGTAGAGTTTCTGGTTCCCACTACGGTGACATTGCTGACCGAACGTCGCCGTATTCCCGCCTATGGCTTGCGCGGCGGCCACGCGGGGGCGGTGGGCAAAAATATCTTGCTTACGAAAGGCCGCAGCCGCAGGGTGCCGGGGAAGGTTGAGTTAGCGTTGCAGGCGGGGCAACGTCTGCTGCTGCTTACACCGGGAGGTGGGGGCTGGGGACGGCGCGCAATCGGGCCAAGGGCGCCGTCCCCAGTAAGGACCGCGAGTGTGGGGTCGCGATCCCGAGTTCGTCGTTAGGCCGCCGCAGGAGTATGGCGCATTTGCGACTCTTCGACCTTCTTTTCGAGATGGTCGAGGCGCTTGCGCAGGCGTTCCACCTCGCTCTTCGAGGCCAAGTCGAGGCCCTTGGTCAACGGGTTGACTGCGTCCTCGATCGTCTTCTGCGCTGAACTCAGCGCCTTCTCGGCGCGCTTACGCAGATCGGCGATCACCTTGTCGGCACGCTTCTGCAGGTCAATGCGCACGCGATCCACATCGTTGCTCACGCGCTTGAGCGCCTTGCCGGGGGCGGCAGGAATCATGCCTTCGGCTTGCTTCAGACCCTTGCGAACCTGCTTCTCCACGCTGTTCTGCAAATCGCTGACGCGCTTGGGAAGTACCGAACTCCAACCTTGTGCCTTCTTTGCTTTTGCTGCCATCGCAATATCCTCCTCGCCGCCCTTGATAACGCACTGCGTCAGAATGTCAATGCGGTGCGTCAAAAAACAATGTGCGCAACCCGGAAGGGGATGGCCGACTTACCACGCATACCCTCCGCACGAGAACAGCCCTTGAAGCGCCCCGCCGAGAGCAGCGGCGATCTGCCCAAAGAGGCAGGCAATGGTTCGCCACCGGGCTCTGTTCGGGCCGACGCAGATACGGAGCTGCGTAACTACGACGTCGCATTCCGGTTCAGTCATTGCGGGCGCGCATGCGGCTAACCTGGGTGTCGATCACGGCATTGTGAGCGATCTGGTTTTGGAAGCGACCTTCCCAGCATATGCCATCGCTATTGCGGAGCTGCATGCGCAACGGAGCCGGCGACACGGTCAAGGGCATCGTCCCTAGGTCGGGAAAGTTGGTTGTGTCGAAGGCGTCGCCGAGATTGTTGGCATTGCCTCTGGCCACCACCCGCAAGGTTACCCGACGGTCGTCGACATCATCAGCACGCAGCACGACACGGTGGATTCCACTCCTTGCGCCTGTGGGGTCGGAGTAGAGGAAGGCCCTGGGCAAGGCCAGCCAGCCGGATCCGGCTGGCAAGCTGGCTTGGAAGATTAGGCGGGCGCTGCCGTCGTACAGGCAAATCGCGTAGGCAGTACGAATGCGTGGGTCGCCGTAGTCGCGCATGACTGTGCCCTGCCCTTCTTGCCACGACCACTGCAAACGGTCGTTCCACTCATAGCGACCGTTCCAGTCGTCGATCCACAAGCGCCCGCGGTTGGCATGGGTCTGCTGCCGACAAGCACTCTCCGGCAGGGGAACCGAGCTGCACGAAAACGCGGGAGGCGCGGGCCGCGTCGGAGTATGGGTAGGGGAAATCGTGGGAGTATTGGTGGCGACGAGGGTCGGTGTTTCCGTCGGTGTGGTTGTGGGCGTATCGGTTGCTGTCGCGGTGGGCGTGGACGCCGGTACTGGCACAAACTCTAGCGCGTCCATCCCGGCGAGGGTTGGACCTATCAGCGTCGCCACACCAGTCGTGATGTCGATCGTCATGAGATCCGTGGCATTCCCGAAGCAATTGTGGGTCACGTAGAAGGTATTTGTCGCCAGATCGAATGCACCTGCGGAGAAAGGCCGACCCGTGCCACATGTGTCAGGCGGCAGGCTGATGCTGGCGCCGGCAACCACCGCACCGGTAGCCGTGTCCACGGTATAAAGTCGACCATCGTCGCGGGTCGGGGCAATGTATAGTGTCCCCGAGGTGTCTAACGACATGGCGTCACCGGACGTGGTCAGACCGGATTCACCCACTCTGGTTGCCGCACCGCTGGCGAGATCGATCGTCGCCAAATCGTCGAAGGTCTCGCTCCAGCCGAAGAGGGTACCGTCGGAACGGAAGGCGATATCGGCGATGATTTGTCCTAGCGGCCCGACTACAGTCGCCGCACCCGTCGCCGTGTCTACTGTCACCAAACAGCGGGAACATGGGGAACCATCGTTGGTGACGCCATACATGGAGGCTGTGACCGGGTTGTAGGCAAGACCGGTAAGCGCCTGGCCCAGCGGCCCTACCGCCGTTGCCACTCCTGTCGTTGGGTCAATCAAATACAGGTCGCTGGTTTCGGCACCTCCGCCGATCGCGCCGTAAAGCCCCGGAGCACCGGGGGTAGCGCAGTGGCAATCTCTTCCGCACGGCCCACCATTGCACACGTCGCGTTGGCTGCCATCGCATTCTTCGCCGGGATCGAGGTGGTCGTCACCACAGACCGGGCAAGTGCAGTTGAGCTTGCACCCGCCGGGGCACGCGCTGGCGTCACTCCCGTCGCATGCCTCGCTGCCCTGGCGGACCCCATCCCCACAGCCTGGCGGTATGCACGTGCAGTCCACCAAGCAACCGCGACCGCCGCAGCTATCGGCGTCAGCCCCGTCGCACTCCTCGCCACCACCGTAGGCCACCGCGACATTCACCAGGTTGCCAGAGCCGAAATAGTGCTGGTGGCTGAGGCTGGCGTCGCTGTTCTGGATTCCCCCGCTGACGGTTTGGCCCGTAGGCTGCGCATTCAAATAGTGAATCTCGACGCGGCTGCCGTCCGCATGCAGTTGATACTGAAGGCTGGCCGTGCCCTGGCGGTTGAAAAGGCTGACCGCGTTCGCCTCGATGACAAAAACGTCGCCGACGCGCGCGTACGAGTAGCTCCCGCCGGATCCGGGATTGAGATCGGTCCAGAAGCCGGCGATCAGGTTATCGCCCGGGTTCCCGGGTGACGGGAAAGATCGACCACTACAGCAGCCGTCACTCATCCCGGCATTGAAGCCAATGAACCCGTTCGAGCCGACATACACTTGCGTGAAGGTGTTGCCGTAGAACTTGAAGGGAAAACCCAGCGGCAGGGCACCGCTCACTTCGTCGTCGCCCAGCGGCAGAGTCGTCGCCACCGCGGAAATGTCGATGTAGTGGAAATCGATGTTCTTGAATTCCTCAGCGCCACTGGACGCGCGGGCCACGCCGTCGCCGCAGACGGCGAGAGTGCAATCGTTCTTGCAGTCGTCGAGGTTGTCGGCGTCAGCATCGTCACACTCCTCCGCGTCACCGACGATGCCATCGCCACAAGCGTTCGGTGTACAGGTGCAGTCGGTTTGGCAGGCGTGCGGGGCACAGACAGCGTCAGCGGAGCCGTCGCACTGCTCGCCACCTTCCGCGAGGTTGTCGCCACAGAAGTTTGGCGTGCAAAGGCAATCCGTCTGGCAGGCATGACCGGCGCAAAGGGCGCTGTCGGAGCCGTCGCACTGCTCGCTACCTTGCACGATGTTGTCGCCACACGCAGCGCAAAAGCAGTTATCCTTGCACTGCCCCGGACAGGTCGGCGCGTCGGAGCCGTCGCATTGCTCACTGATTTGCAGCACACCGTCACCACAAGTAGCGAGATCGCACGCATCGCCAACACCGTCCGCATCAACGTCGGCCTGATCGTTGTTGGGAACGAACGGGCAGTTGTCGATTTGATCGGGAATCCCATCCGCCTCGCTGTCGGCGCTGGCCGGGACGATGCCGGAATCAGTTGTCTTGCGGCAGAGGACACCAGCAGTGCAATCGCTGTCGTCGGAGCAAACGCGCTGCTCGCGCTTGCAGAGGTTGGCTTCACAAAAAGCCCCGGCCGGACAGTCGGCATTGGCCAGGCAGAAGCCGCCCAATGCTTCGATGCATCGCCCCGCGGAGCTGAAGACGACGCCGCTGCCGGCGCTGTCGATCGCACTGTTGACACCACTATCAGACCCCAGCGGATTGCCGCTGCCACTGGTACCGCCATTCGCAGTCGCGGTAGCCGAGATCTTACCGATCACCTTGGTGATTCCCGTACTCACTTGGAAGACCTGCAGAACAATGTCGCCGGCAAAGGGTGGAATGTCGCCGTTCAAATCGCTGCCCCCGGGGGCGCAACCGTTCACCACGCTGCCACCCTGGTCGCATTCGTAGGTCAGGAAGCGGACGAGGTCCGGCAATACACGGTAGGGCTGGCGCGGGTCGCAGGCATCGAGCTGGCAGGGACGGATGGTGTCGTGGCTATTGTGCAGGCAATCGCCCGGGGCGCCTGCCGCGACGCACGCGGGTCGGCTGGTGTCGTAGACCTGCATGACGAAGTCGACCATGTCGCCATCGTTGTTCAGATCGCTGTTGCCCTGAGCCGCCTCACTGGTGCGGAAGGCAATCATGCCGGCGCCACAGACAAACTCCTCCGCTGCCTGGCCAACGGGGATCAGCGTGTTGGTGTCAGGATTGAAAAGTTGCAGGACACGATCGCCCTGATCCATGTCGCCGTTGCGATCGGCGCCCTGCGCCGATTCGGGGGTGATGAAGACAACCACCGACCCGCATACTTGCAGGCTGTCGGCTGCTTCAAAGCTATTGCTCCAACCGCCGCTGCCGGCTGCATGGACTTCCACCACCGCGTCGTCGCTATCGCCATCATTGTTGAGGATGCTCCCCTCACCGGCCTCCGAAACCAGCGCCGCAATCCACGCCGCGTTGCAGACTCCACCCAAGCAATCCGTATCACCGACGCACATCTGGCCGGGGATATTGCCACCGTTGCAGACACCCGAGAGGGAAACGTCGGTGGCCGCGATGTCGAGGTTCTGCACCGGTCCGCCGGAGGGGATGAAATGCACGACTTCGTCCGTGCTCGTACCGTTACCATTCAAGTCGGGATTGTCGCCGACCAGTGGACCGCTCGGACAAGCGGGCTGATTTGGCGTCGTACCCGCGTCCTCGGGACGCAAGAAGGCAGCGGCGCCACCCGCTACTGAGACAATGTTGGCCGGGCACAGGGTGGTCGCCATTCCCGACATCGCATCGAGGACTTCGAGAACCGTATCGTCCACAACCCCATCACCGGTGACGTCACTGGCGCTATCGCTTGGATCGGCACTGCGCAGGAAGATGTCATGGGAGCCGTTGTTGTCTCCCACAATCATATTGTTGGCGTCGCTGTTGAAGCCAACCAAGCGGCCATCCGGTGACACCACACTGTTGGCCGATAGCCCGTTGGCGCTGCGGCCGTCCGTGGCGACGCTGACACGTTCGGTAGTTCCCCTTAAGCGATCGCGGAGGAAAACATCGGACACTCCGTTGCCATCGCCCAGCACGAAATTGGTCGCCGTGCTTTCGAAGACGACGAAACGACCATCATCCGAAATGGAAGAGGCACCGACGAAGATGTCGGACGGGCCGTTGCTTTGCGCTCCGCCGGTGAGGATGCTGACACGCTCGGTGGTGCTCAGCAGACGGTCGCGGACGAAGACGTCACGGTGAAAGTTATTGGTTAGTCCCGGCACGAGGTTGTTGGCGACACTGGTGAAAAGCACGAACCTGCCATCACGGGAGATCCCTGTACTGATACTCTGATTGGCCGCTTGCACGCCAGTGGTGGAAAGGTTCGCTTGCTCGGTCACTCCCGTCTGCCGGTCATGCACGAAGACATCGGCGGCGGCGTTTGGGTCGCTGGCGACGAGGTTCCTGGCGAAGCTTGTGAAAGAGACGAAGCGCCCATCCGCAGAGATATGCACGGATTCCGAAAAAGAGTCGGCCTGAATGCCGGCGCTCGAGACACTGACCCTGGTTGTCGTCGCAAGGAGACGATCGCGGACAAAGATGTCGGTAGTGGCATTGGTGTCGTCGGCCACGATGTCGCTGGCGTCGCTTTGAAAGGCGACGAAGCGGCCGTCCGCCGAGATGGAGAGCGAAAAGCTGCTCTGGTCATTCCCAGGGCCTCCGCCCATGGCGACGCTGATGAGCTCGGTCGTGGCAGTCTGCCGGTCATGGACGAACACGTCCCAGTCGTTGTTCGTATCGCCACTGACAAGGTTGCCGGCGAAGGTGAGGAAGGCAACGTACCGTCCATCCGCAGAAATTCGGGGAGCCGTGGCGATACCACCGATTGCCTGCGCCCCGCCGGTTGCAACGCTGACGCGCTCGGTGGTGTTCAGCACGCGGTCGCGCACGAAGACGTCCGTGGCACCATTTGTATCGTTCAAGACCAGATTGGTCGCGTCACTGAGGAAGGCAACAAAGCGGCCGTCGAGGGAAAACACTGGCGCTCTCGAAGCGCCGTCAGCCTCGCCGCCGCCGTCCGGGATACTGACACGCTCGTTGAGGTGACGAAGCTGCATCTCTTCCGAGCGCCGGTAGAACACATTGCCGTTGGAGATGGTCAGGCTGCGGCCGTTGACGATCGGCGTGGAATCGAGTGCGCGTGGCGGGCTCACCGGTGCTGTGACCTCTCCACCGCCGAGGCGGAACACACGCAGAATGGGATCAATGTAATCCGCGTCGCTGTTTTGGTCGCAAAGGTTCTGCTCCCCCTCCGATTCGAGGAAGGCCAATGTCTCGCCTTCCGTCGCCACCGCGGGGAAGGTGAATGGAGGTTGACTGATCGACACGACCCCGCGTCCCTCGGGAGTGCCGGCGATGCCGCAGGCGGCGGGCGCGCCCAGCGGTTGTTGCACGCCAGTAGACTTGTCGCGCAGGGTTACCACGGTATCGATGGTGTCGCCGTCGCCGTTGCGGTCGGTGATGTCGATGCTCTCATTCGACACGAAGGAGAACACAGACTGATTCCCCAACAGGCCTTCGAGCGGCACAGGGTTTTCGGCCTCCAGCGCATACGAGACACAGGCATTCTGCATGCCCGTGCAGTCGGCGTTGCTCGTGCAGTCCTGATGCGGGTCCAGTTGGCAGATTTCCGGGATGGTGCGGCCGATCACAATCGGCCCGCCACTCATAGTAGAGGCGATGAACGCCGTGTCGTCGAACAGCGCGCCGCAAGTGCCCATGGGGCAGTCGAGGTTGCTGGCGCAGACCTGGCCGTTGTTCGAGCCACCGGAGCAGGCATCCACACAAGGGTGAGAGAAACAATCGGTGCTAGCGGCGCAGTCTTGCCCGGCGTTACGCCCGCTGGCGCAGCGGCCGCGATGGCGAGCGATGCGCAGCACGGTTGCCGGCGCATCGGCGGAGCCAAACAACGTGAACACCTCTGGATCGACGACAGTTGGATCCAGTTGCGGCGTGAAGATGGGCGGCAGTTTACCACCTTCGGGGGTAAACGAGCTGAGAAATGTCTGCGAGGGAATTTGGATGGGAACCGGCGACTTCACGGTTTCGCGTATCAAGCGCGGCACGGGGATATCGCCGTTGCGTACGAGGATGCCCTGCCAGTTCATGGGCAGCAGGACGTTGCCGGCAGGATCGACCGCTGCCCGCACTTCCGGTGCCGTGGCGGTGCACGGCGGAGTGTCGCGGAAGCAAGCGGCCTGGAAGTCGTTCGGCTCCGGCAGCGCCATGAAGTGGGAGAACACGGGATCGGGGGTCTGCGAGCAGGTACCATCGAGCGCGAACAGGTTGTCGATACAAGCGGCGAGACCCGTCTGGCCAGAACAGGTTTGCGTCGCCAGCGCGCACGGCAGTGGATTGGCAAGCGCGGTGACGGCAATGGTGACCGGCCCGCTTAGTGTACGACCATCGCCGTCGGGGGCGAAGGTGGCATCGGTATCGGGGAAGCGAAACGCCAGGCGGCGCTCGCCGTTGCGAATCACCGGGATCAGCCCCTGCGGGTCGCCAACCTGGTTGACTCGCACACACGCTACCGCGCTCACCCCGGCAGTCGTGCCACAGGCGTTGAGCTTCGCTTGCACAGTGGCGCTGCTGCAGTCCGCGGCGGTCAGCACGACCACCCGACGCGGGCCATTGTTCAGAGGCGTAAACACGAGGGTGACGACCTGCTGGTCCACGCTCATCGCAAAACCTGGCGAAGCCTGGTCGCAGATGGCGGGACGCACGCTCAATTCGACGAGATCTCCTGGCACGGCAAACGGCCGGTCGGCGGCACCGAGCACGCCGCGGAAGGTCTTCTGGGATTGCGGGATGAGGTTGCAGGCGGCGTAGGCGCGGCCGCTTAGAAACGTAGGCAAGAGCACGGCCAACAGGAGCCCTGAAGCGATGCGGCCAACCCTGGGGAAATACCCACCTCCCATCACTCCTCCCTTCGGCTACGCCGGCGCAGCCTTCGCCGGATTGGGCTCACCGTCACAATGCGAACGCTCAGGACAGCATATGCTCAGCTTGTCGAGTCAAACGCCAGTACAGGTGGCTACAATGCAGGGCAACGGCAAAGTCGTAGACGGGGGCATCAGACTGCCCCTCGATACGCCGCCAGCGACTTTGCCGGAGTCCTGACCCAACACAACCTTAACCCGATGCCAGATGCGGCGTCAGTCTCGGCGCGCGAGCCGAAGCTGGGGGGCCCGTCGGGCGCTGTCCCCGCGGCTGAGAAAGGTGCCCAGCAGCGTTTCCAGCTAGTCAGAGCGCAAGACATCGGCGACGGATTTCGCCGTGAGCACGCGCTCGGCAAACACTTCGAGGTCATCCGCCGACGCGGCGCGTACACGCTCGGTTACGTCGTCCGACAATCCCCCAAATCGCAGGGTGAGTTGCTGGCGTATCTGCCAGAGTTCCGACTCCAGGTGGTATTCGAAGCGTTGCACCTCAGTCCGATCGCGTTTGCCACGGCTGGCACCGAGGAAGGCGAGGCGCAGGGTCCACGAGCCATACGCGGTCGGGCACCAGGGTCCTCGGCTGGAGCGACTTAGAAGGAGAGACGTGGAAGGTGGGCCAGTAAACGTTTGCGGTTTAGCAGCGATCTGACCTAGCGATTTCTCTCGAGTTCTTTGCGTGTGAACATCTCGTCGGCCAGTTCCACGCGGTACTTTATGTCGACGATCTCGAGCTTGGATTCGACCTTGTCGCGAACGTTTTTCATGGTCTGCAAGCGTGAGGTCCAGATGCCGTCGATTTTCTCCCCTTTGTCTAGGGTCCACAGCTTGAACGGCCCCTTTTCATCTTCGAGTTCGGCACGCACAACGACGAGCTCGATTGGGTCGACAGCGTAGCGTGCCTTCTTGTAGGCCCACTGGGCATCCGGCTTGGCCACTACGTTGATGAGCTTGCAGGCTCGGCCGGCAATCGTCTCTTCTCCTGCAAAAGTGGAATCGAGCTGGTTGGGGTCGGGGAGATTCAAGTCCGACACGTAGAACTCCGAACCAAGAAGCTGCTGCTGCTCACGGTTGTTGGTCATCAACTTCATCACCCGCGCCACCTGGGGCACGAGCACATACTGCTCATCCGCCCCCTCCGTGCGTTCGATCAGCAGGAAACGAGTACCGGCAACATCCTTCGGGCTAGTCACCACCAGATAAGCGCCGTAAGTATTGTCGTTGAGCAGCTTGTGATGCAGCTCCAGCTCGCGCACCGAATGCTCATTGGTGAGCTTCATGTTGGCGGTGAACGGAACCCGCGGGATATTGTCGACGACGCGTTTGAACAGGGCGCCGGGAGATTCCTCCTCGGCAACTCCCGTCCTAGCCAGGCAGAGAACTAGCGCGAACAAGGAAATCGCAAGCAGCTTGTGGGGGGAATGAATCTTCATGGCAAACTCCTTAGGCAGCGAATAGGCCTGATTAGGTTGGAATGGAGTAGGACGCGATTCGGATCGGGGAAGGGAAATCCGCCCCGAAGGGGCAAGGACTCAAAAGCCCAGGGCAACGCCCTGGGAATGTCGATACGGATAGATCAAAGCCCTGAAGGGGCGCAATTCCGTCGCTCACGTCCAGCGCTCCCGCCAGCATCACCCGGCTCCCCCGGCTTCCAGGTCGGCTCGTTTCGTCATGCTGACGAAGATGTCTTCCAGAGTGGGGTAGACCGACCGAATCGACAGCACCTCGATGTCGTGGGCTTGGAGCTGTTGCATGAGGACGTCCATGACCGCGGCGCGGCGCGCTGCCGCGGCGAACACCTCATACGGCTCCGAAGAGGCAGCTTCCGGTGGCAGATCCTTTACCTTGATGTGCACGGCCTGGCCGAAGACGCTGACGTCATCGACGTGCGGCGCACCACGCAATACGGCAAGTGCCGGCATCAGCGGCTGGCAGAGAATCTCCAGACGCCGATTGGTGTTGGCAATTTCTTCCTTCTTCATGGTGTTGGGATCGCCATTCACCAGCATGGTGCCGTAGTAGACGTAAGCACAGCGCGTGCAGCGTTCGGCTTCGTCCATGTAGTGCGTGGTGACAAACAGGGTGGTGCCGTTCTCCGCTAGCTTGAACAACAGGTCCCACATTTGACGGCGCGCAACCGGATCGACGCCGGCGGTGGGCTCATCGAGGAACACGATCTTCGGGTCGTGGATCAACGCACAGGCAAGTGCCAGGCGCTGCTTGAGGCCACCCGAGAGCTTGCCGGCAAATTGGCTATCGCGTCCTTCCAGACCGCACAGTGCAGTCAGGTCACGCTTGCGCTGCTCGGCTTCGGGGCGTGGGACCTCATAGACCTCGGCGAAGAAATTCAAATTCTCACGGATGGTGAGATCGGGATACAGGCTGAACTTCTGCGACACATAGCCAATCGATCGTTTGATCTTCTCGGGATTACGCGCAATGTCGTAGCCGCCGACGATGGCTCTCCCGGACGACGGCTCCAGCAGCCCGCACAGCATGCGAATCAGAGTCGTCTTGCCGGAGCCGTTGGGACCGAGCAGGCCGAACACATCCCCCTGCCCTATGGTTAGGTTGATGTCCTTGACGGCGGCGCGGTCACCAAAACGTTTGGTCAGGTTCTCGACTTCAATCACGTTGGGCATGGTACAGTTGCTCCGTTGGGCTCGCTTGGGCGCAATCTGCCTGAACCGGCTTCAAGCCGCCGCCCGACTACGCAGATGGTCGGCCAGTCTTGCCAGCGCCGCCGCGTCTTGTAGGTGCCAATCATCGCCGTTGATGCTCCCGAATCCTGCGTCGTGAAGTTTCACAACGCAGGCCCGCACCACCGCGTGCGACATCGCCAGCTCTTGGGCAGCGTGATCGAGGTTCAAGACGATCGGAAACGACCCTGGCGAGGAAAGGGCCTGGCCCATCGCCAACAAACCCACACGTATCTCTGCCATGCGCTCGCTGAGTTCCTCGATCGGATGGTTGGTCTGGCGCAGCCGCTCGCCTTGGGTGCTCATCATGCTGGAGACGATCTCGAGATCATCCTGCATCATCAGAGCAAAGACCGCGCGGCTGATGCGTAACAGCACGCTGTCGACCGTGGTCTCGGCCGTCGCGGTGCGCTGCACGTTGCCGAGCAACGACAACTCACCGAAGAAGGCACCGGGACCCAGCGCGGCGATCTCTCGCTTGTGCTGTCCGGTGCCGATGAGGAGGCGCACACCTCCGGTGGCGATCAGGTACATCTCCTGTCCAGGATCTCCCTGTTCGAAGATGGTCGTTCCTTTAGGAATGCGGAGTTCTGCGGTTGGCATGCCTGTCGACATTGGTTCCTCGCGGGCGCACAGCCTAGGAAAGCTGCTTGCGGAAACGGGCCAGGGCCACCACGGTCAATCCGAACGCGAACCCAAGCAACATCACGCAATCGAATTGGTGCTCACGCAAGCTGGTGCCTTTCAACGTGAGACCACGCATGGCGTCGGTGAAGTAGGTCATCGGCAGACACCAAGCGATCGGCTGCAGCCACGAGGGAATCGCCTCGATGGGAAATACCAGCCCCGACATCAGCACCGAAAGAACGATGACGACCACCATCACGAACTGGGCTTGTTGTTGATTCTGCGAAACCGTCGACACCAGGGCACCAAGAGCCAACAGAGCAACGATGAAGATGACCGCGAGCAACGCCATTGCCAGGAGAGATCCGCGCAAGGGAAGGTCGAAGATCAAACGAGCGAAGCCCACCACGAGGACGAAGTCGAGGAAGGCAAACAAGCCATACGGAATCAACTTGCCGACGATCAACGAGAAGCGAGAGATCGGGGTGACCAGCAACTGTTCGATGGTCTGTTGCTCCTTCTCCTTGACCAAGCCGACCGTAAGGACAAGCACCACCAGCATGACCACCATGCCGATGGTGCCCGGCAAGAAGAAGTTGGAATCGCGCAGCTCAGAGTTGAACAGAATCTTCTGATCCATGCGGATCGGCGCTTTGCGCATTGGCGGGGCTGGGTTGTCCGGGTCCTCGAAACTCAGCTCTTCGGCAGCCTTCTCGTCGGTCAGCACGCCCATCCCGTGCAATGCGGTGAGCGCCAGCGTCGGCATGGTTCCGTCGACCAGTAGCGGGAACACGGATTGTTCGTTGTTCATCAGTTGCTTGGTGAAGTTCTTAGGAATGACTATGCCAAGACGGACTTCCCCGCGCTTCAACCATTCGCGGATCGTGTCTTCCGAATCGGCTTCGACGACACGGAACTGATCACCGCGTTGCAACCGTTCCTTGATCGCAGAGCTGAAGTAGGTTTGGTCCTGATCGCTGACCGCAATCGTGAGTTCCTCCACCTTCAAGCGCAACGCGTAGCCGAACAGAACCATGATCATCAGCGGGAACCCGAAAATGAAGATGATAAGCACCGGGTCCCTACGGATATGCAGCACTTCCTTACGAACCATCGCCAGCAGCGACCGCATCAAATTCCTTCCTTTACGGAGCTGCCCACCAAAGAGCAGCAACCGGGCTGAACCGTCAGACGTCTCGGGCCGCTTCCATACTGGGGAGGTGCTTCGAAATCAAATCGTCCCATGCTCTCCCACGCTCGCAGGCAGAACTCCCCAGGCGCAGGCAACTAGAAACCTTCCTGCCAACCACATGTTGATACGAGCACAAGAACAGGCCTCTCCTCCCGCTCCACCTCAGACCACGGCGTTACTGCCGCGGCTACTCTGCTTTACCTGCGATCAGCACCCAAGAGGGGCGGCATCTGCCTGTGCGGCCTTGGGCTTTGCCGTGTGCTGTCACGCCTGGATACGGGAGGTGTTTAGGATCTCCTCGACTAGCTCCTCATGGGTCTTGCGGCTGCAATCGATGGTGAACTCGGCCCAGCGTTCGTAGAGGGGTGCCCGTTCGGCGTACAGATCTTGCATAGACTGCCCTGGAACGCGGACCACTCCGCGCGAACCAAGATTGGTCAGTCGCTCCATCAATAAGCCAAGGGGGAGATTGAGGTAGACCACCCTGCCGGCAGACTGCAGGTGCCGCATGGCGGAGGTGCTGTAGACCACCGAACCGCCGGTGGCGATGACCGTGTCCGTCGTGTGCAAAGCGAGGACCGCCTTCTCCTCCAAGGCCCGAAAGCCCAGTGGGCCATCCTGCTCCAGGATGTGCTGCAGATTGCGGCTCTCCCGGCGCTGCAGGAGTACATCCGTGTCTACGAAGTCACGCGCCGAGGCCTTGGCGAGCAGGACCCCAAGCGTACTCTTGCCGACCCCGGGCATGCCGATGAGAACGAGGTTACTCCTGTTGCGCTGCATCACGTCTGCTGTAACCCCCGGGCGCACTCGCTTCCACGCTTTCTGGCGAAGTACGACGGGCACGGCAAACCGGCACACCAAGCACCTCCAGTTCCGGCCCTGGCGCCGGATCGTTGCCCGGCCGGGGTCGGATTCGGTATCGGGATCGAATCTGGCCGCCGAACGATCCGATTTTCGCCCCACAAAGCAGGATGGCAGGCGCTATTGCGTCAGCACTGAGGACAGGTGGCCGTGGCCCTTTTTACGCGTCGGCCGCACGGTGATTTCAACGTCCTGGCAAACCGCCGCTAGAGAATCCATGGGGCGTTCAGCGGAGTAGGTTCCGGACTGCCCACGCATCAGGCCGGAGACATGGAGCCGTTTGATGCCAAGGACTAGACCGGGCGCGGCTTGCGTAAGGCCACGTTGCTCGACGAAGCCGATAGATTCGCAGGGTCAGACGCGCTTTCACTTCTTCGCGCTCGGGATTGGGGAAGCCGAGATCCGGGAAGACATGGCCACGGCTCTTTTCCACGATGGCTTCGGAGCGTTGCCATTTCACGCGTGGTAGGGCTCAAAACGGTCCCTGATGTTGCGGCCGGCCGGAAAGAAACAACAGTATAGTAAATGCGAGGAGGGGGACTTGAACCCCGGAAGCCCAGACGGAAAACCTTGGGAATTCAAGGGCTTTTTCGAGATCACGCCACCCGAAACTTGGCGGAAACGGCCCCTAGGGGCCGTATTGGCGTTGCCTTCGACTTGTCGGGGGTAAATCCGGTGCGATTTTGACGCCCCTCACTTTACCCCCACTATAGTGATCGCGAACCGCGGCGAGCGGGTTCAGGTTAAGACGCTCGATGCGAGCGACGATGCAGAGATTTACAGGTCCTCCTACGATTTTTATCTGGACGAGGTTCGTCACTTGTAGCCTGCGAAAGAATTCGGTCCGCTAGTCCGCGCAGCTTCGCTGCACCCCGAGGGCGAAATTGCGCAAAATGACGGATTCGGCCATCAAGGGAGGACATTTCCCAGCAAGAGATCTCTCGGCGAGCGAGAGCGATGATATGCGTCCTCAGATTCTCGCGCGCACCGGAACCTAACGAAAGGTCGGTGTTAACGACGATCCCAGTGACGACTTGGCGGGTATTCAACGGCATGATCAGCTTCTTCCTACACGCGACGCCATAGCCGTACGATTGGATCAGGCGAACGACGGGCTCGATACACTCTTCAGCTCGCCCGCCTGAGATGGCAATGTCATCTACGAAAATTGTCGAACGACAACCGAACTCATGACAGATCTCAAGAATGTCGGCGTGAAGGCGCAGAAGGACCAAATTCGCTAGCATTGAACTGGTCGGCGCTCCTTGAGGAAGGTGTCGCTGAAACGTTGTAAGTTTGGTTAGCAGTGCAGCGATCTCGGCTGAGCACCCAAGATACTCGCGGTAGATCTCATAGACTCTGGCATGCTCGATACTAGGAAAGCAGTTCTTGAGGTCGAGCGTTACCACGATGGGTGCTTGGGAATGGTGGGCTGCATTCTTGGCCGGAGAGCCACCTGGAGCCCCACCGATCATCGTAGCGGGAAGCACGAGGCCGCGAAGAATGTTCCGTTGAATGCTCTTCTGAACCAGCTTGAGCTCACCTGTAGGATTGTCGATGTGCCGCCACTTGCTGTGGGGCTTATCGACGCGCTGGAGATCAAATGACGCGTAGCGCCGTCCGGCACTTGCGGCGAGTTGCCGCAGATGGCGTCGATCGCGCTTTAGCAGGTGCTCCAGTTGACGCCACGATTTTATCGACAGGATGCCCTTGTGCTTGTTGCCGGGCGGATCACCCATTCTCATTTCTTGGGCTCGCCCTTAGCTTCTTGTGCTCCGATTAGGACTCGTAGCAATTGCTTTCCTATGCCATCGGCAACGTCCGGAGAGATCCGGCCTAGGTCCTCCTTGTCGCTGGCCAGCAGCAAGAATAGATTGAATGGGATGTCCAATACCTTTGCCAACTTTTGAAGTGTGCGAGTGCTCGGTGTTCTTTCCCCACGTTCCAGGACAGAGATATAACTGGCGTCGAGATCCGCACGTTTGGCGAGATCCTTCTGCGCCCATCCACGCGCCGTTCGGACAATCCTCATTGCTCTTCCGTAGTCCATGGGTCCTGTCTCGCTGCGTTCTGCCCTAAGGGTCCTGTTATCGAGGGCCTTTGAGGCAGAAAACAGAAGTTCTAGGCAAATCTCTTTTCCATGCTGTTCAGCACTTCAGGGACGGTTTGCCTGCGGGGCAACCACAGCGACGATCTTTCGAATTGCCGCCTTGACTGCTCGCAGATCATCGAACTGCAAACCGTGGCCGAGGAGCTTCATTGCACGTTCAAGAGCCTCAATTTGCCTCTGCTCCAATGTTCCATTGTCTTTGAGTGAGCTGAGGATGCCCCTCAAAGACTTGAGGTGTCTTTCGACCTTAGTCATTGTTTCCTCCTTTCCCGCGAGTTTGAAAGCCGGCACGGACCGGCCTTCTCGTACGCGCGTCCAACCGTACGATCTCATCGGAAAAGGAACACTGGAGCACCTCTGTGACTGCCTGGCCGCTCGCTCGCGTCCCACCTTGCGTCTCTCAAGCCGCTGCTGATGCGTTAGCTTGTTGCGGTGTGGGGAACGAGGAGCTGTATATCTCAGCGTACGAATAGATAGATAACAGTTGCTGCCGAACCTAAAGCAACAACTGCCAAGATCTATGTATGCCGAAGTGCGAGACTCGAAGAGAGATTTCTCTCAGTTCGAACCTCGTGCAGCGGCGAGTTGATCAGTTAAGCCGCTGCCATAAGTGGTAGGCCTGTTTCAGCTTCTCGGCCCACCCAACCCACTCGGGTCTAACAACCGTCGGTTGGTCTCGATCGGAGTACTCAAAGAACCTCGCGCCTTATCGGCGTCCTGCAATGTCCTTCTACAGGTCGGCTGGAGTCATGTCAAATGACTAAGAGATAAATTTTAGGTACTTTGCTACTAGATGCAGTTGGTGCGAGTCTCTAGTGCCACGACAGCTCGACGACCACAAGAAGAGGCCATGTTCTCTCTCGGCCCTAGGCCGACGACCTCGGAAGCCAAGCCAAGCAAAACCCCGAAAGTAATCGAACGCCCTCCAGCGCGAGGTGTTCCCGGACCAGCCCAAGCCAGATGCCTTCATCCACCCAAAGCTTCAGAAAATCTTCCAGTTCCCCCCCACTATACCCCCACTTTCAGCACTCAGAATCATGATTGGGGAGCACGCTAGGGAATCCTCTGCCCGATCGATGCGCAGAACGCCATCGCCAACGTCGTTCGCGGTTGAGGCCCCGAATTCGGGGGCAATAAAAGAGCTAAAGTAATCGATTCCGCCCGAAGCCCCACGGATCTCGTGGGCCTTAACACTTGACAGTACGTACAGTTTACTTTCTTCCAAATAAAACGTAAGAAGGGCGCTCTTCTTAATCGATTTGCCGAAGGAGGGCATCAAATGGAATCGTGCAAAACGGGTGTTGGAGACGTGCGCCGACCGGGACGTAAGCCGGGTGGTGGAGGCCAGGCGAAGGTCATCTCAAGCGAAGAGTTCGCTCGGGTAGAGCAATGCTTGGTCGCGACACGCTTCGAGCATCGCGACCGTGCGATGCTGTACCTGCAGTACGCAACCGGAATGCGGGCCGGAGAGCTTGCTGCTCTCGACGTCGCCGACGTCTTCCACGGCGGGAAGATCCGAGACGAGTTCAAACTCGGCACCGAAGACACGAAGTACTGCGTTGCGCGAACGATCTACCTTGAGAACCGGAAGGCCGTGAAGGTGCTGCTCGGCTACCTCAAGGCACGGAGGCCCACGCTCGACTACACCGGGGCCGAGCCGCTGTTCACGGGACAGAAGCTCAACCGCACCGACAAGTCCTTCCGTCTCTCGCCGAATAGCGTCGTCCAGATCTTCGCGCGCATGTACGAGAAGGCAGGAATCATCGGCGCCAGCTCCCACTCGGGTCGTCGGTGGTTCATGACGGCGCTCGCTCGTAACGGCGTCCACCCTCGCGTGATCCAAGCTCGCGCAGGACACTCCTCGTTGGCGACGACGCAGCGGTACATCGAAGTGAGACCAGACCAAGAGCGCGCGGCCGTACGTACGATCCAGCTCTAGCCGATGAACGATGATAGAGCGGAACAGCCCTCCGGCGAGAATCTAGAGGAGGTGTTGCGAGCACCTGCCTTCGATGTCCCAACTATCCGCCTAGAGTTGGTTCGCGAGGGAGGGAGCAATCGGCGGGTGGTTCTCCAAGGCAACTCCCATCTGTTCGAGCTACTCGGCGAAGAAGCCGCGGCCTGGGACCGCGAACGATTCATCACCGTTCATCTCGACAACAAGCACGCAATCATCGGACTGGAGCCGGTTAGCGTCGGGAGCCTCACATCAAGTATCGTGCACCCACGAGAGGTCTTCAAAAGTCTCGTATTGGCGAACGCGGCGAGCTTCATCTGCGTCCACAATCACGTAAGCGGTGATCCATCTCCTAGCGCCGAGGACATCGCCCTCACGCAACGGCTGCTGGCATGCGGTGAGCTGTTTGGTATCCGCCTTCTCGACCACCTCATCTTCGGTAGAGATCGGTTCGTTGCGCTCATCGCGGACGGGTATTGCGTATGATCCCTGCCTGCCTGCTCGAAGGGGCTTCCTTCTCCCACTCTCGTTCGGTCTCGGCGATCAGTGTCGACAGATTCATTCCGAGAACGCGCGCAATGCGCTGCGCGATATCGAGCCCCGCCCCGCGCTCGCCGCGTTCGAGGAGTCCAATGTGGGTTCGGTGTACGTTGGCTTCCGCGGCGAGCGATTCCTGGGAGAAGCCCTGGGCAAGCCGGTGCCGACTGACCACTAAACCGAAAGTGGTAGAGAATCGAGGAGACCCATACCCGAGCGTGTTTGTTGCGAAGAGGGTTCGGCATGATCTACAGACAAAAGTCTCAGAGACTATTGTCTCTGTTCTTGGAGGGTCAAATGAAGGCACTGAGTCTCGGGATTGTGGCGTTGGCATTGCTCGCGGCGCCGTTTGCAGCCTGCGCAGAGGGGGGCTACACGCGAAGTGGCGCCTACGTAGGCGTCAACGGCCTCTACGCGCTGGAGAACTTTGATCTGGACTTTGACCTGTCAGCGTCGAACGCGCCAGGTGTTAACGTCTATGCCGGGTACAGATTCCATCCAAACTTCGGACTGGAAGGCGACCTCGATTACTACGGCAAGTTCGATATCGACGAATTCGGGTCGAAGGTCGGCGACGTTCAAGCTTTCTCATGGACCGTTAACGCGAAGGTTTTTGTTTTCGATGGACCGGTCCAACCCTACGGCGTGGTAGGCGTCGGCGGCATTTACGCCGACCAGATCGCCGGCGTGTCGTGCGCTACCGTTACCGATCCAAACACGGGGCAAACGCGCTCGCACTGCGACGCAGACAACAGCTCGCATGTCGGAGCGGTGCTCCGCCCCGGTATCGGCTTCGACATCTACGTCACCGAGGCAATCGTCCTGAATCTTCAAGGAACGTACGTCTTCCCGACCGGGAGCCAAGACAAGTACCAATTCGGACTCCTCGGTGCCGGCGTCCAATACCGATTCTAGTTGCCTGCCAGCTCGGTCGGAACGCCTTGTCGCCGAGCTGTGCTCGTTTCCACGAAGGGA
>CAZGSN010000243.1:0-4958 GCA_964528465.1 uncultured Binatia bacterium (SeqCode)
ATCGACGCATGGTCAATGGAAGGAGCCTGCCGCCACAGTGCGGGCATTTGGGAGTCAAGCGAGGCCCGCGGAATTCTCGCGCCAAGGCGCCAAGACGCCAAGGTGCTGTCCGAAGGAAATCTGGAGGAGGGATGCAATCTCATGTCTTTGCGGCTTTGCGTCTTCGCGAGAGTTCCTTTTCATGTTTGCCCTACGCGTGAAGATGTCGATGAGTTACGAGGGACATTCCCCCTCGGCTTGTCAGAAATTGGCGGTAGCGCGAGGTACCCTTTGCACCGTCCATCCGGTCTTGAAGATCTCTCATGGTACACCTCCATTGTGGTTGCCGGCTCGGGGGAATCCCGAACGGGGTCTGGGAGATGTCAGCGTGACCTAGTAAAACTCACCGTGCACGGGTTGACGGACAGTCCTTCGCACAAGCACAATGCCGCGAATCCGACGCGCCACGCCAACGCGAAAGAATGGAGGGTTCCAACAATGGCTGTGATCACTCAAGGTCCGAACAACCGCCGCGGAGCGGCTTAGTTCAACCACCTATTGCAGGCGACTGGCCAAACTCGGCCAGCGCCTGAATAGGAACGTTGTACTTTGATCTCGTCGAAACGGCGCTGAGCAAGGCGGCGAGAAAGGCGTTACGCAGCATGGACCCAATCAAGTACGAGTATCAGAGCGAGTTCGCCAAGCACTACTTCTCCCAGGGCATTGCCCAAGGCATCTCGGAAGGAATCGCCAGGGGCGAGGCGGAAGGCGAAGCTAGAGGCCGAGCAGAAGGCAAGGCAGAAGGTAAGGCCGAGGGAAAGGCGGAGGGAAAGGCGGAGGTGGTGTTAATGCTTCTGCGGCGACGTTTCGGAGCGCTGAGTGCGAATGAGGAGGCGCGCGTCCATGCGGCGTCGCTAAGCGAGCTAGACGCGATCGCGGAGGCCACACTCACGACAAGCAGTCTGCAGGAAGCCCTTGCCGCTCGCGTTCCCCCGCAGCCGTAGACACCTCCACACGTTTGTAACCGGAATCGAAGTTGACGAGGCGATCGGAACGCGTACTACGTCCGCGCCGGCAACTCGGTGGCATAGATGGCTGGGCTTACGCTGCTGCAAGTTGTTGGCGCCGGTCTTTGTTGTAGGAATGGCCGGCGCACGCAGGTCCGGTGCTAGTGTCGGGGCTGGAGGCGAGCAAACTGCTTGACAATCGCTGCGTTGCAAGGTCAGGTAGGGCGCCGAGGTAAGCACGATGACGGGATTGAGCCCACGAAAGGGGAAGCGAACGATGAAGGGTTGTGCGGCTGTGGCTGCGATGGCGCTGCTGGCTTTGACCGGTTGCGGCGCGGATGGAACTTCAAGCATCAAAGAGCCCGACCAGGAGCCAAATGTCGAGGCGGCGTTGATTGGTACGGTGCGGATGCCCAATGGCGAGTTCGTCTCGGCGAATCCTCTGCGCCGCTTCTTGGCTAGCCTGCAACTCTTTCCAAAGGCCTTTGCTCTCAACGGATCGGGTTTGCCTCCAGGTTTTGCGCCGGTAGGCCCTGAGCACTTGGTTACGGTGTCACGCCTCAACGAAGTAAATGTGGCGCACGGCAATACGGATGGAGCCTTGTTGCTCGGGGGCGATTTCACCGATGACGAGGGGTTCTACGCGATCGTCGACCCCGATGTGCGTGAGGTCGAGGAGAAGTGTCGGCTACTTGCTTCTGCGGGGGGTGGTCCGGACACCACGCGCTCGTTTGTGTGGCAGCATACCATCGATATCGATTTGGTCAGCGAGACCGTGGTGCGTTTGATCTTGCAACGGCTCACCATGGCGCCGGTTGTGCAGTTGTGCCAGTTTTTTACGGCAGACGCGCTGCAGTGCATCACCCGTGAGGTCGAGCGCGCCACACCCGCAGCCACGGGGACAACGGTTGCCGAATACAATGAAAGCGGCTTCCGCCGTGCCGCCGCGAGCGGTTGCGTACGCAAGGCCATCGCTGCCGCCACCGGTGGCGAGTATGCGGATGGCTACGGTCCGATCGTTTGTGATCGCCCCATTTGTAGTGACTAACACGCTCTGACTTCCGCTCAGGCCTCCTCAAAAAACTGAGAAGGGCTGCAATTGCCTGTGTGCATTGCAGCCCTTTCTATTTCAGGAAACCTTGTGGATCCTTGCGCCGCGGATCCGGTTTACTCGTAGCGTAGTGCGGTGATGGGATCGAGGCGAGCCGCCTTGCGGGCGGGGTAGAAGCCGAAGAAGATTCCGACCAGGGCGGAGAAGAGCACTGCGCCGATGGAAGTCGTGGGTGAGACCAGGGTCGGCCATCCGGCGAAGTGCGAGATCACCTGTGCCGAGCCTATTCCCAGTATGGCACCTGCCGCTCCGCCCACCATGCTGAGCACCACAGCCTCGACGAGAAATTGCAGTAGGATGTGGCGGCTCTTAGCGCCAACGGCCATGCGGATGCCGATCTCGCGCGTGCGCTCGGTTACCGACACCAGCAAAATGTTCATGATGCCAATGCCCCCAACCAGTAAGGATATCGAGGCGACGCTAAACAGCAGCGCGGCCATGACCTGACTGGCGCCCTCCGACGCCTTGGCCATGTCGTTGAGACTACGCACGGTGAAATCGTCCTCTTGCCCCGGTTGGATGTGATGCCGTTCGCGCAGCAAGCGTGTGATTTGATCGCTGGCTTCCGGCATGCCCTCCAAGCTGACGGCTTTGACGTGGATCATGTCGACGGTGCCGAGCTGTTCCGCTCCAAACACTCGCCGCTCGCCGGTAGTGAACGGCATCAACGCGACATCATCCTGGTCTTGTCCGTAGGTTGTCTGCCCTTTGGCCTCGAGCACGCCAATCACTCGAAAGGGGACACCTTTGATCCGTACGGTGGCGTCGATGGGGTCTTCTCCGACGGCGAATATGTGATCGACAATCGTTTGCCCCAGAACCACGACACGGTTGGCGCTGTCGTCGTCGCGCTGTGTGAAGAAGCGCCCCGAGGAAGTAGCCCATTGCCGTACATGCGGAAACGAAGCCGTGGCGCCTTGGGCGACGGTACTCCAGTTCTGCTCCCCGTTGACGATCTGTACGACCTGCCGGCGAAAGTACATCACGGCTTCTACGGCGCTGCACTCCTGTTCGATAGCCTTGGCGTCGCCTGCCGAGAGCGTGGAAACGCCGCCCCACCCGGAGCGTACTCCTGCCGCCGTAGTGGCGCCGGGGATGACCATCAGCAAGTTGGTTCCCAGGCTTTGAATCTGTGCCTGCACCGCGGCGTTGGCGCCTTGGCCGATGCTGACCATGGCAATCACCGCGGCGACGCCGATGATTACCCCAAGCATCGTTAGACTAGAGCGCAGCTTGTTGCGGCGTAGGGCGCGCAACGCCGTGACCAGTGACATTCGCAGTAGCTTCACGTTGTCGGTCCTTCGCTGTCCGCACTAGGAACGCTGGCGGCACTATCGGTGGCAACTGCGGGGCGTGGGACTTGGCGTACATCCTGGACAATCGTTCCGTCGCGGCAGGTGACGACACGCGCCGCGCAGGCGGCAACGTCGGACTCGTGGGTGACCAGCAACACCGTGATCCCGGTGCGGTTGAGTTCTTGCAGAATCGCCAGGATGGCCATGCTGTTGCGTGTGTCGAGATTGCCCGTGGGCTCGTCGGCAACCACCACTGCCGGGCGCGTAACCAGAGCGCGGGCAATGGCGACGCGTTGCTGCTGCCCTCCGGAAAGCTCACTTGGTGTTGCCTGTGCACGCTCGGCCAGCCCAACGGTACGCAAGGCGTCCATTGCCCGCCGACGCTGTTCGGCCGTGCCGAGCGAGCTGTAGAAGAGGGGCAGCTCGACGTTCTCGATCGCGCTGGTGCGCGGCAACAAGTGGAAGCTTTGAAACACAAAGCCGATTTTCTGATTGCGGATGGTGGCGCGCGCATCTGCGCTAAGGCTGTCGACATCAACGCCGTCGAGTCGATAGGTTCCACGTGTCGGGCGATCGAGGCAGCCGATGATGTTCATCAGTGTCGACTTGCCAGAGCCCGAAGCGCCTACGATGGCCACCAGCTCACCCCGGTCGATGCGCAGCGAAACACCGCGCAGGGCTTCGACGCGGTGTTCGCCGCCTGCGTAGATCTTCCACAGATCGCGTAGGTCGATGAGCGGGGCAGGGCGGCATGCGTCCATGCAAAGTTGGTCTCTACGACTCGGCTTCAGCGGAAGCGTGGCATGCCGGGAATGGACTGCGCCTTGGGGGTCTTTTGAGCCCGCTGCATCCCCACAGCAACTTGATCACCGGGGCTCAGATCCGCGGCGGTTACCTCTGCCTGTGAGTCGTTGCGGATCCCTACCTGCACGGCCACTTGTCGCAGGCTGCCGTCATTCTGGCGAAGCCACACATGCGCCGCTGGCTCCGCTTCGCTAGCGCCTGGTGTTGCAGCGGCATGGCTTGCGGCGCCGAATTCGGGTCGAAAGCGTAGCGCGCGCACGGGAACCCGCAGAACATCTTCGCGCTGTGCGGTGATGATGGTGACGTTGGCGGTCATCCCAGGTTTGAGTTCCAAGGACGGGTTGTCGACGCCAACCACGACATCGTAAGTGACGACGTTTTGCACGATGGTCGGCGCGCTACGAACTTGCGTGACCGTGCCGACGAACGACTTCCCGGGATAGGCATCAACTCGAAAGCTGGCAGCTTGGCCGCTTTGGATGGGGCCAATGTCCGATTCACTGACGCTGGTGTCGATCTGCATCTTGGTCAGATCTTCCGCAATCAGGAATAGGGTAGGGGTCTGGAACGTTGCCGCTACGGTCTGCCCGACATCGACGTTGCGCGAGACGACAACTCCGTCCACCGGTGACGTGATGTCGGTGTAGGCGAGGTTGATCTTTGCTTCGTCAAGATCCGCCTGGGCTTGCAACACCGTAGCGCGATCGAGTTGAAGCTGTGCAACGGCTTGGTCGTAATCGCTGCGCGCCGCATCGACCTCTT
>CAZGSN010000244.1:0-7347 GCA_964528465.1 uncultured Binatia bacterium (SeqCode)
CTCGCTCCGTTGTTTATACAGGGACACACGACAACGACACCACCGTGGGTTGGTTTCGTGACAAGGGCGGAAAATTCGGCACACGAACGAAGGATCAAATTCGAAGAGAATGCGCATTTGCTAAAAGGTACATGAACACGAACGGTTTTAGGATCGGATGCAACACATAGATCGCGTAGCTGTACTTTCCGATGGCAACGAGCGCGGGGTTTTCCAGTATCCAATGGCGCCCGGGACGCAAGGCAAGCGCAATAAATCCTGCGTACACGATGGCGCAGCCAAGCCAGCCGAAGACGATCACCAGCCGTTCATCAATGTAAGAAACGAAGATCAGTACGGCACCGCCAAGAACCATCAACCAAGCGCGGGGCGAGAACGTAGAAAGATCGCCCCGCAAAGCCAGCAGAGCCCCCATCGCCAAACTGTCGACGCGTGCGGGCAAGAGCATCATCGCCGCAAACGGGTTGCCGCCGAGCACGAAGCCAAGGCGAGTTGCCACAGCCAGAACTACTAGCGCCCAGCACAGACGCCATAGCCATGGACGGGGGCACAGAAAGACCAGCGCCGGCCAGATCAAATAGAACTGCTCCTCCAGGCCCAGCGACCAGAAGTGGTCGAGCGAGATCCCGATCACCTTGAACGGCCAAGCTTGGCGCACGGCAATCACCAAGTTGGTGGTATACGTCGCCAGCCAGGGCAAACGCTCAAGATACTCCCCGTCCGCCTCGTAGTGGCGGAAGAGGAAGTACAGTCCACCCAACGTCACATAGTAGAGCGGGAAGATACGCAGCGTGCGCCGCCCGTAGAAAGCGAGGAAATTTCGGCGTGAGGGCTCGGCACGGAGAAGGATACCGGTGATCAAGTAGCCGGAAAGCACGAAAAACAAATCGACGCCGGTACCGCTGAGCATATGCACATTGACCCGCCAACACTCCCAAGCAGCCTGCCACCAGCGCGCATCGCTCAGATCCCAAACCGTCAAACGCTCATAACCGGCCTTGGGAAAGAAGTGCATCTGCAGCACCAGCAAAATGGCAAAAGCACGGACACCGTCGAGCGCCGGGATATGAGCGCCCGAACTTCCGTCCTTACCGACCGCACGCGAGCCGGGCGCCCCCGCCACTGCAATGTCTTGCCGCTTCTCTTGCTCAGCCATCCGTCGTTCTTTGCGGGACCAGTCCCAAAAGGATCTGTACGTTGTACGTGGCACACGTCGGCTTAGCACGCGACGAGGTAACGCACGCTGGTTCTTGGCGGTTCATGGAGAGAGTTGCCCTTGATGCCGCATCTAGATTGGCCCCATCATGGTGTCAACGAAACCTTCGGCGTGAAATGGCATGCAGATACCGGGCGGTGGACTTTACTATCGATTAGGCATCAGGCATTTTTCTGTGCCCCGAAGATGCCTGGTCATTCCTCGCGTAAGAAGCAGAGAGGATTCCGAAATGAAGCTCGAGAGAGTCTCGCCACTAGCCGTTCTGGCCGCCTGTATTATAGGGAGCGGTCCCGTTCATGCGGAGAATACGCCAACCAGTACGCCGAAGACGCCGGTACCGTCCCCGACTGCCACGACTCGGCCCACCCCGAACGCGTATGCCTTTGCAACGATGGTTACCGGCTACCGCCTTTCCTCCACACCGAAGCAATACGATCCGAAGGCTATCGCAACTGCCATGGCCTCAAGCCTATTGCTCCTAAGCGAAGCCGAACCGGATGTTGGTGCGGCGCCCTTGAGCGTCAAGTTTCGCATCACGGATTATGAGGACATCGATATTGAAACCGCCAAGTTTCACTGGAATTTCGATGACGGCACCACTTCCGAAGAGCGTAGCCCGACGCACGTCTTCACCAAGCCAGGCCGATACAGGGTCCTCCTCAAGGTGACTGACAAAGGAGCAAGCGGTCAGGATCGAATCGATATTCGTGTGGTGGAAGCTACGCCAACGCCAGCCGCAAGCACGACACCAGCTACTGCAACCAACTCACCCAGCGTTCCCCACTAGCTGACCATTGGGGCGCGAGTGACTCTCAAAGAGTAACCTCAATAGGGGCGGCCTGCATGGCGCTGACCTTGAGCACCGAGAAGCCGAGGACATTGCCCTCGTCGTCGACCTTCTCCATAACCTGATCATTGGCGGTCTCGCGGAAGTATCCCGGCTTCTGCTCGAAGATCACTTCAAGATAGTCACCCTCTTGGTCGAACCAGATCCTCACTGCTCTCGAGGCCATACCCGCCCTCCCTTCTTAACTTTGTCCGTGAGATAGGCCGTTAGCACAAACGCATCGGCCTCGGATACCTTGACCACGACACACACGTATTTGTCGCCAACTGGCGTGCCGGTATAGGTACGGTAGTAGAGTAGAGCTTCCCGGTCGCTGTACGACTGAACAACCTACTCCGGCTGTCGCAGAGTTTCCGAGATGGATCGTTCCAAACCTACCATTTCGGGATGCTCCAGGATGTGGGCGAGCCGCTCGTCGGTGAGACGAACAGACAGCCCTCGATAGTCCTGGAGCATTTTCATGCAAGAGCGCCTCTCGACCGCAGGCGGCTTGCGGGCAAGAGAGCCCGCCTGCTGACATGGTCGCCGCGATCCGAACCTACTGCTTCCCGGCCTCCGGTGTGGCCTCGGGGGGCACATAGACACAGGGAATGCGCCTGGCCTCGCTGCCCAAGATCTGGGCTACCTTCTCCGTCGTCTCGGGTAGGTCAGGCTCCACGAGCCAGGCCCCGGAAACTACGTGAGGAAAGCCAGGAAAGACCGGAAATTCAGGAACTTCTTTAGACTTCCTGTAGTTGGTCGTGCGGCAAATACGGGCGTGCTTGGCGGCCAGGAAGTCTTGCGCGATCTTGGCGGAATCGAAGATCGAGAAGGTGATGTCTTCCTCATCCGTGGATTCGCAGCTTGCAAGCGCTGCCGGCAACGGCAAGCGCCCTGCATAATCCGCCGCATAGATATCAAAGCGGGCGAACTCCAGCTTATCACAAGGCACTCCGCCGGCGCGCAGCTTCGCTGCTAGGTCCTCGACCACACGCATTGCCTCCGGATCCCATGCCTGCCGCTCGATCGGTTGACTAGCCGAACACGCGGCCAACGATGCAGAAACGAGTAATACAAAGAACGAACCGTATCTCATCGGAAATTTCTCCAAACCTACGACCTGATCAAGAGTTGTTGTTGAACAACAAAGAGCCCCAAAAAAGCTCGGAGCGAGCCACACTAGGTGGCTCGCTCCGAGGAGTAGAGACAGCAAACTGTAGACGGTTACAGCTTACGGGAAATCGAGACTGAGGGTGGTGGCTCCCGGAGGATTCGTGGTCAAGAAAAGAGCCGGGACCGCACTGGTCGGTGCGGGGCCTAGACCGTTGCATCCGAGAATCGGAGTGTTGCCGGCAGCGCCAAGATCAAATCCAACGCTGGCGTGAATCTCTGAACCGATGCCCAAGCCCTTGAGAACGATACCGTCGTCGGTCGCAGAGGTGGTCGTGAGAGAACCAGATACGTGGCCGTAGAACTTGCTCTTCGCCACGCCTTCGTCCGACGCGTTCAGCCACTTGATTTCACCCTTGCCGTGTGCGCTGTAGGCATTGGCAACGGGAACGCTGAAGTTACAAGTGCCGAAGGTCTGCGCCTTGATGGAAATCAAGGCCTTGGTCAAAGTGTTGATCGCGGTAGCCGCGTCCGCATCCTTGACACCGGTCTGCTTAGCACCACCAGCAATGGCGCCCCACGCGGTGATCTTCGTGCTGTTGGGCACGCAACCATCAAGGGTCGTCTTGACAGTGATCTTGGTCAAAGCAGGGGTCGTAGGTTGCAAACCGTCATTTTCGGAAGAGGCAGTTGGCGTACCCGTGCACGTGCCACCCATTCCACAGTCGGCATCGACATCGCAAGGATCGCCGACATCCGGACCGCCAACGCACGTGCGCGCGCAGCCAGTCACCGAACCTGAAGACTCGAATTCGTCACAGCCGCTGCCGAGAACAGCAACTGCGTACTGTCCCAAGGTCGGGGTGCAGAGAACCACGTTGGTTTGTGCCTTTGCCACGGGGGCGAGCACAAAGATACCTGCCGCCACACCGGCGAGCGTCGTGAGAACACGCTTGAAACATTGCATAGATTTTATCTCCCTTTTTGCAGATACTTGATCTGAGCCCAATTGCGAAACAAGAAACCATTCCAAAACTTTTGCTCCATTTACATAGGCTCCCTCCTTCGACTCGATGTTTCTACCTTGGTGGCGAGACGAGAGTCAAGAAAATTTCGTCGCGCGGTCGAAATTTTCTCATAGGAACGACATCCTCTCCTACTCCTACTTCCAGAACGCGCGCTTGATATCCTCGAACTCGGCACAAGAAATCACTTGATCTTGAACTGGAAGAGCGTTGCGACGTCGCCCGCAGCACTATCGAAAGCCGGGAAGCCTCCACCAAGAACTAGGCCGGAAACCGACCCCGCCGTGATATCCGCACACGATTTCCCAACACCGTCGATCTGAGCCACGCAGGTCTTGAGCTGGCCAGCTTCGAGATGGCAGGTCACCTGACATTTACAGTTCTGAGCGCCCGCCGCGCAAAGTCTTTGGGTGGACAGGTCGATGCAGTTCTCGCCGGCGGGACACATCGAGCTTGTAGTGCACGCATTCCCGGAGCTTGGGCCTATTTTCCCGATCGCACACACCCCTCCTGGACAAGCAGCATCAGACGTACAGGCATTGTAAGCGTTCGTGCCACCTTGGCAGCTACGACGATTGTCGGCATCCAGGACATTGATGGAGGTTTGTCCCGTCGTCAGCGCCACGCGGACGATGGACGGAGAACCCGCCACGTCATCGCTGGTACAGGCCAGCCCATCGGGCCCCAATGGCTCCGTTCCCCTAAGAATGGACAAGCCAAGCGGAAAGGCCGTCAGCGTGTCGCCAGGGGCAAACGTCCCGGCGGCCTGGACCTCTATGGGGCTATTGCAGACTTTGCTCGTGGCCGTTGCATTCGGACACAGCAGGCATTTGCCTCCCGCGTTCTCACACACCGTGGTGTTTGTGATGCAGGGGTTTCCGGACGCAGTACAGCACGTCCCGTGAATCGAACTTGGCTGGGTACTGCACGCCTCGCACGCGCTCCCAGGACAATCGGTATCCGAGGAGCAGATCATGCTGACGTTGGCGCCTCCGGAGCAACGACTGGTCCCTTCGATACAGGCTATACTCAGTCCGCCATCGGGCTGAACCACGGTACGCGAGCAGGTAGGGTCGTCAACAAAACCTAAGGTTGGGCCCGTATTTGAAAAAGCACCCGGGGTTGTATTGTGATCTCGGCCCAGTGTGAAGTCCAAGTCTGCCCTACCACCGTCGCAGTCGACGACACCTTCGCCGTCCGCACCAGCAGACACGCACACCGTACCAATGGCTCCGGCCGCAGCAGGGCTAAGGTGCAGAGATTCCTTGGGAATCCGCAGATTGCGGGTTCCATCCGCATTCATGGCCCCAACCTCGATATCCAAGACACCAAGCTGGCAGGTTCGCCCGGTGATCGCACATTCGAAATTATTCGAACACTGCACATCCGGGAGCCGACGAGGCACACAGACGCCGTTCAGAGAGACACGAATCGGAAACAGACCAAGAGCCGAGGCCTTGTTCTGAATGAACGCGCAGCTACCAACTAGCGGGCAGCTACCAGTATCGGCACCGGCGCAGCAAGCGAAAGGAACTCCGGCCGCGGTGCAGATCTTGTTGGGATCACACCCGTTACAATCCGCGGCATTTGCACAGCTCCTGCCGTTGTAGCCACCACCCATGCAGGTTCTTCCCGTGCTTGGGCAAGTGCCGCCAGTGGCCGGGCAAGTCCCGCCGCCGGTGCAGTCGCCAGCAGTGGTGCAATTCTGCCCTGCCTTATCGCCGCCCATACAAACACGACAATCCGCCTGCGTACCGCAGGAGGCACCGGGGTTCGGGCCACCAACGCAAGCCGCACGACAACTTCCCGTGGTTCCGCCGCCGGGATCCACTTCGGCATGGATCAGCAGGACGCTTTCCGTCGGCGTAACGCTCGGCGACGCGGTTGCCGTCGGAGTAGCCGACGGAGACGGGGTATCTGTCGGCACCGGGGTGTTGGTCACGGTGAAGGTGTTGGTGACCTCCGGGGTGTTCGACGGTGTCTGAGTTTGCGTTGCGGTCGCCGTCTCCGTAGGTGTCGACGTAATCGTGGGGGTCGAAGTTATGGTCGGGGTTTCGGTAATCGTCGCTGTATTGGTTCGTGTCGCCGTTTCGGTTGGCGTCGCCGTAATCGTGGCTGTCGATGTCGACGTCGGGGTTGAGGTTGGCGTAGCGCTGACGTTCGGTGTGTTCGTCTGCGTGATGGTCGGCGTTTGAGTCGGCGTCTGCGTAATCGTCGGTGTTTCCGTAAGGGTATTGGTGGGTGTGAGAGTCGGAGTGTTCGTGAACGAAGGCGTTGGGGTCTCGGTAAACGTTAGCGTCGGCGTCAACGTCGGCGTGAAGCTGAAGGTCGGGGTTTGCGTGAACGTTGCCGTATGCGTGAAGGAGGGCGTCACCGTGGCCGTCGGTCGCGTCGGCGTGAAACTGGGCAGCGGAGACAAGGTCTCCGTCGGCGTCGAGGTGATCGTAGGCCGGCGTGTATTGGTATTGGTAGGCGTGAACGTCGGAGTCGAAGTCGGGCGTGTGAAGGTCGGAATCGGCGTGAAGCCACCACCGGAGGCCAAGATGGCCTGCACGATGGCACTCGTTCCGGCCTTAGCCTCAATCGCAAAAATACACTGCTCTACTTCGGTGCACTCGGCATTCAGGCCACGCAGCGCGGTTTCAAGGTCGCGAATCTCCGTGGACGAATACTCGCACAAAGCTCCCGTCTCCAGAATCATTTGCACGGCCACTTCGCTAGCAGGGTCGATATCCACGGCTTGCTGCGAGTTGGCGCTGGTCACGAACGCGCGCAACAGCACTTCGGCGATCTGGCCCGGAGCCCGCGGCACCGTCGTCGACACAATGAATCGGCAAGCGTCTTCGGAAGCACCCGCTGGCAAGTGAAGGGCATAGCGACCGTCGTCATCGGTAGAATCATTGCTGCCCGGGTACTGATCGACCTGGCCGTCGCCACGTCGCTGCGACAGCGACACAACGACATTGCGGCCTACGTGTGTGCCAGCATCGTGCACGTAGCTGGTGAACACGGTACCGCCGACCTCGGGCCCAGGAGGAGGCGGAGGGTTCCCACTTTCAAAGTTAGAGGTTGAATCGCCACCGCACCCCGCCACCACAATCGCTAGCGTGAGCGACGCGAGAAGCTGAGCCCCAATCGTCGTAAGCCTTCGCAACATAATCTTCCTCTCC
>CAZGSN010000245.1:0-19402 GCA_964528465.1 uncultured Binatia bacterium (SeqCode)
CAAGCAGTCCGCGTCTATCCGCGTCCATCCGTGGTTCCAACTGATTTTTCCGGGCTCAGGCAAGACCACGGAGGACCGCGGCAAGTCCTGCCGCACCGGACAGCACCAGCACCGCCCAGCGCAGGGACTCTGGGCGAAGGCGGTCGGCTACCAACCCTGATAGTGCGAGGCCAACCACCACTGCTGGTGTCATCATGCCCGCGAGCTGCAGCTCGGCAAGTTGGAAGCGCCCTATGAAGGCGAGGTTGGTGAGCGACAGCACGCCGCTGAACAAGAAGATCGGCGCTAAAGTGCCGCCGAGGCGATTGCCAGCTCCGTGATGATACACCAGCGCCAGCGGTGGCCCAGGAATCGAAGCCGTGGTGCTGAGAAACCCCGCGGCCAGGCCTGCCAAGAGAACATTGCGGCGCGTGTTGCGCAGCACCAACCCAGAAGCTGTAAGCGCAACTGCAAGCAACACGAGGACGCCGAGTAGCACCGAGACCGTGTCCGCCGGCGCAAAGTACAAGACACCAGCCCCCAACCAACTTCCCACCAGCAATCCAGGCAGGACGAAGGGTAGCCCGCGGAAATCGATGGCATCCCAATCGCGCGCCAAGGTCAGAAGGGAAACTCCCACCCCACAGGCAGTCAGCGGCCCGGGCACTAGTTCCGGACTCGTAGCCACCAAGATCGGCGAAGCGAGCAGTGCCATACCGAAACCCATGCTGCCCTGCACAAGCGCACCGGCCGCGACAGCGGCGCAAGCAACGGCAATGTGGAGTGGGTCGAGCACCGAGGCTCGGTAGCTAACGCAGGAGCCGTGGTCAAAATCCGAGAAGATGGATCTTCGTCACACGTGGTTGCGTAGCATGAGTTCTTTGGGGTGGGGTTGAAGGTAGGTCTGCCCTTGAAGGTAGCTGACGCCGAAACGGCGGACGTAGTGGCGAATCAATGCGAGGGGGACGACGAGGGGCACCAGGCCGGTGCGGTACTCTTCGATCAGAGAAGCCAACTCGGCACGTCCATCGCCGTCCAGCTCTTTGCGGAAGTAGCCGGCCATGTGCTGCAAGACATTCGTGTTTCGAGCGGGAGTGGCTAGTACTTGCAGTGCTTGCATGAAGCCGGTCTCGTAAGAGCGACGCAACGCAACACGGGGCTGTGCACTAGCCGAAGCCACAAGCTGCCCCAGCTTGGAATACCCGGCAGGCGAATGCGCCATGATCTGAAGCTTGTGCGCGGAATGGAAGGCTACCAAGCCGCCCACGGTCCAACGTTCGCCGAAGAACGTGCGCAAGCGCTGGTAGGCAAACACACGCTCAAGGAAATTCTCGCGCAAGTCGGGATCGTGCAAACGACCTTCCTCTTCCACCGGCAGGCTCGGGAACCGCTCGAGTAGAGCTTGCGCGAAGAGACCACGTCCGGAACGCGTAGGAGTTGTGCCGCTGCGGTAGACCTTGACCCTCTCCATGCCGCAACTCGGAGAATCCTTCTTCAGCACATATCCGCATAAGTCCTCGCCTTCGAGGGCGCGCACCCGTCGCTGCGCAAAGTCCTGCATACGTTGCGTGTGGTCCGTGCCATCGCTGGCTCGTTGAAGGCGCGCCTTGTCGCCGACCTGCACCAAGCGCAAGGTCGGGCGCGGGATGCCGAGGCCTATCTCGACCTCTGGGCACACCGTCACCCATTCCACGTATTTTCCAAGAGTGTCGACGAGGAAGAGGTCGCGTTTGTGTCCCCCGTCGTAACGAACTGCGTTACCCAGCAAGCACGAGGAGACACCGATGCGAAGCGGACGGTTGGCTGGTGTAGGCAATGGCGAAGCCACGGTGAAAACTACGGTAGACGCAGACGTGGTTCTTGCGGCAGCTTGAGCTGACGGGCGATCAAGAACAGCGGAAAGAACACGCTGATGCCGATCACCACGGACAACACGATGTAGACCGCAACGAAACGAATCTGTAGGCGCTGCGCCTCGGCAACCATCCAAACACAAATGGCGACGCCGACCAGGGCAAGGTCAATGGTGAGCGACGCACCGGCAGGGTTGGACATGGCCGCACGTACGAAGCCCACAGCCCCACCGTTGTCGGGCGTGCTCATGAAAGCAAGGTTCTGTGTCCAGGTGCCAATCAGGGCAATCACCGCAACGACGCCGTAAATGCCACACAAAAGCTTGCTCCTAGAGTCCATCATCCTCGCGTTGCTGATTCTCCGGTTGCACGTTCGTCTGGCAGGCTAGCCGGGCGCTACTGCACCCTCTCCCCCGGCTGTGCCTGCAATGCCGTTTATCGCCCGACCAGCGAGTAGCTCACAACCTCGACGGAGGTCATGAACTTGCCGTCCGTCCTAGAATGAGCCGAGGACTTCAAACGGTAGGAAAAAGGAACACTCGCTCCGGCTGCGATTTCGCCTGGAAACGAGTAGGGCTCGGCATAGCTTGGATTGTTGCTGCCCGGATTGCGTTCGTCTTTCCACAGCCACGCGTTACGAATCACCAGACGTACATCGCGTAGCCCCCGCGCTGAGGTGTTGACCAGAAGCCCATTGACCGTGTTGCCTTCAACGGTGACATCGCGGACATCGACCGCACGACTGGCAGCCACACTGCTTGTGACCTTGTCCGAACCCGCCCGGCTCGTCGTCGGCAAGATTGCCAAGGCAAGAGAGATTGTCAGAACCAGGTAGCCAGCTTTGTGTCGCATTAGGCACCTCCTTTCATCGGCGCCGAGTATACACAGGTCGTGACGACAGGCTAGCACCGAATCGGTCAGGCATTGCTGGCAGGGTGTGCGTCCCATTTGTTGGTTTTCATCCGGGCTCCACGGCCTCACGAGCTTTTCTCAACACAAAGCTGCGGGACTCGGGGCTCGTGGCTCGGGGCTTGGGTTTGCTTGGATTGCACAAGTCCCACGGGTGCGCGGGCGCGAACTCGGTAAACCCACACGCCGCACCGGCGCACCGGCCACCTCCAGATTCGGCAATAGCCGAATCTGGGGCACAGGCCTGCAATTCCCAAGGTGTAGTTCCGGTGGTAGAGACGCGCACCATGCCGATCTCGCTTACCATGCCGCTCGATGTCGCGGCCTTGCGTGCCCGTCGGGCCGGCACCCGTTTCGGCGCGCACATCGAGTACTTTGCCGAAACTGATTCCACCAACCTGGTGGCGGAACGGCTGGCACGCAGCGGAGCCGGCGAGGGCACGGTGGTGATTGCCGATGCGCAAACCCACGGGCGGGGGCGCTTGGGGCGGCACTGGGTGTCGCCGGCAAATCGCAATCTCTACCTGTCGGTGGTGTTGCGGCCACCGATGGCACCCGAAGATGCCCCCAAGCTGGCGTTGATGGCCGGCTTGGCTACCGCCGAGTGCGTTCGCGAATGGTGTGCCCAGGTGCGCCTCAAGTGGCCGAACGACATTCTCATTGATGGGCGCAAGGTAAGCGGGCTGCTGGCCGAGATGGGGATGGAAGGCGAACGGCTCGCGCACGTGATCCTGGGGGTAGGCGTCAACCTCAACATCGAGATCGAAGAATTCCCCGAAGAGCTACGCACCAAAGCCGGATCGTTGTTGCACGCCACCGGTCGCGAAGTGGATCGCGTCGCCTTTACGGATCGTTTACTCACCCACCTAGAAACTCGCTACCAACAGTTCATAGGTGAGGGGTTCGCCTCCATGCGCGAAGATTGGGATGCCCTATCGAGCTTACATGGGGCACGCGTTTGCGTTGAGGATACTCGCCACCGCTACGAGGGCGAGGTACTGGGCCTGGCCGACGACGGCACCTTGCGCCTGCGCGACGCCGCCGGCAACGAGCTGCGCGTCGTCGCCGGCGACGTCTCCGTAGTGGATGGCTATGCGCCACGCGGCTCATGAACCTCCCGCAACCCCAAAGCCGAAGTGAATGAACAACTGCAAACTCCGAGAACAGGCAGACGTTCCCAAGAAACCAACAACCCCGTTCTTGACCACTCGTGTGATCCCGGCACGACGGGCGGCGGAGCTAGCTGGCGAACTCCATCGAGGATTCTGTCCTGACCCCAAGAGTCCACAGATGGCGCAGATGACTCCGATGTCGGGCCTGCATATTCAATCCTATCTGGGTCATCTGCGTCATCTGCGGATTGAAAATGGGACCAGACAGGAATCTCGCACCTCCGGATCCCTGAGCGTAGAGCCACGGAAAGGCAGGCCCTCTGTGCTCTCGGTGTTCTCTGTGGTGAAGTCCCATTCTTTAGCATCGGGGTTAACTGCCCGAGATTGTGCCTGACCATGCTGCTCGCCATCGACATCGGCAACAGTCACACGGTCCTCGGCCTCTACGAGGGCAGCAAGTTGCTCCGGCATTGGCGGCTCAAGACCAATCGAGGTCGCACGGCCGACGAATACGGTGTCTTGACGCGACGCCTTTTGGGCTCGGAAGGCCACCCGATGATCGATGGCGTGGTCGTATCGTCCGTGGTGCCACCGCTCAACGTCGTCATCGACGAGTTCAGCCGCCGCTATCTAAAGGTGCCGCCGCTGTTCGTCAGCGCCGATATCCCCGTCGGCATGCCCATCCTCTACGACAACCCACACGAGCTTGGCGCCGATCGCCTGGTAAACGCAGTGGCTGCCTTTTCTCTCACCGGCAGCGCCACCATCGTCGTCGATCTGGGTACAGCAACCAAGGTCGAGCTTGTCTCCTCCAGAGGAGAATACATGGGTGGCGCCATTGCGCCTGGCATCGGCATTTCTGGCGACGCTCTCTTCGAACGCGCCGCGCGCCTGCATCGCGTCGAGCTTATGCGGCCGCCGCAAGTGATTGGGCACAACACCGTGCATGCCATCCAGGCAGGCCTGGTCTTCGGCTTTGCCTCGCTTGTCGAAGGACTCGTCGGACGTATGCAAAAGGAATCCGACGCCAAGGCCCAGGTCATTGCCACCGGTGGCTTCGCCCCAATGATTGCCGCCGAAACCTCGTGCATCGATCGGGTCGACCCGTTTCTGACTTTGGACGGACTGTGCTTGATCTTTGCACGCAACTCGGGGCATGGAAGATAGCTGGCATGTTCTCAGCAGATGGAAGATGGCCAGCATGTTCTTAGCGATTGACGTCAGCAACACGGAAACCGTCCTCGGCGTTTACGAGGGGGACGTACTGCGTCATCACTGGCGGCTGCAAACCGATATCGGGCGCACCGCCGACGAATACGGGGTGATGCTTGGCTGCTTGCTCAGCGACGCAGGCAAGCCTTGCATTCGCGGAATTGCCATTGCCTCGTCGGTGCCGCCGATGACCCGCACCTTTGATCTGCTGTGCCGGCAGTATCTCGGGATTACTCCCATGTTCGTCGGCCCCGGCGTGCGCTCTGGGATGCCGATCCTGTACGACAAGCCCCAGGAGGTAGGTGCCGATCGCATTGCCAATGCGGTTGCTGCCTACGCGCGCACCCGCAGCACGACGATTGTCGTCGACTTCAGCACGGCAACGATCTTCGATTACATTTCCGAAAAGGGCGAATACGCCGGAGGCGTGATTGCCCCGGGACTGGGGACCGCGAGCGATGCCTTGTTCGATCGTGCCGCCAAGCTGTATCGCGTTGAGCTGACCAAGCCCAAGCGCGTCGTCGGCCGCAATACCGTGCATGCGATTCAGTCGGGCCTGATCTACGGCTACGTCGGCCTCGTCGATGGCCTGATCGCCCGCATCCAAAAGGAAAACAAGGTGAAAGCCCACGTGATCGCGACCGGCGCCTACGCGTCGCTGCTCGCACCCGAGGCCACCAGCATCGAAGAGGTAGACGAGTTTCTCACACTGGCTGGTTTGCGTTTGATCTACGAACTCAACGCAGGAAACTAGAACGGAGGCAACATGGCGGACGACGTCAAGCTGGTTCGAACCATTGGAGTGATTGGCCAAGGAGGCGGCGGCAAGACATCGCTTGCCGACGCACTGGCGTTTGCAGCCGGTGCCAACAACCGCTTGGGCCGGGTCGACGACGACACCTCGCTGTTCGATCTTGAGCCGGAAGAGCACCGGCACAAGACGTCGCTGACCACGACCCTATGCAGCATGGCGTGGAAGAAGCATGACCTGACCCTGCTCGACATGCCCGGCTACGCCAGCTTCCTTGCCGATAGTCTCAACTGCATTCGCGGCTGTACGGGCCTGCTGTTCGTCCTCGCCGCCGCCAAGGATGAGATCCGCGTCGAAGGCGAGAAGTTGTGGGAGCGTGGGGCCGAATTGGGCCTACCGACGATTGCCGTGGTCACCCGCCTCGATCGCGAACGTGCCGATTGGCAAGCGGCAGTGGACGACTTGCAAAAGCACCTCGGTGCCAAGGCGGTTTCCATTCAGTATCCCATCGGCATCGCCGACAGCTTCCGTGGCGTGGTCGACCTCATCAAGGGGAAAGCGCTACTGACCCAGCCCGACGGCAAGATGGTCGAGGCGGAGATTCCCGCCGACGTCAAGGAGGAAGCCGAGGTGGCACGCGAGCAGATGATCGAGCTTGCAGCCGAGGTGACCGACGAGCTGACCGAGAAGTATCTCGAAGCCGGCACGCTCACCAACGAAGAGATCGTGCAAGCCCTACGCATCGGTACCCTGGCTCGTAAGCTGGTGCCGGTGTTGTACGCCAGCGGCAGCAAGGGCATCGGCGCGGCTCCCGTGCTCGACGCCATCGTCGACTATTCGGGCTCGGCTGCCGATCTACCGGCATGGAACGGCATCGATCCCAAGATCAAAGAGCCGATCGAACGCCAGCCGCAAGTCAGCGCTCCCTTCTCCGCGCTGGTCGTGAAGACCGTCATTGACCCGTTTGCCGGCAAGCTGTCGATCTTTCGGGTCGTGTCCGGAAAAGTCACCGCCGATTCGAACGTTCTCAACACCACCAAGGACAACAAGGAGAGGCTCGGGCATTTGCTCAAGCTGGTGGGCAAGAAACAAACGCAGGTCGAGTCGGCAGTTGCCGGCGAGGTGATTGCCGTCTCCAAGCTCAAGGATACCGCCACCGGCGACACCCTGGCCGAGGAGAAAGGCCCGATCTTGTTTGCCGGCTTCGAGCAAGCGCCGGCGGCTATTTCGTTTGCAATCGAGCCCAAGAGCAAGAACGACGACGAGAAGGCCTCGCTGGGATTGCACAAGATCAACGAGGAAGACCCGTCGCTGGAGATGCATCGCGATCCGCAAACACGCGACTTGATCCTCTCCGGTGTTGGCCAACAGCACATCGAGATCGTGATCGAACGCTTAAAGCGTAAGTATGGAGTCGAGGTCGAACTCAAGGCACCCAAGGTGCCGTACAAGGAAACCATCAAGGGCAAGGCGGAAGCCCAGGGTAAGCTCAAGAAGCAAACCGGTGGCCGTGGCCAGTTCGGCGATGCGTGGCTGAGAATCGAGCCACTCCCGCGTGGCACCGGCTTCGAGTTCGTCGATGAAATCGTCGGTGGCGTGGTGCCGCGGCAGTACATCCCCGCGGTGGAGAAGGGGGTGCGCGAAGCTCTGCTGGAAGGCTTCCTTGCCGGCTACCCGATCGTCGACTTGCGCGTACGCTTGTACGACGGCTCGTACCACGACGTCGATTCGTCGGAGATGGCCTTCAAGATCGCAGCCTCGATGGGCCTGAAAGCAGCACTCGCCAAGGCCAAGCCGATCCTGCTCGAACCGATCATGATCCTCGAGGTCAGCTCCCCCGACGAGAACATGGGCGACGTCATCGGCGACCTCAACGGCCGCCGCGGTAAAGTGCTGGGGGTGGACTCCAAGCCTGGCGGCCAGGTGATCAAGGCCCACGTGCCGATGTCGGAGGTACTCAAGTACTCTCCCGACCTACGCTCGATGACTAGCGGACGCGGTTCCTTCACCATGGGCTTTTCTCACTACGAAGAGCTGCCCGCCCATCTTGCGGAGAAGGTAATCAAGGACGCCGAAACCGCGCGCGCCAAAGCCAGGGAATAACGACCGGTCGGCAGGCAAGGTGCGGCTGCCCACCCCGGAACAGGACAGAAGGTCAGGGATCGCTTGTAAACATCTCGACTGGAAGATGGGTCTCAGCACCGCCACACCGAACACCTACAAGGGATGATCGCGGGGAAGGCGCTTGGCTGATATAGAGCCAACCCTTCTCATGTCGCACCCTTCCTCACCGTCGACTTCCTCGATCCGGCAACGCTTCTCCGACGCGGCGGTGCTGGCTCTGCGTGGAGCAATCGTCGATGCCGGCGGTAACGAGGTGTTCTTTCTCGGAAGCCTCGATGAGGGTCGGGTTGTGTCGTCGGTGCGGGTGCTGGCACGCGGCAACCGCCATGCCGTGCCGGCACTCCTGCAGGTGCCGCGACCGGGGGAGGTGATCATCCACAATCACCCGAGCGGCAAGCTGCTTCCTTCGGATGCCGATCTCAACGTCGCCTCCCACGTAGGGAACAATGGCGTCGGCACCTACATCGTCAACAACGCGGTGAGCGATGTGTACGTCGTGGTCGAACCGCATGTCGACGAGGCGCGCCAACCGATTCAGCCGCACGTTGCGGCAGCGTGGTTGGCACCGGGAGGCGCGCTGGCCAAGCGCCTCAATCACTACGAGCACCGCCCGCAGCAATTGCGCATGCTCGAAGCGGTCACCACCGCGTTCAACCAAGACACCATCCTCACCGTCGAAGCCGGCACCGGCACCGGCAAGTCACTCGCCTATCTACTGCCGGCCATCACCTGGAGCTTGCTCAACGGCGAACGTGTGGTGGTGTCGACGCACACCATCAACCTGCAGGAGCAACTCGTTCGCAAGGACTTGCCCTTACTGACTCAACTAAAGGACATGCAGTGCACCACAGCCTTGGTGAAAGGGCGCGGCAATTACCTATGCAAACGCAAGGCAGCACAGGTGGAAGAGCAAGGGGCCTTCCTCGTCGAGGATGAGCACTCGCGCGAACTCAAAGAGCTGCTGGCGTGGTCGAAGAAAACACAAGACGGCAGCCTCGGGGATTTGCCGGTGCGACCGCGGCCGGAGGTGTGGGAGCAGGTGATCTCGGAGAATGACAACTGCCTGCGCGCCCGATGCCCACACTACTCGACGTGTTTCTTCTACTCGGCACGCCGCGCCGCGGCGAAGGCCGACATCATTGTCGTCAATCACCACCTGCTCATGGCCGACCTGGCCTTACGCGACGAGCTCGGCAGCTACACTCAAAACGCGGTACTGCCACCGTCGCGCCGCGTGATCGTCGACGAGGCCCATCACCTCGAAGACGTAGCCACCAGTTACTTCGGCTCCCGCCTGAGCTTCGTTGCCATCGAACGTACCCTGGGCCGCCTGCGCAGCCATCGCAGCGAGGCCAAGGGCGTGCTCCCGGCACTGCTGATGTTGCTGGACTTGGTGGAACGTCCCGAGGACTTGCCCATCGCCCAAGCGGCCTCACATTACATTGAAGGGCGGCTGATCCCGCAGAAGCTGTCGCTGCTCACCGATGCGGAGCAGTGTTTCGCCGAGCTTCTGATCGAACTCGAGAATCAGCTCGGGCGTACGGTCCGTGAAGGGGCGGATGAGAAAGTCCGCGTCGTACCGGCGTTTCGGGAGACACCCTATTGGGCAAAGCTGCAAGATTGGTTGCGCAAGCTCGGCACCCTGCTGGGGCAGTACGCACAAGAGATTGCACAGGTCCTCGAATCGCTCGGCCATCTTTCCGAAGAGTACGAGAAGAAGGCACTGTCCTTGGTCACTGAACTCACCTCGTTGCAGGGACGCATCGCCGACTATGCTGCCGAGCTGCTGCACTTCCTTGGCGATGATGAGAACACTTGCCGCTGGATCGAGCTGCGCCACCGCAGCCGTGGTGGCCGCTCGATTGTCTTCTACACGGCACCGATCGAGGTGGGTCCGCTCCTGCGCAAGGCGTTGTTCGAGCAATTCCCAACGGTGATCCTGACCTCGGCCACGCTCGCCGTGGATCGGCGCTTCGATTACGTCCACGAGCACCTTGGCCTGAAGGAGCTAGGCGCCGCGCATCGCTTGCATACTTTGCACGTCGACTCCCCGTTCGACTTTGCCGAGCAGGCAGTGCTGGCAGTGCCACAAGATCTGCCGGAGCCAACCGACCCGCGTTACGAGGCCTCCACGCACGAGGCAATTTTGGAGATTGTCACCGCTGCCGGCGGCGGCACCTTTGTGTTGTTCACGGCCTATGGCGCGCTCAACCGAGCCGTGAGCAGCCTCGGCGCCGAGCTGCAGCGCCGCGGCATCCACCTATTGCGGCAGGGCGAGATGAACCGGCATCTGTTGTTGAGCCGCTTCGTTGCCGACCCGCGCGCCGTGTTGTTCGCCACCGACAGCTTCTGGGAGGGTGTCGACGTGCGCGGCGATGCGTTGCGCTGCGTGATCATCACGCGTCTACCATTCCGTGTCCCAAGCGAACCGATCGAGCAGGCTCGGGTCGAAGCCATCGCGGAACGCGGCGGCAACGCCTTCGCCGAGCACACCGTCCCACAAGCCGTGATCAAGTTGAAGCAAGGGTTTGGAAGGTTGATCCGTTCCAGCAGCGACCGCGGCGCCGTCGTCCTGCTCGACAGCCGCGTCGTGCGCAAACACTACGGCCGCGTCTTTCTCGACTCCCTGCCGCCAGCCAAGCGACTCATTGCTGACCGACAACGCGTGTACGCCGCCCTGTCAAAGTTTTTTGCCGAGAGGACCTGATCGTGTAGGCGTCGGCGAAGGAGGCAACTACAGTGTACGCACCGTGCGAGTGGGAAGGGGCGACGACGGCGGCGAGTCCAGGTCGGAGCGATCTCAAAGCGATACTGTCGTGGGAGGGCTGCCCAGAGCCTGAATTCCGGCTTGGTTAGGATGATGGCTCGAACTCGCTACGGAGCAGGCCGGACTGACGAATGATCGATTGTAGCGTGCCGATGCGAATTTCAGGATGGTCAGGAACTGGGACCGTAACCGTATTGTCGGCCCATCGTCTCTGCATCACTATGTGACTGCCGCGCCGGCGAACCTCGACAAAGCCATGGCGCATTAGGATCGCACACACCTCCTTGCCGGAAAGGACGAGAAGTTTACCCAACCGCCACCTCGAGGCGGGTGATATAGACCTCCTCGCGGAGCCTCGCCTGAACCTCTATCGGCGAGGCGGTCTCGAAGAACAATTCGAGCGCTTCGCGAAGATTGTCACGCGCTTCTTCGACTGTGCCGCCTTGACTCGCGATATCGAGTTCCGGACACAGCGCCACGTACCCGTCTCCATCGCGCTCAATGATCGCCGTCAGTTGTTTCTGCATAGCGGCGAGCCTACCACGAACATCTCGCAGTGGGAACGAAACCGCAGCACCTCCGGTCCCCTCCATCCATCGACTGTGACCTTGGCGTAATGAGGCTGGCCGCGAGGGAATTCCGGAATCCCCACTTCCAAACGACCTTGGCGTCGGCCTCCGGCCGGTTCTGCGCTCACGCCGGTGAAGCGACGCCCAATCTCTGCAGCGTGGCACGCCAGTGCGCGCGCGGCTCGGCGTCGGGAAAGTATCGGCGGATGAACTGCAGGCCGCCTTGCGACAGGGACTCGCGCAAGCCCACGTCCTCGATTCGAAATAAACACTCGGCCGCTGCTTCTGGAGTCTCGGCGACCAGCGCCGTCTCACCGTGTCGCATCGAAGAGTTTGCGGTCTGTGCCGTCCGCCCGACGACGACGATGCCACACGCCATCGCCTCCTGAGGCGGCATGGCGCAGCCATCGATCTCCGATGAGGCCAGGAATGCCTGTGGCCGCCGCATGATCTGCGCGACCTGCATGGCGGAAACGCCGTCGACGAGTTCGAAACGCCAATAACGGCCGCCGCGTCTGTTGTACTCGCTGCGCGTCGCGTCGATGAAGTCCGCGCCCTTACGCGGAAAGGCGAGTAGCAAACCTGCTTCGCGCTCGCCCTGCCTCACGAATGAGAAGAGCTTGTCGTCGACGACGTTCGGAACCATCTCGATCGCCTTGCCGGGAAAGACTTGGCGGCAGAGATCGAGCATGTGCGGCGAGTTGGTCCACAGGCGGATGCGATCGTCACGGTAGTCGAAGTTGCATTTGAGTTGGAGCGGCGGCTGAAGGTAGACGATCGTTGGCCCACGGACCTCGTCGGCAAGTTCGCTGCAAAAGTCCGGAAGTAACACGACGTCGTCCGCACGCCGATCGCTCCACCGGAGATAGGGGAGATCGACGACAGCAAACCTTCCGTACGTGTTCGCACCGCTCGGGCAGGCCAGTCGCGTATCGACGCCAAGCGAACGAGCGACGGCCGCGTGTCGCATGTTGTTGATGGTGCCGCCCCAGGCGACGTTGGTGTAGAGGCGCGGATGCGCGATCGCAGCGCGCACGGGCGCGATCCGAAGACCCAGCCACGGGAAGCGCTGAACGAGCGCTACCAACCTAGGAAGCGAGTCGCCGTCGATGAGATCAGGGATCAAAACGAGTAGGCGCATGCGGTGCCCACGGCATCGTCAGGCTCGCGGAAGCCAGCGTTGCACGATGCCGCGGATGACGACGTAGAACACCGGCGTCAAGAATAGTCCGAACACGGTAACGCCCAGCATGCCGCTGAACACGGCGGTGCCGAGCGCCTGACGCATCTCTGCCCCAGCGCCGGTAGCGCGTGCCATCGGCAGCACGCCAAGGATGAAGGCAAACGAGGTCATCAGAATCGGACGCAAGCGCAAGCGGCATGCTTCCAACGCCGCCCCGAAGCGATCCTTCCCCTCCTCTTCTTGCTGCTTGGCGAATTCGACGATGAGCACGGCGTTCTTCGCCGCAAGGCCGATCAGTACGATGAAGCCAATCTGGGTGATCAAATTGTTGTCGATGCCGCGCAGCCATATCCCCAACAAGGCGAAGGGCAAACACAGCGGGGCAATGCTGATGATGGCGAGCGGCAGCGACCAGCTTTCGTATTCGGCCGAGTGCACGAGGAAGACAAACAGCACACACATGGGAAACAAGAAGAGGGCCGTGTTGCCGGCCAGCTTGGCCTGGTAGGCGAGATCGGTCCATTCGATGCCCATACCTGCCGGCAGCAAGCTGTCCGCGAGTCGCTCCATGGTTGCGATCGCCGCACCCTGGCTACGCCCGCGCGCGGCGTCGCCGTTGACTTCGGCTGCCGGAAACATGTTGTAGCGCAGCACCCGGTTGGGCCCGCTACGCCACTGCAAATCAATCAACGATCCGAGTGGCACCATGGCGCCCGTGGTGCTGCGTGTCTTGAGCCGTGCAATGTTCTCGGGCTGGGCGCGGTACGAACCCTCCGCCTGCGCCCGCACCTGAAAGGAGCGACCAAAGCGGTTGAAGTCGTTCACGTAGGCGGAGCCGAGGTAGACCTGCAGGGTGTCGAAGACATTGCCGAGCGGGACATTGAGCTTTTGCGCTTTGACGCGATCGACGTCGGCGTAGAGTTCGGGCGTCGACGCCCGGAAGGTGGAGAACACGTCACGCACCCCAGGGTCCTTCTTGGCCGCGTCCACGAGGGTCTCGGTTGCCTGCTGCAGTGCATGCAACCCATTGCCCGCACGATCTTGCACGAGCAGCTTGAAGCCACCGGAGGTGCCGAGACCCTGCACCGGCGGTGGAGCAATGACGAAGATCTCCGCATCTTCGATCACCGCCAGCCTCTCCTTGAGCGTGTGCAGGAGTTCGTCGGCGGTCGGCCCGTGGGCGATGCGTTCCTCAAACGGCAGCGGTCCCACGAAGATGGCTCCCGCGTTGGAACTATTGGATCGCGTAGCGCCGGAGAAACCAGCGAAGGCCATCGAGTACAGCACACCCGGCGTGGCGCGAATGATCTCGGCGGCACGGCGCACCACCGCGTCGGTACGCTCCAGCGCCGCTCCATCGGGGAGTTGCACGGCAACGATCAAGTACCCTTTGTCCTGGGCGGGAATGAATCCCGTCGGCACCCATTGAAATCCTACCGCGCCCAACCCAGCGAGCACGACGTAAAGGGCAAGCCCAAGCGCGCTGCGGCGCAGCAACCAAGCCACGCCGCGCCCGTAAGCTGTGGTGAGATACTCGAATGAACGGTTGAACGAACGGAAGAATCCTCCGAGCAGGCGCTCCCAAACGCGCTCAAACCAGTCGGTGCGGGCACCATGCGGACGTAACAACAACGCGCACATCGCCGGGCTGAGCGTGAGCGAGTTGAAAGCAGAGATCATCGTCGCCACGGCAATGGTGAGCGCAAACTGCCGATAGAACTGGCCGGAAATGCCCGAGATGAATGCCGTGGGGATGAACACAGCCGACAAGCCAAAGGCAATGGCGATCACGGCGCTGGTTACCTCGGTCATCGCTTGACGCGTGGCCTCGCGCGGCGACAGGCCCTTGGCAATATGTCGCTCGACGTTCTCGACGACGACGATGGCGTCGTCGACGACAATGCCGATCGCCAGCACCAAGCCGAACAGCGACAGCATGTTGAGCGAGAAGCCAAACACCGCCATGACCGCGAACGTACCGATCAGCGACACCGGGATGGCCAACAGCGGAATCAAGCTGGCGCGCCAGGTCTGCAAGAACACCAACACCACCAACACGACCAGAGCCACCGCTTCGAAGAGCGTGTGCAACACCGCATCGATGGATTCGCGAACGAAGACGGTCGGGTTGTAGAGAATGCGATACTCGACGCCCTCGGGAAAGGTGCGCGCCAGCTCCTTCATCTTATTCTCGACGGCTTCGGCTGTGGCCAGTGCGTTCGATCCGGGCCGTTGCGCCACTGCCATGCCTACAGCCGGTTGGCCGTTGAGGTAGCTGTTTACCGCGTAATCGCGGGCTCCCAATTCAATACGTGCGACGTCGCGGATATGCGTCAGGCGGCCGTCGCTGCCGGTCTTTACGACAATGTCTTCGAACTGCTCGGGTTCGAGCAAACGACCGAGCGTGGTGACAGGAAACTGGAAGGCGCCGCCGCTGGGTGCCGGCGGTTGCCCGATCACTCCGGAAGCCACTTGGATGTTCTGTGCGCGCAGAGCCTCGACCACGTCGCCCACGGTGAGACTGCGCGATGCCAAGCGATCCGGATCGAGCCAGATACGCATGCTGTACTCGCGCAAGCCAAACAGGGTTACCTCGCCCACGCCATCCAAACGTTTGATCACGTCGCGCAATTGGATCTGAGCGAAGTTGCCGATGTAGAGCTGGTCGTAGCGCTGGCTTGGCGACACCAGGTGCACGACCATCAAGAGGTCTGGCGAGGACTTCAGCGTCGTGATGCCGATGCGGCGCACATCCTCCGGCAGCCGCGGCTCGGCAATGCCGACGCGGTTTTGCACCAGCACCTGGGCCTTATCGAGGTCGGTGCCGACCTGAAACGTAATCGTCAGCACCATCTGCCCATCGGCCGTGCTCTGCGAGGTCATGTAGAGCATGTTCTCGACGCCATTTACTTCTTGCTCGATCGGCGTCGCCACGGTTTCGGCAATCACCTCCGGCGGAGCACCAGGATAGGAAGCCCGCACCACGATCGTTGGCGGGATGACGTCGGGATACTGCGCCACCGGGAGAGAAGCATAGGCAATGGCACCGAGGATGACGGTGACGATCGATAGCACCGCGGCAAAGATGGGGCGGTCGATGAAGAAGTGGCTGATGCTCATCCTAGTGGACCGCCGGGACGGCTGCGGGCGGTGGTGCAGCTTCGTGCGGCGGTGCTGCTGTGGTCGGCGTCGTCGCGGCTGCCTCCTGAGGATTGACCTCGGTGCCGGCATGGACGCGCTGAATCCCCGCCACCACGATGCGATCGTCGGGGCCGAGGCCATCGCGAATCACCCGCAGCCCTTCGAACAACGGACCGGTAACGACGCGCCTACGCTCGGCACGATTGTCGGGATTAACGACCCAAACGAACTTCTGCGCCTGGTCGTTGCCGAGTGCCGTGTCCGGCACCAACAGGCCAGGCGCCGGGCCATTGCCGATGAGGCGCAAGCGCACGAACAAGCCTGGTACCAGCAGCATGTCTGGATTCTCGAACACGGCGCGGCCGGACATGGTGCCGGTGTTGGGGTCGAGCTGGTTGTCGACGAAATCGATCCAACCCGTGTGCGGGAAGCCGACTTCGTCCGCCAAACGGATCTGCACCGGCTTGCGTGCCGCAGTCGCGTCGGGGCGCATTCCCGCCTGGGCCAAGCGCGCGTACTTCAAGTACGAACGTTCGTCTGCCTCGAAGTAGCAGTGGATCGGGTCCAGAGAGACGATCGTGGTGAGCAAGGTTGCATTAGCGGGCCCGCCTGTAACCAGATTGCCGGCGTCGACGAGGTGACGGCCTACGCGTCCACGAATCGGAGCGGTGACGCGAGTAAAGTCGAGAGTGAGCTGTGCCGCCTGCAAGGCTGCACGCGCCGCGGCAACCGCTGCCTCGGCTTGGCGTACGCTGGCCGTACGAGCGTCGGCTTCTTCTTCCGAGATGGATCGCTGCTTGAGCAGTTGCTCCGAGCGGTTCATTTCACGTTTGGTGAGCGCCAGGCGCGCCTCGGCAAGATCAAGCTCGGCGCGGCTTCGATTCATCGCGGCCTCGTACGGGCGCGGGTCGATGACGAACAGGAGATCGCCCTTCTCGACCTTTGCCCCGTCCTCAAAGTGGATGGCTTGCAAATAGCCGCTTACTTGCGCCCGCACCTCCACCGAGTCGATGGCTTGCAAGCGTCCGGTGTACTCATCCCATTCAATGACCTCGCGCTGCTGGGGGCGAATGACCGTGACCAAAGGCGGTGCAGGTACCGGCGCGTCTTGGCTCGCCGACTGGCAACCCACCAGCACAGCCAAGACGAGGCCGGCGACACGCCGCAGCCGACAGGCAAGCACGCGCCGTGCAATCGCTACACAAGAGTCCATGCCCGGAAGGTGGCCGATTACACGCGTCACCGCAACCGTAGGCTGTTTGGGTTGGACACGGCTTCCCGATTCATTGGCCGCGCAGAGCGTAGGCTCAGCCTTCCTGTTGTCGGCAGGGAAAATATTGAGGATTTGCGGCTGGGCGGAATTCTGTGATGAGTCCGGAAACCTAAGTGGAACCCCGGATGGACGCAGATAGACGTGGATTGCTTGCAGAACAGATCGAAGTAAGGAGGCACCAGAGCGGAGAGGCTCGGCAATGCGCAATGCTTCCGTGCCTGCAATCTTTGCAGGTATCCGCGTTCATCCGTGCCTGTCCTGAGCCCGGCCGAAGGGTCCATCCGCGGTTCAATCGTTGTTCTCGGCAGGAGCCGGACTACAACATCCGCAGATGACGCAGGTGGCACCGATTTCAGAATCTTGCATGGGGGTGGGGGCATGGATCTGCGTCCATCTGGGTCATCTGTGGATCACTTCAGAACCCTGGATACCAGGAAGTCCGAGGCGGCAGGTTGAGGTCTCTGTTGAAGCCTCACAGTTTCTCGATCACGTAGCGCAGCGAAAAGGAGCCTCCCGTGGGGCTGCAGCGATCTCCTGCGGCACAGTCGGCATCGACAAGGCAAGGCTCGCTGGTGTTCGCACAAGCTCCGCCTTCACCGCCGCTGGCACGGGTTTCGTACTCCATGCGGCCGTTACCGCTGCCGAAATCCGGACCGGTGTAAACGGCCCGGACAGAACCGGCGCCGTGAGGCGCCGACGTAAGACACAGCAAGCCACCCTCGAAGCCCAAGAGTTCGCGCGAGCGCTTTAGCGACTGGCCAAAGATCTTGTTGATGCAGTCTTCGGAAGCGCCGTCGGCCAACACTTCGAGCTGACCTTCGGCTGGGAGATACTGGTCGAGGACAATGCTTTGCGGCACGACGTCACCGGCATCGACATCCTCCAAGCCGCTGAGTTCGCGCCATTCCCCGTTCATGGCGGCTTGCAAACGCCATTGCTTGACGCGTCCGATTCCAACGCAGCGGGCACTTTGCGGACAGTCGGAATCCTCTGTGCACTGCGCATTGCCCACCGTGCATTGCCGCGGCACCACCGGCTTCTTCAACTGCAAGGGGTTGTGGATGACGGCCGCGGTAACGGTCAGGCGCACGTGGGTCAGCGGCTTCGCATCGTTGTCCCAGCCTGCAAACAGTGTCCCGGCAAAGCCGGTCGGCAAACCTGTCGCCGTCATTTGCGTCATGCGCACGCTGACATCCAAATGCGGTTGCGGGTCGTCGGGTTTCGCCACCACGTCGATGGCAGCACGCACGGCAATCGGGTGTCCTTGTGCCGCGGGCTGTTCGTCCACGCGCCACACGGGGACACCTCCGGCCGGCCGCGGTGGCAAAGGCACCTGAAAGTTGAAGTCGCGATGGTTGAGGTACTTGCGTGCCAGCGGTTGCGTGAGCGGGAAACACTCTTTGTTCAACAAGCCGAGAGGGTTGGGGAGGTGCGAGACCACGCAGGCGTCAGCGGCAGCCCCACCGAACTCGTGGACGTAGATATCGGTACGCGTGGCCGGCACAGCCCGGCCGCTGCGGTCATCGAGGACGGCACCGCGCCCACGCCGCATCACGGCCGTGGCGTAGGGCGGATGCAGCTCCGACGAATAGCCGAAGTGCACATCGACGCAGGTCTCGTTGCCGGCACACTCGGTACAGTTCGGGGTGCGGCAATCCTGGTCGAGCGCACAACCTCGGCTGGCCGTAACGCTGCAGTGGCCGTTGCGCGTCGCCGGATGACCGCAATCGAAAATCCAGCGGCCCATGCCGGCAATGCGATCGCCTGAATGTCCCCAAGCCCAGTCGGGATAGGCTCCGACCTCCCATTCGAAGGCAAGCTCCTTGATGTCACCGACGTTGTCGTTGCCGGCCGCCACGAGGGATTGGTACTGCGGGTCGACCTCGACAAACGTGTTTTGGTCGCTGCGTACATGCGTCGATGGAAAGTCCCCGCCATTGTCGCCGTGCCCTCCGAGGATGGTTCCCTCGACAAAGACCGGCAAAGAATCGGTGCCCGTGCCATTCACCACCGGTGCCCACTCGGGGTTCACCAACGTCAACATGTCCAGGGCACTACTCAGCTCGGCGGCGGTCGGGTAGCAGCCACCACCGTTGCGCGCGGCACCGAGATCGCTGTTGAGAGGCATCGGTGGCGTGGTTGGAGATGGCGTAGGTTGGGGGGAGGAGGTTGATGTCGGCGTCATCGGGGATGTCGACCGTGCGTCGTTGTCCCCGCAGCCGGCGACGAGCAGGGCGATAGCAGCAATGAGGCAAGCCTGTGTGTGATTGGACTTCATGAAGTGCTTCCTCCCTCGAGAATAGACAGGCGTTGGTCCAACTCTTGCCGCGACGAGGTGACGGGATAGCGCCAGATCGCTTCCATCACCGACCGCAGCGCGTCGTAGCGGCCACGCTGCGGATCTGCGGCGCACATTTCTTTCGCCTGGTCGCGCCACATCTCGGCCTCCAACAGCAGCGTGAGGAGATCCGCCGGCAGTGCGTCTTGCGCGTCGCGCTCGTGCCAGCGGCCCTTCCCCCTGTGCAACGC
>CAZGSN010000246.1:0-5029 GCA_964528465.1 uncultured Binatia bacterium (SeqCode)
TTGCATCGACTGCGGCGCTGCTCCCGTGGCGCAGCAAGATCTGCGCGGCGAGTATCGCCGCCGCCGGAGCCGAGGCGGCAACGCGAACAACAGCGGTGCGCCGCATGCGTGCGCCTCCAGCCACTGGCCCTAAGGCCCATATTACTTCGCCCGTGTTCTCATCGACACTCCCGCCATCGCTTGCCGACAGAAGCGTCACCGAGCCGGACAATCTCAGCCGCGCCTGCGCGTCGTTCACCGCAGTGCTCCCGCGGTTTGCAATGTCTACCGTGTAGATCAACTCGCCGCCCGCCATCACCGGGTCCGGCGCTGCTGCCAACGCCACCGCCAATGCCGGCGCTTGTACGACGACGGTCTGCAGCGCTTGCGCCGCTGCCGGTGCCCCGGTGGCCGTAGCGCGACCGAGCAGGGTGATTTGCCGCCCGGATACTAGCCCGCCCAGCACCTGTGCATTGATCACGATTGTCGTGCTTGCCCCAGGGGCTAACGCGCCCAGGCTCCACGTTGCCGTTTGGCCACCTGCACACTGGATGATGGACGAGTTGCACTCCGGCCTCGGAACCGCTGCCAACTCGCTGAATTTCAGCTCCGGAGGCACCAAGAAGCTCACCGCTACGTTGTTGAGGGTCACGTCGCTGCGCTGGTTGCTCACCACTAACTCGATGGCCACCAACCCACCCGACTCCACTGGGCTTGCGCTCACGTTCACGGCGAAAGGCAAGCTTGCTGGGCTCAGCGGGTCGCTACCGAAGAATCCTTCCGCCCCGTCGTTGATGCCGTCGTGGTCGCTGTCCGCATCGAATGGGTCTGTTTTCAGCCGCAGGATCTCGTCGGCATCCAGGACACCGTCGTCGTCCGAGTCTTCGCTGCCGTCAGAAATTCCGTCGCCGTCGCTGTCACGCACCGCAGGGTCGGTTTGAACGAGGACTTCACTGCAGTTGTCGAGGGCGTCGGCGTCGAAATCTTCTTTGCCATCGAGGGTGCCATCGCCGTCGCTATCCGAATTGTCGGGGTTGAGCCCGAGCCTGGCCTCCAGGGCGTCCGGTACGCAATCGTAGTCACGGTCGGCGGCAATGTCGAAGACCACGAAGTCCCAACTCACCGGGCCGGCCAGCGGATTGGTCGACAGGTCGGTGACGCTTGCATCGATGCGCGCACGATAGCGGCCGGGTGGCAACGGGGTGGCAAAGCTGCGGACGAGTCGCAGCGAATCCTCGTGAAACGCAACGCTGCCACCGGTAACCGCTACGTCATCTGCCGTGCCGTGCTGGCCGTCTGCTCCAGCCTCGACCAGAGTCAGCGACCCATCTCCGAGGTGCGCCGGATCAAGCGGCTCGCTGGCAAAGGCGGCAATGGCATCGATGGGGCCAAGCACCTGGCCATTTTCCGGCACGACACGTCCGATACGGGGCGGCGTATTGTCGGCCAGCAAAGGCAACACCAACTCCGTGCTCCAGGTGGCGTTGCCGCCGGTGTCCGAGGCGCGGGCGCGAATCACGATTCGCTGCTGCGACAGCGGCGGCGCAAGGAAGCGAAACTCGAACGGGAAGTTGCCGTCGGTGACCACGCGTTTGCCGTCGATGTAGAACTCGACGTTGCGCACCTGCACGTCATCGCTGACCGTGGCCGTCACCCCGAGCCATTGCCCGGCGACGGCGCCGGTGACACCGTTGGCTGCCGCCAGCGACACCGTGGGTGCAACGTGCTTGTTGTCGTAGGCGAGGTAGTTGATGACCTGAAGCCCAGCCGCGCTGTCGGCGACATAGGCCCGGCCATTGTAAAGGGCGACGGAACGGCATTGGCTGGGAGTATCGAGCGAAGTCGTCGCGCGCCCGGCTTTGGTCGGATCGGAAGCGTCGTACAGTGTAACCTGCAAGCTTCCCGGGCCACTGAAGCTGGTGATGGCTACCAGCAGCCCCGAGCCGTTGGCGACAAGATCGTGGGCAATGCTTTGCGCGCTTGTCGGTGCGCCGACGATCCGCATGTGGGCTGCATCGCCCACATCGATCACGGAGTAGCCGCTGGTGGAGGCAACGTAGGCGAACCCACCGCCGACAAACAACCTGCGTCCACTTTCCAACGGCGGCACGTCGCCGCCGACGGCAACGGCCCCCAAAAGCGTCAGGTGTCCCGCATCGGTTGCGTACACCCGTAGGTTGGCGCGGCCGAGGACATAGAGTCGGTCGCCGGCCAAGCCGACGTCATCCACGTTCTCCGTAAACGGCAGCTCGTCGACTAACGTCCCGGTGAGCAGATCGACGACCGCCAAGGAGCGATCGTTGAGAGCCACGAAGGCCGTATCTCCGGCCGCCGCCACCGCTTGCGCGGCACCGTGCAGAGCAACCTGGTGGGTAATGCGAGCAGCGGGGGGATCGCTCAAGTCGATCACTGCCAGTCCCTTGCTGCCGTCGGCAACCACAACACGGTTGAGCTCGCAGCCGACGGCGAGCGCCGTACCGGGCGTATCTACCTGCCCGACCAGGAGCGGCCGCATGCCGTTGAACACGTTGAAGATCGAAACGCCGCGGTCGGAGTCGGCAACGGCCACAAGATCGTTCAGGGCGCACACGTGCAACGCGGTCCCCGGGGTATCGGCGCTGCCGACGATGCCGGTGCGCGCTGCCTTGCCGTCGAGCGGGTCGGTGCCCTGCTGCACTTCGGCACCGTCGCGAACGCCATCGCCATCCGAGTCCGGCTCACCGACGAAAGTGCCAAGGACAAACTCGGCGTCGTCGTCCAACCCGTCACCGTCCGTGTCCGGTGCCGTCGAGGCCCGCAGCCCGATGTCCGGTGCCCGGAACCGCTGCCCGTTGCCCGGCATGGTGAACTCGATCGTGCCGATGCGCAGCGTCTGCGCCTGCAACAGCGTCGCGCGGTAACGGGTGTTGCCGGCAAGGATGATGTTGTCGAAGGCGATACCGTTGCTACCGGCGGTGCCGCGGCGCACAACGGCGTCGGTGTCGCCGCGTTGGATGACGTAGTAATGGAGACCGGTCTCGAGCGCCGACGCGCCAAGCGCGTTGACTAGGATGACCAGCGCAAACGACAAAGAGCAGCCTAACCGCCACCCCCGTAAGCATTGCCGCCGCGTCTGCAGATTTGTTCGTCGCCGGTCCTCTTTGATCACAGCTCCCCCGCACGTTTGAGCCAGTCGTAGCGGTCGCGGATTTCTTTCTTGGAGAGTCCCATTCCTCCCAACGCCCGTTGCACATCGTTCCACGAATTCTTGGTACGGTAGGGCAGGTTCTTCAACGCGGCCTTCGTGCTCTGCACGATTGCTTTACGCCCTTGTGCAAGGGCGCCTGTTAACCTCTTCGCGTATTTTATCGTGTCGCCCAGGTGCCCGAGGATCCCGAGGTCAACGACATCAAAACTGTCGTTAAAATAGTATGCCGCTCTGCCAAGGCCTTGCGCACACCTCACGTCATCACCCGCACGGCAGGCCTTCCAGGCATCACGCCAATGTAGCCCCGACTTCCCAAGCGCCGTCTGGCTAATGTCGTGCGCGAGCTGCGCATTGACCGCCCTCTGGAGCACATCGCAGTCTCCGCCCATCCCTCGGCAGGCATCGAGCCGCATGTTGAGCCACGCTCCGGCGAGCAAGCCGGTTTTTTCGTCCACGTCCTTCTGGTCAGCATTCGCGCTCAGCGACTCTATTTTCCCGGCAACATACAAGCTTGCGAATGTTTCTAGGAACATATTGACGGAGCCTGACACTGCGCCCAAGCCCTTGTACGTATACTCCACGTTTTCATTGAAGATACCTGACGCCCGATCCAGGGTGTTGTACGCATCCGCCACCCACGCCGCGCCTTTGTTTCCCAACATTCCGAGCGGGTCCAACAGAGTCGAAGGATTGTTCGCCACATAGGTGTACCCATTCCCAATGTTGGCGGAGTCGTCCCAGATGCCGATCGTGTCGCGCGTCGTGAAGCGACCGGTGCGCGGCTCTAGATAGCGCGTGCGGTACTCGTAGAAGTTGGTCTCTGGATCGAGGCGGCGGCCGTTGAATAGCGCTGGGTTGCCGATCATCGACCGCGCCAAGCTGAAGCCGGCGGCATTCCGGATCTCCGGCTCTCCGTTGTCCCCATAGTCGTATCGCTCAGCGATGCCACCCGAAGCCTCGGTGATTGTCATCGCGTTGTCGAGATCGTCAGCGTGGTAGTAGGAGTCCTGGCTACCCCTTTGCATGGTCAGCACTTCATCGATGCCGAGGCCGTAAACGTAGGTTGCCTGGGTGATGTCTGCTGCGTCCCGTTCCTCGACGACGCGCCATCCATCATAGAAATAGCGAGTCGTCTCTGGTGTGCTTTCCTCCACCACGCGCTCAATCCGCCGGCCCAGTGCGTCGTAGGCGTAGCGTGCGCTTACCCCAGTTGCCGCATCGTCGTACGCGACCATCTGGTTGCGATAGTCGTAGGAGAGATGCCTTGTCGGGTCGGTGCCGGCGGCGATCACCGCGAGGTTACCGTTGGCGTCGTAGCTGCGCTGATCGAAGGGGGTGCTGGTGTATTGGTTGGTCTGTAGGTCGGCGGGTTCGGGGAGCGCGGTGCTCAGGCTGTACGGTCCTGCATCGGCTCCCCCGGTTACGCGTAGGCGGTTACCGACGCCGTCGAGGACGTAGTCGATGACTGCCGGCATGCCCATCGCTGGCGTCTCGCGCGAACGTTGCAGGCGATAGAGGGAATCGTAGGAGTACGTGTGGGTGCTGCCACCGGCGAGGCGGTCGCGGCGTGAGGTCTTGTTGGACATCCGGTCCCAGGTGTAGTCGCGATCGTCGAAGACCACCGGCGTGCTGTCGGGATCGAGGATGTGGGTGGTGCGAACGATGCGCTGGGCCGCGTCGTATGCCCACAAACTGCGCGTTCCATTGGCGTAGTCGCGCCGCGCCGTGCGGCTCGGGCCGATGTACGAGTAGGCCGCGATCTCACCATCCTGGTCTGTAATCGTCGCCTTGCGGTTGAGCGCGTCGTGGGAGTTGGTAATGCTGCGTCCACCCGGGTAGGTGCAGCGCGTCTGGTTGCCAACT
>CAZGSN010000247.1:0-3884 GCA_964528465.1 uncultured Binatia bacterium (SeqCode)
TACCCGGATGGCGGCAGCACCATCGAGATCTACTCCAATCACGAGTTTCTCGAACTCGAGCATCTTGGACCACTCACCATCATCGCCCCCGGCGAGGAGATCGTCTTTCCCGAGGACTGGTGGCTGTTCGACCAGGTCACCATTCCCACAGGAGAGCAACCCGTCATGCAAGCTTTGGAACCGTACCTCAAGAAGACCCGCAACCGGAGGTAGTACCCGTCGCGAAGGAGGCGAGGGGCTGCGACGTTGTTGCGAGGAGCTGGCGTAGGTGCGGTTGCACGTCAGGGCACGCGCACGATGATGCTGGCGGGCGAGCCGATGTTGCTTTCGAAGTCACGGAGCTGCACGGTCAGGCGCGTGTCGCCGGAATCAAAGTGCAGGGCCACACCAATCACTTCGTCGGTGCAGAACTGGACCAGGTCTGGGAGTTCTCCCGGGGTCACCGGGCTGGAGTTCTCTCCGGCGTCGAACGTGCACCAATTCCCCGTGCTGTTGGAGAATCGACAACCAAAGTCGTTGAGCGCGTCCGTAACCGTTTGCGATTCGGGGTCGAAAGATGTCGGTGCAATCCCCGGCACGCCGCCGAGCGGCAGCCCTTCTCGGATCGGACCTATGTCGCACACCAAGGAACTACCGTTGCCGAGGTCACGGTTCGACTGAATCTGGATATCCGGCCGCTGCGTGCCTTCGCCCGAGGTGATGGTGCTTACCGGCGAGCCACTGGTACCCGGGCGCGCCTCGACGACTATGAGAAACCCCGCGCCAACCACACGCGAGAAAATAGGAGTACCATCGCCACTGACGTCGCTTGGGTCGATGATCGTGCCGTCGGCGCGCGCAATGCCAAAGTAAGTGACCACCGGCCCTACCGACACCGGTGTCGGGGAGCGCGTGGCGGTGGCGGTCTGCAAGCGTGTCCTGGTTGGTGTCGGTGTACGGGTTGCCGGTGGAACACAACCTTGATGCAGGTTTGAGACAGCGCGCACCACTTCTTCCACCTGCACTTGCCCGTCGCTGTTGGCATCTGCGGACGGACAGTTGCGCGACTTGCCGACAGCACGATCCCCAGCCAACACCAGCTCGCGCCAAGTAACCTGGCCATCCGAGTTGCAGTCGCCGATGCACGCCGCTTGTGCCAAGGCCACCACCGGCACACCCAACACCACCAGACCCAAGGCGGCGATGGCCAAGCTTGCCGGCATTCCGCCACGGTTCTTCATCGTTTCTTCCCACTCCACATCAATTGCCTACCATCCGGACCCAATTTGCCTGCTCCACGTGCCGGCACTTCCTCCTGGTTCGCCTAGGTGCCCCGAAAGGCGAAGTGTTTCGCATTACCAATGCATGCGCTCGCGCAGTTCTCTGGCCTGCGAGCGGCTAAGTTCTACCTCCGACGCCTTCTGATCACGCATGACCAAACGGAAGCGCCCCCCCGACCACGGGGCAATCGCCTTTACTTGCTTGAGATTGACGATGCGCGATTTGTGCGAACGAAAGAAGACCTCCGGATCAAGACGTTCTTCGAGATCCTTGAGCGTGAAATCCGTCATGTAGCGATCACCATCCACGTTGGCGAAGACGATACGCACATCGACCTCGAACCACAGGATCTGCGCCACGGGTAACAGGAGAATCTGTCGTCCACGATGCACGGGGAGCTGGTCCAAGTAACGCCGGCCCGGCCGTTCGAAGTGTTGCAGCAACGTCCTCAGCTCCTGCAACGGTGCCTGGCCGGTGAGCTGCGCGCGCACATGCCGCAGGGTTTGGTCGAGACGAGCCCGCCCTACCGGCTTGAGGAGATAGTCGGCGGCGTGTACCTCGAAAGCCTTAAGCGCATACTCATCATACGCCGTCGCAAACACCACGATCGGCAAGTAGGAACTGGTCTTGAGAACTCCAAAGCCATCGAGCCCGGGCATCTGCACGTCGAGGAACATGAGATCCGGTTTGTATTCCTTGAGAGTCTCAACGGCGCTGATCCCGTCGCCCGCTTGGGCAACAATCTCTATGTCCTTGAACTCGCGCAGCAGCAGGCTGAGACGGTCCCGTGCCAGACGCTCGTCGTCGACAATCAGAGTACGAATCATGCCGCCTCAGACAACAGCTCGGCACGCAGCGGGATGCGCAGGCTCACGCTTGTGCCGACGCCCAGTGTGGAGACGATCTGAGGTTCGTGTGCTTCGCCGTAGAGCTTGACCAAACGCTCACGCACGTTGCGCAGGCCGACACCGCGTTCGTAGATGCTTGCCGCGTTGCGAATACCGACTCCCGTGTCCTTCACTGTGAGGTGTAGGTCGCTGTCGTCGACGACGGCGCGGATCAGCACCGAGCCGCCGCCGAGCTTCTGCGAGATGCCGTGGCGAACCGCGTTTTCCACCAGAGGTTGCAGCACAAATCCCGGTACGCGCACCCGGCACGCCTGCTCCTCCACTTCCTTGAGCACGGTAAGATTGTCGCCAAAGCGGGCGCGCTCGATCTCCAAGTAAGCCTCAGAGATCTCCAGCTCGTCGGAAAGCGCCACGAATTCGGTGTGCGATCGTCCCAGCAGATAGCGGAAGATGGCTGCCAAACGCTCGACGCATTGCTCCGCCTTTACCGGGTCCGTCGCGATGAGCTGCATGATGGCATTCAGGCTGTTGAAGAAAAAATGCGGGTTGAGCTGCGCCCGCAAAGCAGCCAGTTGCGCGCTCGTGGCCAGCTCGCGCAGGGCTCGTTCCCGGTCCTGCAAAGCATGGATACGTTGCCAGTACAGATTGAAGGACACGACGCAGAGGATCGCGGTAGGGAGAATCGGAATCAGCGTGGCGATGAACGGCCAGCGCCGGAGTTGCTCGCGTGTGAAGGTAACCGTGACGTCGTCGCCCTCGTACGGCCTGAGGATCGAAGCTTTGCGGTCGAGCACCAGCACGTAGGCCTCGGTGAGCAAGAACGACAGGACACTGAAGGCCAGCAAGGCAATGAGCATCTGCAAGGCGGTTCGCTGAGCGAAGGATCGGTGCGCAACGCGCGGCAGCACCCGCATCCACAAGCCCAGTCCCACGGTGCAGAAAAGGAAGCTGGCAACCATGGTGAAAAGGGCGCCGTCGAGCCTACGCGTCAGGGCGAACTGGGTTAGCGCCAGTTGCAAGCCCACAGCCAGGCCGGTGCCGTAGACGAAGAGTATGTGCGGCAGCAGGGCGCGTGGCTCGAAACGCCGGTCGAGGGAAACGGAAGCGGGAGTGGATTGATTGGTCGTCGACAGCATCGAAAACTTGCACCGGATCGAAACAACTAAATTGACTTACCGGGAGCGCCGCGCATAGTACTGCCACAACTCCCGTTTGCAAAGAGGTTCCCCAGTGAAACACACGCTTATTGCCGGCCTCCTTCTGTCCCTGTGCCTGTCGTGCATACTCGCAACGCGCCCGGCACGCGCCGAAGACGACGTCACCGTGCAAGGCGAGGTGGTCGATATGGCTTGCTACATGTCGAAGGGCAGCAAGGGCGCCGCCCACAAGCCATGCGCGCAGCTCTGCGCCAAAAAGGGAGTACCGGTCGGCCTACTGACCGATGCCGGCGAGCTTTATCTGCTGCTGGATGATCACAACGATCCGGATCCGTACGAAGCTGCCAAGAAACTGGCCGGTGAGCGCGCCGAGATCGTCGGCAAGAAGTATGTGAAGCAAGGTGTCGCTGGCATCATCGTCGGCACCGCGAAAAGCCTCTGACTAGCTCTCGGGCGTTACGCATGAAGCACAGTGCGAAGCACGAACGGGGCAGAGGGATCAGGGGCAAAGGGCGGAAGTCCGCTGGCCGGCAGTTGCTTGCTTTGCCCCTTTGCCCCTTTACCCCTCGGTCCCTGCGGACCCATCCACTTGCAAGCAAAGCGAACTAGGTTCTCCTCA
>CAZGSN010000248.1:0-3279 GCA_964528465.1 uncultured Binatia bacterium (SeqCode)
GGCCGGAGACAATCCGCTGCAACCCCCGCCGGTGGGTCGCATCGTGTACAAGTACGAGTACAACACCGACCACCACTTGCTGAACGCCCGCGAGCCGGGCAAAGCTCCCTACTCGGTGCTCGAATATGATTCCGAGGGCAGACTGATGGCGATGACCGACCGCGCCGGCAAGCGCACGGCAATCGACAACCAGGTTGCCGGCCAGCAGCAGATCATCACCTCGCCCTCCGGCCTGACCACGACGATCGACACCTTCAACGATCGCGGGGATCTGATCAACGAGGAGGTAATCGGCGACGGCAAGACCATCACCACGACCTTGGCCTACAACACCATCGACCAGCAGCTCACCTTCACCAACGCATTGGGGCACACCTGGTCGAAGACTTACGATACAGTGACCGGGGACCTGCTGACGGACCAAGACTTCAACGGCAATATCCGCCGCTTCAGGTACAACCAAGACGGCTCGATCGAGAACGAGTACCCGCCCGACAATACCCCCGGCAACACCGAAGATGATGTCGCGCAGCTACGGCACACCTACGACGCGAAAGGGAAGCTCCTGGGGGTAAAGCGCCCCGATGATTCAGAGACGACCTTCACGTACATGGATAACGGCAGTCTGTGGCTGCTCACCGACGGTGGCCAACGCTCCGTTACCTTGGGATATAACAGCACCGGCCAACTGCAATCGGTTAGCGATCCGCTGCAGCACGTCACCGGTATTGCGATGGACTCGATGGGGCGCCCTCAACGCTGGCGCTACGCCGCAAACGAACGGCGCAGGCGCGATATCGCCACAACACCGAGGAACAGGGAGCAGAGGATCAGCACGGTACGAGACATAGTGGGAGCCGCTAGTTCGGTGGATGTGCAGGTACCGGCGAGCCCTTGTAGGTTGCATTGCTGGGCCGGTTGATCGCAGGCGGTATTGCAGCAGACACCATCAATACAAAATCCGGAAGCGCAGTCGGCCGGAATAACGCAGGGGGCGCCATCCAAAAGCAATGGAGTATTTGTAGGTGTGACCGTCGCCGTATTGGTTGGGGTAACTGTCGGCGTGACTGTCGCGGTGATGGTTGGCGTAGCTGTCGGGGTGACAGTCGCGGCCGGGGCTGGGCACATCGTGCCACTGCTGCAATCCGAGGAATCGCCTTGACCACAGCATGTTTGCAGGGAGTTCGCACTGCAGGCGATGGGAACGGCTCCACCGCCCAATCCGGCGCAAGTACTCGTACAATCCGGCATCAGGTTAACCGCACCACAAAACGGAAAGTCGGCCCCGGTATCGTCGCAGCAACACGCACAAACGGCCTCGGCACGATTGGCAACGCTTAGCGCAGTGGTAGCCACGACAAAGGCAATGATTAGGACACGAACAAAACCCAATTTCGGCTGGCGCTCCGCCCTACAGTCGACTGGAATCAAGTTCAAGTTAGTCTCTCCTTCTGCCTCGTCTAGCTCCGCGACGGGATTCCGAGTCGCAACCACCGCTCGCGCTCTCCAACCGCTATTGTCGATATGCTTACCGCGGTACCATCTTGATCAGACAACCGCAAGGGGCGTTCTGCCTACCAGAAGCTAGGACCGACTCCTCCTTGGATCGGTCACTGACTTTCTCGACCTGCACTACGGTGCCTGGACCTGGCCGACCTTCAACGTCGCCGATTCGTTCATCTCCGTTGGCAGCTCCTGCACTCCTTCTTCGCCGAGGAGCCGCCGCAAGGAGAAGGGCACCGAGCCGACTTCCGGACACATAAGGAAGCCCCGCACAAGCTCGCAATCACTGGCGGAGCAGGCGGCCCAACCACCGGCTAGAAATGCCGATCCTGAGCTTCAAGTATTTCTACCATGAGGGTACGAAGACCATGCCATCAGGAACATGAGCTGTGACTTGGGCAATACCGCTTCATGAACTTCACTAGGGGATTCCATGTTCCAAGTCAGCCTCAGCCGTGCAGAGACCACGGTACTCAGAGGCGTGGCGCCAAGAGGCTGATATCCTGGTAGACAGCACGACCTTCGACCATGGTCAGCACGACTTTGGTTTTGGCGATTTCGTAAGCGGATATGTCGAAGAGGTCGTTGTTGAGTACTACCAGGTCGGCGCTCTTGCCGACTTCAATGGATGGGGCGCTACGCGCCGGAAGTGGTTTCACCACAGCAAGTAGCTGAGGTATCGAGGAAATCGACGCGGATGTGGCGCTCAAATCGGCTTAGCGCAAGCGCCTCGTTTTCGGCGGCGAAAAGGTAGGTCTAAACTATGAAGCCCCAACTTCTTGAACGCCGTTCAAGATTTCCAGGCCGTAGACCGGAGGCTGGAGACCGTAGGACGGAAGCACGGAAGTGATGGAGCCGCCGATTTCCGACCTACGGCCTCCAGTCTACAGCCTACTGCCTGCGCGGCCCGCTCCGGCCCTTCAGACTTTGGTTGCGGCCACGAGGCCGCGATGTGAGGCTCGTAAGGAGACGGTCCGCCCGCCGAAGGTTTCTGCCCGCACCCGTAAGGACACGAGGCAATATGGCGAGAGCAAGACGCTCGGAGCAAGAGGACATCACGCGAAGGGAAGACCGCCAGGGTGCACCCCGCGATGGCGAACCGCGTTACGCGTATCCTTGACTCGATTCTGGGTGCACGGTACACGACGCCAACGTTTTTCTGGAAAATGTTCTTGGCTCAAAGGCGGCTCGCGGTGCGCGTGCTGGCGATTGGTGGATGAAGAAACCGCTTGAGAAGCTCCTCCGACAGGCATTGCAAGATGCCGTCGACAAGGGAGCCCTAAAGACTCAGACCATACCCTCCTTGTCGTTGGAAGTGCCGAAGGATTCGGCCTTCGGGGATTTGGCGTGCACGGTTGCGTTGGCGTTGGCGCGCCAGGAGAAGGCGGCACCACGCGCAATAGCGGAGATCATTGTCCGACACATCAACGACGCCGAGGGTATCCTGGCGGGAACTGAGATCGCTGGCCCCGGGTACATCAACGCCCGCTTCTCCCCTAAATTCTGGGTGCAGTCGCTGGCTGCGATCGAGCCCAAGCTACGCCCGGAGCCCGTTGGTGCTGGCCGCAAGGTGCAGGTCGAGTTCGTCAGTGCCAACCCTACAGGTCCGCTAACCATCGGCCACGGTCGCAACGCCGTTCTCGGCGATGCCTTGGCGCGTCTGCTCGAGGCGACGGGGCATTCGGTCATCCGCGAGTACTACTTCAACAATGCTGGCCGCCAGATGATGATGCTGGGTGAGTCGGTCAAAGCCCGCTACCTGCAACTGCTCGGCGA
>CAZGSN010000249.1:0-26225 GCA_964528465.1 uncultured Binatia bacterium (SeqCode)
GCCATCTCACGCTCTCGCTCCACGAAAGGAGGCGCGCCCCCATGCATCACTGATCCGTCTTGTGATCCGCTCACGGCTTCACCGCTGCCTGGCTCCTCGATCTTTGATGGACTGAATCAGGAACGAAGGCTGGGTACAGGCGACACCATTTCGGAGCGATAGAACACGTAGAGACAACCAACAGCCACGGCGTCGAGTATGTGCCAGATTGCGTGGCCCTGGAGGAGCGAGTCGGGAGCGCAAAGGGCTCCACCGGTGTGGCTCGGAACCCAGATGCAAAACGCGATCAGAAATGCAGTGGCCGCACCCGCCAGCCAGCGGCGGTCGCCAGTTCGGTGCTTGCGCTGCCGCCAGAGAACAAGCTCGATCCCTGCGTACGCAACTACGCCGACGCCGAAGACCAGGCTGCCGCTTATGGGTAGGAACAGACTCACCCCCAAGGTTGCCGCCAGCAAGACGAAGCCAACGGCGAAGGACTGCACGTTGATGTCGCATAGGCGTACGAAGCCATAGGCGATCGTAAACGAGATCCACAGATACATAGAAAACACATCAAGCCTGGCGCCCCACGTGGTCGTCGATGCATGCATGGCCATACTGCCTGGGCCGAGAAGCGTGGCCACGCTGGCATACAGCATTGGGTAGAGCACGGTGCCACGCATGGGATTGGCACTCGCCTCCACACCACGCCGTGCTGCGAAGGCGCCAATCCACAGCCCAACGATCAGGAACCCCAGGTTCGACCAAGTATTCGCCGGTTGTTTGATGGGCCCAGAACGAAGGGTCTCGCAGAAACTAGTCGCCGTCGTGCCTACATCACCCGGCCATCCTTGCCATCCCGTCACGCCCAAGGAGACGAGAGAGATGGCTGCGACGAGCAGCGGAACCTGAAAGCATGCGCGCGATGTCACTGGCACCCCAAGGCCCGCCTCATAGTGGAGGCTTGTCTTTCGCTCAAGCGCTAGCCACCAGATCCGGCGCTAGCGCTGGATCTGGACGTGCCGGTGCGTCGGTTCGCCGGTGCGGAGTTCCGCGCTCCTGAAATCAGACGCGCCAACAACGAACCGTGTCGAGGGAGAACCTGAAATCGATGCATGATTCACCGGGCGGGAAGTCGGTGAATCCAATCGGCCCAAACCATTGCAGAGGAAGTTCTCGCGCCAAGACGCAAAGCCGCCAAGGCAAGAGGTTCCTTCTCTCCTCTCCGAGACTGCTTCCGACAGCACCTTCGCGTTCTTAGCGCCTTGGCGGCTTTGCGTCTTGGCGCGAGAGTTCCTTCTTCGTTTCTTGGGCTGGCGACGTCGTCATGAGCCAGACAATTACACTCACCGGACTAGACAACCACATCGCCCGCTCTTGCTTGTCTAACACGCGGCTGCAGGTGACGGCCGCGGTACGTCCGCCGAACCTCGCCGCGTCCGCGCCTGAGCCCGGGCGTTGGGTCGATTCCGATATCGATTCCAACCCCGATCCAGTTGCCTGGCTGTTGTACAGGGGTTCCGTAGCGTCGCTAGGTGTCTCTTTGTCATCCGGCGTAGTAAGGTCCAGCTCGTGCCGGCGCGAACTCCCAAGGTCTCCGTTCTCATTCCCACCTTCAACGCCGCAGCGACGCTGGATGCTTGTTTGCGCGGTGTGCAGCGACAATCCTTGCCCGACTGGGAGTGCGTGATTGTGGACGACGGTAGCAGCGACAACAGCGCAACGGTTGTTGCCGGCTTTACCGGTACCGACGCACGTTTCCGCTACCACCGACTGCCGCATCAAGGTCTGGTCGCCACGCTCAATGCGGGAGTAGCCCAGTGCCGCGGCGAGTACGTGGCGCGCATGGATGCAGACGATCTCATGCATCGCGAGCGCCTCGCCATGCAGGTTGCCTATCTCGACCAGCATGCCGACCTGGTCGGCGTTGGCGCGCACGTACGAATCTTTCCGCGCGACCATCTGCACAATGGCTGGCGGGCTTACGAGGCTTGGCTACGCAGCATTGGCGATGCAAACGACGTGCAGCGGGAGCTATTCGTGGAGAGCCCGGTCGTCCACCCCACCCTCCTGATCCGCCACTCCGTACTTGCAGCCCATCCCTATCGCGACTGCGGTTGGCCGGAAGACTACGACCTGTTCCTGCGCCTCCACCAAGCCGGCGCGCGCATCGGCATGGTGCCGCGCCGCCTTCTGTCCTGGCGCGATTCTGCCCTGCGCGCCTCGCGAACAAGTCGCCAATGTGGAAATGAGGTATTTGCTCTCTGTAAGGCCCACTTCCTTGCCCGCGGCTTTCTCGCTGGTGGCCGTAAATATGTGCTGTGGGGATATGGAGCCACCGGACGACATCTGTGGCGAGCGCTCGCCAAGCACGACAAGCATCTGGCCCTGCTCGTCGATATGCACCCGGGTCGTCTCGGCAACAGAATCCACTTGGCCCCTGTGATTTCGCCGCCGCAGCTCGGCCCGCCCGAGGTTCTTCCTGCTCCGTTGATTGTTTCCGTCGCGCACGCTGGCCCAAGGCAACAGATTCGCGACTTTCTAAGCCGCCGCGGTTATCAGGAACTGCGCCATTTTGTCTGTGCTGCCTAACCCCGTGGGGCTAGCTATTCTCCCAGCAAACGCCGAACCGTAACCTGGAACTCATCCAAGTCGACCGGCTTAGTCAGGTACGCGTCGGCGCCGCGAGCACGAGCGTTGGCAACCGAGGCTGGATCACTCTCACCCGATACGATCAAGATAGGGACTGTCGAATTGGTTGGGCCGTGCTGCTCCCGGATACTTTCAGGTCGACGCAAGCGCCGTAGAACTTCGAAGCCGTTCATCCCGGCCATGTAGAGATCGGCGATGATCAGATCGAAGCGACGTGAAGAGACCGCCTCTGGAACTTCGCTCCCATCCTCCAGAACCTCTACCACAAGACCAAGCTCCTGCAGCGCACGCGACAACACGAAACGCATGCTCGCGTCATCGTCGACCAATAGGACCCGCCGTGTCTGCACCATTCGCACAGTGCCCTCCTCACCAAGACCAATGCCACAGCACAGCCGCCGCGGCCAAGAGCTTTATCGCGACTGGCTATCAACCCTCCTGCTACCTTAGGGAGCACTGATGGCAGATTGAGCAGCATATGCGGCTACGGCGGCCAGCCAATGCTAGGGAAGCTCTGCACGAGTAGCCCTGCAACCAGATCGGGGTCGGAATCGGGGTCGGAATCGGCCGAGACAAAGGTGGGGAGATACCGCATGAAATGAGTTCGATACCGATTCCGATAGCGACCCCGACCCCACAGGGAGGCGACTTGCACGCGCTTTTGCAGAGGTTTCTTAGGGCAGAGGCGGAGCCTCGGGGACTGCGTTCCCAGGCGGAGCCCGGGAACGAGCGCTTCCTAGGCCGGCACCCGCACCGGCGAACCAGCGCACAGGGAACCGCCTAAAGCCGGCGACGGCGCTGGCTTTAGGCGAACCAGGCATCCTTGCCAGAAGCTCAGGGAGCAGAGTAGTTTGCGCGGCTCAACCCTATGTGCGCCATCAACGGCATCTTCGCCTTCCCTTCCAGTCGCCAGCGCGTCGAGGAGAGCCTTGTCGTACGCATGCGCGACGCCATGGCGCATCGCGGGCCGGACGGGTCCGGCACCTGGATGGCAAAGGATGGAAGCATCGGGCTCGGGCATCGGCGCCTGGCGATTGTCGACCTGTCTGAGGCCGCAGCGCAGCCGATGACTAATCAGGATGAGTCGCTGTGCCTCGTTTTCAATGGGGAGATCTACAACCACGCAACCCTACGCCGTGAGCTTATCGATCTCGGAATGCCTGAGTGGAAGACCGACCACTCCGACACAGAAGTCCTCCTGCGCGCCTACGAACGTTGGGGTATCGACTGCGTGCAGCGCCTGCGTGGCATGTTTGCCTTTGCATTGTGGGATGGCCGCGAGCGACAGCTTTGGCTGGTGCGCGATCGTCTCGGCATAAAGCCTCTTTACTACACGGTTCATGATGGGCGCCTGCGCTTCGCCTCAGAGATCAAGGCCTTGCTCGAAGATCCGGCGCAGCCGCGCGCGGTCAACGAGGAAGCTTTGTTTCATTACCTCTCGTTCGTCACCACGCCGGCACCGCAGACTTTGTTCCAGGGGATCTACAAGCTCCCTCCCGGAACCTGGCTGCGTGCCGACGCCGCCGGCAACATGAAGACGCACAAGTATTGGGACGTGCTTGAGCACACGCAGCCGTTGACGACGGTCTCCGAAGAGGAGATCGCCACCCGCCTGTTGGAGGAGCTGCGCACCGCCGTGCAACTCCGCAAAGTCAGCGATGTGCCGGTCGGCGTCTTCCTCTCGGGTGGCATCGATTCCAGCACCAATGCGGCGCTGTTCTCCGAGGGCGAGACGCGACCGATTCAAACGTTCACCATTGGTTACGACGCAACTTACAGTAGCTACGCTGACGAGACCGCGTATGCCCGAACCATGGCACGTGCTGTCGGCGCCGATCACCATGAGTTGCGCCTATGCCAAGACGACTTGCTGTCCTTTCTTCCGCAAATGGTGCGCTTGCAGGATGAGCCGATTGCCGACCCGGTTTGCGTGCCCGTGTACTACGTCGCCAAACTCGCGCGCGAGCACGGGGTTGTCGTCTGCCAGGTCGGCGAAGGAAGCGACGAGCTGTTCTGGGGCTACGAGGGTTTCAGGAAAGTCCTGCGCTTCGAGCACCTGTCGCCAGCTCTGCCCAGATGGCTGGGGAGGCTTGGGCTGACGGCAGCGGCAGCACTCGGCAAGGACGAGACCTTCACCTACGAGTGGCTTCGCCGCGTCACCGCCGGCACGCCGATCTTCTGGGGTGGACACGAGGGCTTCACGGAAACGACCAAACAACGCCTGCTGTCGCCGCGACTTCGCCAGTTGTTTGCCGGACGCACCTCGTGGGAAGCCTTGGAGCCGCTGCATCGTCACTTCCAAAACACAGCATGGGAGCCATCGCCCCTGAATTGGATGAGCTATTTGGAACTCAACCTGCGCTTGCCGGAGCTACTGTTGATGCGCGTCGACAAGATGACGATGGGCGTTGGACTCGAGGCGCGCGTTCCCTTTCTCGACCACAAGTTCGTGGAGTTCGCCATGAGTATTCCGGAGGCTACCAAGACGCGCGGCGGCGAGCTCAAGCATATTCTCAAGAGGGCTGTACGGGGGCTGATCCCCGACGAACTTATCGACCGCCGCAAACAAGGTTTCGGCGTGCCCATTCAAGAATGGTTCTTCGAGCGTCTCGGCCAGACCGCACACACGGAGGTGCAACGCTTCTGCCAGAAGAGCGACCTGTTGGACTGGGACTGCGCCAAAGAGTTGCTGCACCGCAACCGCCACGGGCAAGGTTGGTACCTGCTCAACCTGGCGCTGTGGTGGCATCACTACATCGACGGTAGGCACAACTAATCGACAAGCTGCTCGCTTTGCCGGGTCTCACTCTCCTGTCCAGCCCGTCCGATGTTGCACGGAGAACCACGGAACTGATTCGTCGGCACCCCATCATCGGCGCCAAGGTCTACGACATCCAACTGATAGCTACCATGCTTGGGAACGGCGTCCGGCGCATCTACACGTTCAATCGCAAGGACTTTGTCTTCTTCGCGGAACCAGAGGTCTTGGCGCCACCAGGAACTGTTCCTGCTGAAGCTGGGGAACGACAAGGCTGATTCAAGCGCCCTGTGGCCAGCCCGACGCCTGGCCACGGCCTTTCGCCTCGACCGGCTTCCTCGTTGCTTGACGAACAAACGTTCGTTTAGATAAAAGGATCGGGTGTCCGTTCGGGCTGCAACCATCACGACGCGGCGCTCCGTGCGCGCCGCAACCTCCGATCCTACTCCTACCCGTGAGGTCATCCTCGACACGGCGGAGAAGTTGTTTGCTTCGCGCGGAGTGGATGGTGTGGCGGTGCGCGACCTGGCGCGTGACATGGGACTGACGGCTCCCAGCCTCTACAACCATTTCAGCAGCAAGCAGGCGCTGTATGATGCCGTGCTGGAGCGCGGCTTGCGGCCGATCGTCGAACTCGTAGCCGAAGCCTGGCAGCCTGGTGGCTTACGACCCGATCACATTCGCACCACTCTCGATCGTTTACTGGGCCATCTTGCGCGCCACCCGCATCTTGCGCCGTTATTGCAGCGTGCTCTGCTTGAGAACAGCGACAGCGTGCAAGGCATGCTCGCGCGCTGGGTGGGTCCGCTATACCGCGAAGGCTTCAGCATAATTCGGCATACGGCAGACGAAGCCGGCTGGACAGCCAGCGAGCTTCCTCATTTGGCCCTGGGTTTGTTTGGCCTCGTATTTTCGTATTTCACCAACACCGCCGCGGTGAACGCCGTCACCGCAGGCAGGGGCAACCCGCTATCGCCTAGTGCCTTGGCGACACAGCGGCAATTTCTGGAAAAGGCAATTTACCGCTTGCTGGGTTCACAGCCGGCAGCATTCAACCGCTCACAATCCAACGCAGCGAGGAGAGAAGGCAATGGCAGGTGAAGAACAAGGAAAGATCACCGAAGAAGGCTTGGCGAGGATACGCGCCCGTATCGGAAAGGGTTTCGAGGGGCGCCGGCCGTGGCGCACCGAGGTGACACGCGACGCCATCTACCATCTCGCCCTTGCCATCGGCGACCTAAACCCGATGTACATCGACGAGGACTACGCCAAGAAGTCGCGCTGGGGCACACTGCTGGCACCACCCATCATCGTGCAGACCATGGACACGCTGCGCGCCGTTGGCCACAGCGGCTTGCCGGAAGGTCTGCCGGGCGTGCACTCGATCTGGACCGGGTCGTACTACGAGTGGGAGCGACCGCCGATGCTCGGTGACCGCATTCGTTCCGAATCCTACCTCAAAGAGATCCGCGAGAAGGACAGCTCCTTTGGGGGCGGCCGTTCGCTGTATCAGACCTACGAAGCCAAGTACTACGACCAGAACAACCAGTACATGGGCGTCCGCAACGACACCTGGATGCGCGCCGAACGGCACAAGACGGCCGAGAAGAAGAAGTACGGCACCATCGAACTCGCCAAGTGGGGCAGAGACGATATCACTCGCTTCATGGAAGAGTACCGCAACGAGCAGCGAACTAGCGAACGTTACTGGGACGACGTCAAAGTCGGCGAACCCTTGCACCAGTTGATCAAGGGCCCGCTCACCCCGACTGCGGAAATCGCTTTCGAATCGTACTTCGGGATTTATCTCGTCGGCAATAAGGTTGCCGCCAACCTATATGCCAAGCACCCGGCGTTGATGATTCCCAATGAGCAGGGAGTGCCCGAGCCGCCGCAGCGCGTGCACTGGGACAACGCCTTCACCAAGAACTTGCTCGGGCTTCCCGGTGCCTACGACCTCGGACCCGAGCGCTGCTCCTGGCTCATCCAAGGCGTCACCCAGTGGATCGGCGACAACGCTTTCCTCTCCAAGATCGAGGCGCGCTACCACAAGTTCAACTACATGGGGGACGTCACCTGGATACGCGGTGAGGTTACCGACAAGTTCGAGAAGAACGGCAAGGGCTACGTTCGCTTCGCCGTCAAATGCGTCAATCACCGCGACGAGGTAACTGCTTCGGCAGACGCTGAAGCTGAACTACCCAAGCGCTGATCCGACCTTTCCGCAAATGCGACGAAGGCCGCGTAGCAAAGGCTATGCGGCCTTCGTGTTTTGTCCCGGGTTGTCCTGCGGCTGCCCGCTGGCGTTATCAGCTTGGGACCTCCACCGATGAGGCTTCCCGATATCGTGCATGGTGGACAGCGCCTACCGTGGAGCTGAGACGATTGACCGGGCGCCCACAAGGGGCGCCCCTACGATTCCACCTGACCCGATCGATCTCGCCAGGTACGCGGCGGATGTGAAGCGGCTCAATTCGACGACTTGGCTTTAAACTTCACGCCGTCGTTGTCGATCTCCGACAGAGTCCACGCATCGCCCCAGCAGTTTGCGTTGCTGCTGTTGTGGACCTGGGCAGCGACGGGCACGCCCAAAGGAATCGACACGGGGTCGGGGATGGACAAGCCTTTTGCCTTCACGCCGATCTTCGCCTTGCCCGGCTGGTCGCCCTTGGCCAAGCTGAGCGCAGTGACTCCGCTCGGGCTAGCTTCCTTGTCCTTGTACGAGAAACCCTTGGTCTTCACAGCCCAACAGGCCTTCCCGGCACAGGCACCAGCAGGCGGCGCAGATAGCTCAAGGTGCAGCGTGCCGTTTTGGTAGATGCACAAGGAATAGCTGGTCATCATGGTTGGATCGCCAAAATCTGCAACGTTGGTGGTTGGCCCCCCGCTCCATTTGAACGACAGGGCATCCTTGCTGGCATCTCCCGTAGCCTTGACCGACAGGCTACTCCTTGCCGGAGTCGCGCAAGTATCCGGAGTGGGAGGGCAGATCGGCGGCGGCACCGTGGCGGTTGGGCTCGCCGTTGCCGTCGGCGTGAGAGTCGGGGTTGGGTCGGAGTTGGTAATGGTCAACGTGTCGTCATCTGCCCTGTCACCGCTGCTGCTGAAGCTGAAGTCGACGGCATTCCCCCAGCCGCGCATCGTGACCGACGTGAACGACATCGGCGCTGTCCAGTCGAACGTAAACGTCGTAATGCCCCCAACGTTCAGCTTACGACCGGTGTGCGTGATCTGGCCCGAGAGTACCTGCGTCAGCGCCGAATCCGCACCGCCCATAGCCAGCGTTCCACTGGTAGTCGATACGTTCAGCCCAGCATGCGTTTGGGCGCCTGGGTTGGTCACCGTGAGAGTATACGTGTGCGTGCTGCCGCCGCTCACCGAAGTCGGCCCAACCAATGTCGTCGTCGGTGGCGTCCCGCTGGAGTGGCATTGATTACAGCCGCTCGCACCGAACGACGCCGTCGTGATCCCGCCGGAGAAAGCGTACGCGGGACCAGCAGGCAGTAGCAGCACACTCAAACCAGCCATGCCTCGCAGCAAGTTTCCAAGCACCATGCGATACCTCCAAGACAAGAGAAATTGATTAGCGGGGTAGACCTCATCAAAGGACCGCACAAAGTGCAACCATGAAATGCACCGCAATCGATCCGGCACTTGCCAGTAGATTCCAAGTCTTCTTTCTCGGTGTAACAAAAGATTCAAGTCTCGTGGGAACGCGCAAACTCTCTCGGCTAAGTCCGGTATCCGCGCGATGTTCGCCCACGATGGGTATGCTCCGCCTCCGTCCCAAACTCAGGCATCGGTTGGAATCCGCAATCGGGGACAGTCCCCTTAACGGGCATGACCCCGTCAGCCCCCGCATGTACGCTTGCCGAAAGCACACTACTCTTTACTTCGATCAGTTAGGTTCCAACGCAGCACAAGGCACTCGCCCGCACTCGGTAGGTCTACCGGCTCGTCTGTGAGCGCTCCTTCCGATGTACTGATCGGCAAGGTCATCGCCATCAGGCTCGTGATGGAAGGCCAGCGCGATATCCTGCCAGACTGCGCTCGAAATCGCGAAGCGCGCCCTATCGCTTGCGCGAGCCGTAGTCACCGAATGGACCGTCGCGCTCGGCGAGGGCGGCTTTGACGCCTTGGCAGAGTGCTAGTTCACGCCAGGCAACGCCTTCGGGGGTGTGGCGGGCAATGCCATCGAACAAGGTGCCGATGATCTGGGTTGTGCGCAGGCCCATGTTCTCGTAGGCCTGATTCACCAAAAGCTTCATCATCACCAACTGATTGATAGGCAGTAAGGCCATGCGCTCGGCTAGAGCCTTGACCTCGCTTTCGAGATCGCCTGGCGGGACACTGCGGTAAATGAGGCCGATGCGCTCGGCGGTCGTGGCGTCGAGGGCATCTCCGGTCAACAGCAGACGCTTCGCTTGCTCCATGCCAAGACGATAGGCCCATAGGGAAGAAGTCGGCGAGCCCCACACGCGGGCGGGTGGATAACCAATGTGACTGTCGGCAGCAGCGACGATAAGGTCGGAGCAGAGAGCCAGGTCGGTGCCCCCACCCACACACCAGCCGTGCACCTGCGCGATCACCGGCTTACGGCTCTGCCACAGGCTCATGAAGCAACGCACATTCTCCGACATGCCGACGAAATCTCGCACCGGATCCCAGCCGCGTTGCACATCGCTCTGATGTTCGACCTCCGTGCCCCAGTCGAGATCGTAGCCAGCGCAGAAGCTTCGGCCCGCCCCGCGCAGGACGATCACATGCACGGCATCGTCCCGGTTGGCCTCGGCAACAGCCGCTTCGAGGTCGCGCGGCATCTCGTAGTTGATGGCGTTCAAGCGCTCCGGGCGGTTGAGGACGATGTGCAGGACGCGTTCGCGTCGTTCGAGGAGTAGCGTCGAATAAGTCATGACCTCTCCCTCTCGCTTGTAGACTCACGAGGGCTCAGCCAAAGCTTCGTCGAACAAACAGAGTCAGGCCTCTGCCTAGATGGCCTTCTCCCTGCCCTGCCAGTACGGATCGCGCAGCTTACGTTTGTAGAGCTTGCCGTTGGGGTCGCGCGGCATGGCGTCGGTGAAGTCGATCGACTTTGGGCATTTGAACTTGGCGATCTTGCCTTGGCAAAACGCCATAATCTCCGCTGCGAGCTCCGGCGTCGGCGCAACCCCCACAGCGGGTTCGATCACGGCTTTGACTTCTTCCCCCCAATCCTCGTTGGGCACGCCAAACACAGCCGCGTCGGCTACTTTCGGATGACTGAGCAGTGCCGACTCGATCTCCGCCGGGTAAATGTTGGCGCCGCCGGAGATGATCATGTCAATCTTGCGATCGCACAGGAAGAGATAACCCTCGTCGTTCAGGTAGCCGATATCTCCGACGGTGAAGAACCCGTCGCGGCGGTTGTCCTCGGTCTTCTTCGAATCCTTGTGGTACTCGAAGCTCGCCGCACCCAAAGCCATGTATACCGTGCCGGGCTGATTGGGCGGGCAAAGGTTCCCCGCATCGTCGTAAATGCGCAGCTCCGAGCTTGGCCAAGCGCGACCAACAGTACCTGGATACTGCAGCCATTCCTCCGGCGTCACCAAGCTGCCACCGCCCTCGCTTGCCGCGTAGTATTCGTAAATCACAGGCCCCCACCAATCGAGCATGCGGCGTTTGACGTCGATGGGACACGGCGCTGCCGCGTGGATCACGTGCGTCCACGACGACACGTCGTATTTCATTTTAACCTCTTCAGGCAAAGCCAACAGGCGATGGAACTGCGTCGGCACCATGTGGGTTGTGGTCGTGCGATACTTCTCGACGACCTGCAAGCAGGTCTCCGGTGTCCACTTGTCCATCAGCACCACCGTATGGCCGTAGTGCAACGACGAACCGGCAAACATCAGCACCGCGGTGTGGTACAGCGGCGACCCGACCATGTGCACGTTGTCGGCTTCGGGCTGAATGCCGAACATGGCAAGAAACATGGCAAACATGGAGAACACCATATCCGGATCATACGGGGCAAGTGCACGGCGTACGCCCTTGGGCTTGCCCGTGGTTCCCGAGGTGTAGTTCATCACGTTGCCGGCGTAGCGCTCCTCCGGCAGCGTCGCCGGCTGTCCTTCCATGAGTTCCGCCATACTGCGGAAGCCTGGGATCTTGCCCGTCGCAAACCGAGCCTGCGCGGGAAAGTGGATTTCCTCCGCGGCGGCGGCACAGACATCGGAAAATTTCTCATCGGCAAAAAAGGCTTTAGAGTCGGAGTTGTCGACAATGTAGGCAATCTCCGAAGCCGCCAGGTGATTATTGATGGGTACCAAGTACCAACCAGCTTGTCCGGCGGCGAGGTACACCTCGATCATCGCGGTGCTGTTCGGCAAGACGGTAGCGATTGCGTCGCCCGGCTTGAGACCAAGCGCACGTAAGCCGTGCACCAGCCGATTGGCATTGGCGAGTAGTTCTCCCGCGGTAAGGCTTTTGCCGTTGGGATCGACGATCGCCAACCGCTCGGGGTTCTTTTGGGCCAACTTCCAGAATCCGTATTCCATCGAGTCTTGTCCTTCGCGTGCTCTTGGGATTGCTTGCCCGCTACCTCGGCAAGCCGAGGAGGCGCTGGGCGATGACGTTGCGTTGGATCTCCGAGGTGCCGCCCATGATGGTCTCGGAACGCGAGTAGAGGTAGTCGCGTACCATGTCCTCGATGTCTCGGCGTGCCGCCACATCGATCGTGCCGCGCGCGCCGAGTACCTCCATGGTCACATCCTGCAAGCGCTGATCGGTTTCACTGCCGATGACCTTCTCTATGGAACTCTCGGCGCCCGGATGCCCGGTGCGCAGCAAGCGCGTAATGCTGCGGTATCCGAGAAAGCGCAGAATCTCGACTTCAATGTACGACTGGCTGAGCTTCTGCCGCAACAACGGGTCGCCGAGGGATTGGCCGCCTCCAGCTTCCTTTCGCGCCAGTTTGACGAGCAACTCGAAGCTACGACGAATGCGACGTTGGAAGGTAAAGGTCCACACCGGCCCACGCTCATGAGCAAGAATGCCCATGGCAATCTGCCAACCGGCACCGGGCTCACCCACCAGGTGACTCGCGGGCACCCGTACATCCTCGAAGAAGACCTCACTGAACTCCGCATCGCCGGTCATTTGCTTGAGCGGCCGCACGCTAATTCCGGGCGTCTTCATGTCGACGAGCAGAAGGCTAATGCCTTTGTGCTTTGGCGCGTCCATCTCGGTGCGACAGAGGAGAAAGCACCAGTCGGCGAGATCAGCGTGGCTCGTCCACACCTTCTGGCCGCTGACCACGAACTCATCCTCCTTGCGCTCGGCGCGTGTGCGTAACGCCGCGAGGTCAGAGCCCGCCCCCGGCTCCGAGAACCCCTGGCACCATAGCTCGTCGCCCGACAGCAGCGGCCGAATAAACCGCTCCTGCTGCTCCCGCGTTCCGTGCTTGAGGATTGCCGAACCAATGAGATCGATGGCGCCACTGCTTGCGATAGGACGCGGCGCCCCCACTTTGTCGAGTTGCTCTTCGAACAGCCAGCGCTCGACTACCGTCGCGCCGCGACCACCAAGATCCCGCGGCCACGAAATGGCGGCCCAGCCGCCCTCGCACAGCTTGCCTTGCCAGGCACGGGCAATCTCCACCCACAAAGGATCTTCCGCACGCGTCCACATGTGATCGCGCCGCCACTCGTGTGGGACATTGGCCCCAAGCCAAGTGCGGGCTTCACCAGCAAAAGCCAGCTCTTTCTCGGAAAATGTAAAATCCATTCTGCGCTCAAACCCTCGCTTCTCTTGCCCACACCTCGAATCGAAACGCGGGCAGGCGCATCTGTCCGAACGAACGTTCGTTTGTCAAGCCGGATCAGGCGCTGCCCGTTACGCCGTGCGCCGGTGCACCGGACAGCGCCAGGCACCTCGCTCATTCGAGGTTGTCGCGAAACCTCAGCCCAACACGAATGTGCGAGCTACTTCGTCAGAAAAGCGGCGTTCTTTCGGCCGGGCTTCCCCAATGGGGCGACCTTTCGAGCTCTGCGCTGAATTGTACTAAACGCTGACGCTGGCGGGCTGGGTGAAGTTTTCGGCGGCCACTGCGGCACCGCCAATCAAGGAAGCAATCTCATCGCGGCACGGAGCACAACAGCGACCGGCGCCGCACAGGCGGGTGATGTCGCGCACCGAACGTGCTCCTGAACTGATCAAGGTATGGATGGTTCGCTCGCTGACGCCTGCACAATGACACACAATCATGGCTTGCCCTGCTCCTCGTAGACTTCTCTTTATCCGATTTTGAAACTCATTATCAAGTAGTCGAGTCGCTTTTTTTTGTTTCCGCCGTTGGCCCCTGTCCGTGCGTCCCTTGCAGGCGAGCCGACACCTCCGGCAGGCGTCGTTCGGGTTCGCTGAGGTTCTGCTGATTCGCGACCAGGGTTCCCATGGCCTCGGACAATTCGACTAGGCTTGCTTCAACCTTGGCCAAGCGAGTCGAGACGTCGCTCGCTTCTCCTTGCTCGGGGATGCGTCGCCGCGAGCGTAGAACGGCCACCGCGTAAAGCAGCAAGCCCAGGAAGCAGAGCTGGACCAGTGCGGTCTCCAGGGTGGGGAAGATCCCAAGCAGAGGCAGTGTCGGCATCCACGGCAAGGCGGTCAGGGGAATCCAGCCGATCTCTTGGAGTTCGTAGACACCCTGCGAAGCAAACACGGCGGCCATTGCATATAGGAAGACGCCAGTGACGAGAAAGAACCGTCCGATCGGCAAACGCAACTGCAATCGCCGCAGCAACAGATACACGACGGCGAGCAAACACGTGCCGACAACGATGCCAGCGCTGATGGTTGGCCAGCCTCCGGGCTGACCGGCTAGCAGCGCCTGAAAGAACAAGACCGTTTCGAAGCCCTCACGATAGACGGCCAGGAAGGCAGCTCCAGCCAAAGCCAGTTTGCGACGCCCGGCAATCGCTGCATGCACCTTGCTACGAATGTACTGTTGCCAGCGATCCGCCTCCGCCTTCGACACCAGCCAATAGCTCACCCAGAAAAGGACGAGCGCGGCCAGCAACATGGTGGCCGCCTCCAACACCGAGGCCGAACCGGGCGTTAGTCGCAGCAATTCCCCAAAGGCGAAAGCTGTGGCAAAGCTCGCAGCGATGCCAAGGCCTGTCCCGGCGTGGATCAAGCGGCGCATCTCGGGGTAGCCGGCTTTCACCACGTAACCGAGCAGCGCACCGATCACGAGAACAATCTCGAAACCCTCGCGCAGAACAATGGCCGCTGCCTGCAGCAGAAGCCCTGCATCTGTGGCTGGCGCCGACAGATGCATACGAACGGAAGCGTAGTCGCTGGCAATGGCCTCACGCAGCGTCTTCACCTCGGGCTCGGCCTGCGTCTTCTTCAGCGCTTGCCGCAGACGTACGAACTTCTCCTCGACCGCGGCCTTGAGCTGCGGTGCAACCCCACCGAGATGACGTTCCACAGGCTCGAAGGCGAAGTACGCGTCTGATACCAGAGCCACGGCCCGCGCATCGCTCTGGGCGTAGGCACGCACGGCATCGTCGAGCAAGCGCGCGCTCTCGTGCAGAGCCGCCTCAGAACTGTCCTCAGCCGACAGCGCGGTGTTTGGTGTTGCCGGTGGCAGGGAGCGTTCCAAATGAGTGGCAACGGCATCAGCAGCGCTGTGAACGACTGCCACGGGAGCACTGCCGCGAACTGCCGCGACCAAAACGCGAACGGAGTCACGAACCGCGTCTTCTTGGGACTTTTTCAGAGACGGATAGGGGGCTCCCGCACTGGTATTCACCTGATCAGCCAAGGCGACGGCTTCCGCGAGTTCGGTTGCATCTACCAAATGGCCTTCCCGGAAGGCTTGCTCGTACGAGCTGGCTAGATAGCGGGCCAGCTTGGCGAGACGCAGCCTACGCTCCGGAGATCCGCTCTCAGTTTCTTGCACCACCTGCTCAACACCGCCGAGGGACAGCATGCGTAGAAACGCAACTACGGCGTTGCGCTCCGTGGGGCTCAGAGCATGAGCAAAGGCAGGCATTGGGCTGCCAGCAATTCCGTCCGTCAACACAGCAAGAAGATGTACATTGCTCTTACGGGCGGTGGCCATCGGCTTGCTGATATCCGGAACTGCTTTCAGCAGTCCCTTCGACCACGGCCCCGCGCCATCCCCCGTCGCACCATGACAACCCGCACAATGGCTCAGGTACATCCCCTGCCCCTCTGCCAACTGCCCGGGGCTCGCCGGCAAGGTCCACAGATAGCTGATCAGGTCCCACCTCTCCTGAATGCTCAGAACCTCACCCCACGCCGGCATGGCGCTGTTGCGCTTGCCAAGCGTGATAACGTGGAAAAAGTCGTAGGGTGTTTCACCCCGCATGAACTGGGTATCGGTGAAATTGGCGGGGCGTGGTGTGAGCTTGTCTGCGTTTTCGCCGCGACCATCACCGGCAAGGCCGTGACAGGTGGAGCAGTTATCCACGAAGAGAGCTTGTCCGCGTTGGCGAGATGGTGGCGCGGGCGGATACACTTCTTCCTGAGTTCCGGTTAGCTCGCTGATGCGCTGGCGCAAGGCGGCGATTTGCGTACGGACGGCCTCGACGCCCTGCAGCTCCGTCATGGCCGCAAGTACTTGTTGCAGGCTTGCGTCGATCTCCCTCTGCGCCGCAGCTTCCAAAGTCACGGACGTCCACCGCCCGCGGGCGTCCTCTACAAAAGCCTTGGCTTCCTCGTATTCGATGGGGCGTACAATCCGCCCTGCTTCAACACCTTCGCGGTACTCCTCGCCGGCTGCTCCGAGCAGGGTAAGTATTTTTCCCGTGGGCGATTCCGAGTCGGCCGCGGCAACGGTCGAGAAGACAAACAAGCTGAGTAGTACTACTCCGGCTCCCCACCCCCCGGCGCCGGCCTTACGACGGAAGCGACCTGCTCGCGGCACGATTTTGAAACTCATTCTCAATAACTTGGCAGACTCAACCGTGCCAAACAAGGCTTGGGCGGGAAGAAACGCATACCTGGAGGCAAGACGGCCATATCGAGAACCGCTGCACAAGTCCGCGCAGGGCACCTTCTCTGCGGGGTCGCGGGCGCTACCGGAGTCGCTATCGATCCCATTGCACGCTGTATCCCGCAAGCCGTGCTGTGCCCGATTCCGATATCGATTCCAACCCCGATCTGGTTGCGGCCACTTGAGCGGAGGGAATTAGGTCGGGAAAATCAACCTATTGTTCTTTGACTTCGAGAAGGTCCTTGCGGCGCAAGATTTCGACAAACTTCACCGCGGCTGGCGACAAGTGACGGCCCTTCTTATGAATGATGCCTAGCGGACGCAGAGGCACTTCGTCGACCAGATGCACCACCCGCAACGTTCCGGCGCTGATCTCGTGTTGCACCGAAGCCAGCGGCACGATCGAAACTCCCTGGCCGATTTCCACGGCCCGCTTGATCGTCTCGATGTTGTCGTATTCGCCGGAATAGTTCACGGTAATTTCGCGATCGCGGAGAAGCTGGTCTACCGCCTTGCGCGTGGCAATGTCGCGCTCGTAGGCAACAAAGGACTCTCCGTCCAGCCGCGACAAGCCAACCTTTTTGGCCGTCGAGAGCGGATGTTGCGGGTGGCACACAAGCACCAGACGATCTTCGCGGAACGGAACCACGGTGATCTGCGGATGCTTGGCTGGGTAGGCAACGATGCCGAGGTCGATCCTGCCGGCAATGGCGTCGTCGTAGATCTTGTTGGGACGCGAGTATTCGATGTGCACATTCACCTGCGGAAACTCGCGCAGGTATTCCTTCAGGTACGGCGGCAGCTCGTGCAGGCCAACGCTGTAGACGATGGCCACGCGCAGAGATCCGCTGACAACCTTGGCCGTTTCCTGCAACTGCGTTTCGATCTCACGGTATTTCTCGAGAATCTCACGGCTGGTGTTGTAGAGAATTTCGCCGGCGGCAGTGGGTTTGGCCCCCGAGCGCCCTCGCTCCAGCAGCTTGCATCGGTACTTCGATTCAAGCGTTCGCAACTGCTGGCTCACGGCGGATTGGGTGATGAAGTTCTGCGAGGCCGCGATGGAAAAGCTACCCGTTTCAACCACGTCGCAAAATACCTTCAGGGTTTCGATATGCACGGCGCCCACGTTAGCCGTGCTGATTTCAATGTCAACGGCAGCCACTACTAACTAATGCCCTGGTGTCGCCCGCCTTTCGGTGGCACTGGTCTCGTGCTTAGAGGCCTGCAGCAAGAACCTGACCGGGGCTCGGGGCTTGAGCCTTGGGCTGGCTACGGGCAAAGAAGCGCTAACAACTCCATCGCGAGCCGCAGGCTCCCTGATGGGCGCCAACGTAGCCAAAGGAGAATCATCATGGCCGCAGCCATAGGCGTCGACTACTACGCCATCGACGATCTGCTGACAGAAGAGGAACGCATGATCCGCAAGACGGTAGCCGACTTCGTTGAGCGTGAAGCCCTACCGATCATCGAAGACCACAACTCCCGTGAGACATTCCCCAAGCACCTGATCGCACGCATGGCTGAGTTGGGCATGTTCGGAGCCAACCTAAAAGGCTTCGGCTGCGCCGGCTTGAGCAACATCTCTTACGGCTTGATTTGCCAGGAGCTCGAGCGTGGCGACAGCGGCCTGCGTTCGATGGTCTCGGTGCAGGGCTCCCTGTGCATGCATCCGATTCACGCCTTTGGGTCGGAAGAGCAAAAGCAGCGCTGGCTACCCGACATGGCCGCTGGCCGCATCATTGGCTGTTTCGGCCTAACCGAGCCGGATCACGGTTCCGATCCCGGCGGCATGGAGACACGCGCTGTTGCTGACGGTGACCATTTCGTCCTCAACGGAGTGAAGCGCTGGATTACCAACGGCAGTATCGCCGACATTGCCATCGTCTGGGCTAAGACAACAGAAGGCATTCGCGGCTTTCTTGTCGAGCGCGACACCCCGGGGTTCTCGGCTCACGACATCAAAGGAAAGTTTTCTCTACGCGCATCGATTACCTCGGAGCTGGTACTCGAGGACGTGCGTATTCCCAAGACCTCAATGTTGCCCGACGTGAAGGGACTGAAGGGACCGTTTTCCTGTCTCACGCAGGCGCGCTACGGAATCGTCTGGGGCGCGGTTGGAGCCGCCCTCACCTGCTACCACACGGCCTTGCGCTACGCGCAGGAGCGCACGCAATTCGACAAACCCCTGGCGGGCTTTCAGCTCGTACAACAGAAGCTGGTCAACATGCTGACCGAGATCACTAAGGCGCAGCTTCTCGCCTACCGTCTCGGGCAGATCAAGGACGCCGGCAAGCTACGCCCGGAGCAAGTGTCACTCGCCAAACGCAACAACGTCGCCCAGGCCCTCGAGATTGCCAGAGTGGCCCGCGACGTTCTCGGAGCCAATGGCATAGTCAACGCCTATCCGGTGATCCGTCACATGCTCAATCTGGAAACCGTCAACACCTACGAGGGCACCTACGACATGCACACCTTGATTCTCGGCCGCGACATCACCGGTCAAGACGCGATTCGCTAGGGCAATGCTAACCGTCAAATCACAACGGCTCCTGGATCAACTTGGCGTCAGCGCTGCACTCAGAAAGGGCGCCAGCAAACTCGTCACCGGGCCCGTGTATGAGCTACGCAAGGACCCAGGTGTGTTCACCCGCTTGGCCTTTCACCAGGACGATGGCGTGATTTTCGTCGGCTACGCTACCTGCGACGGCAGCATCTGGGAGATCGTCGACAGCGAACCCTTTTCCTTTCGCGCCCTCGGCTACTACGAGCGTCGCCTGCGCCGCCAAGGAGACTTCCACGAGAACCGCGACGTGGAGATTCTAGGCTGAGTCGACTCGGCCTTTCCAAAACGCGAAGTGCTGGCCCTCAGGCCTCAGAACGGGACGCCACCAAAGTCCTCGGTTCGCTTGCCTATGTCTGGGTGTGCATCGGCTAGAGGCACAGCGAACATGGTTCCGGGCCTCGCCGCCGTCACGCTCCCGATATGCCTCTGTTCTTGGAATTCAACGCACATTACATGCTGCCGTGCACGAGATACTTCCGTCGACTTCCATGTTCCACCTGCTGCCCGTGGTGAAACCACCTCCGGCGCGTAGCCCTCTCCATCCCGCTCTCGACGCGTAGCCGAGCCGTTTGTGGCATCGGACTTGGGCCATGCCGACCCAGGGCGTTTCAACTGCTCACGCGGATATTTCTACCGCTCCTTATGCGGATGCTTGTCATGGAAAGCACGCAGAGCGAGCTTGTCTACTTTAAACATCGGGGTCACCGGAAGCTCAGCAATGAGGGTGAGCCCGTCCGGACGTTTGAAGCTCGCCAACTCCTCACCGACGAAGGCTCGCAGCTCACCCAGTGTCGGCGGAGTATCCGCTCGTCGGGGCACAATGAAAACCCAGCCAACCTCGCCCCAGGTCTCGTCGGGCAGACCTACCACGGCAGCGCGGGCGACCAAGGGATGTTTGGCAAGGCGATCCTCCACCTCGGATGGATACACGTTGTAGCCGCCGCGGATGTACATCTCGCTGCGCCGGCCACGCAGGTGGACATACCCTTCGCCATCGACGTAGCCGAGGTCGCCGGTGTGCACCCAACCGTCCGCATCCATTACCCGTGCCGTCTGCTCTGCATCGCGCCAGTACCCGCGCATCGTCGCCAATGAACGGACAACGATCTCTCCCACCTCGCCGGCAGCAAGTGCTTGGTTGTTACTGTCCACGGTGCGTAGCTCGACACCTGCACTGGATTTGCCGACGGTGGTGGTCAGGATCTCGGCGCTATCCTCCGGCAGCGAGGCCGTAGCGATTCCCACCTCGGTGGAAGAATAGCGCATACTGATGGTGACCTTGAGTTCGCGCTGCACGCGGCGAATGAGTTCGGGCGAAGATGGCGCACCACCGAGTAGGACCGACTCGAGAGAGGACAGGTCATAATCCTGACGCCGCGGATGGTCGAGCAGCATCAGGATCTGCGTTGGAATGCCGCCGAGATGGACCAAGCGTTCCTTCTCAATGGTCGCCATCACAGCCACGGGATCGAAGGTGTCGTGGATGATGGAGAGACCGCGGTGACCAATCTGGATCGCGATGCGCGCCATGGTGCCGAGATGAGCGAAAGACAAACCCGCCGCGAGATGCTTGCGAAACGGGATCTGCCCACCCGCGTACCGGTGCGTGTCGATCTCCGCCAAGGCCAGCAGGTTCGAATGTGCGTACCATGCGCCCTTCGGAGCACCGGTTGTGCCGCTGGTAAACACGATTGCCGCTGGATCTTGTGCGCTCACCGCTACCGGCTTGGGTGCAAGGCCAGTTGGAGCCAACAGGGCGACGGCTTCCAGCGTGCTGCGGCGTAAGACGTCACTGGGAATCCAACACGTGTGCCGCAGCTCCGGCAGCTCGGCGCGCTGCGGTTCGAGCATGCTGCGGAAGTCGGCGTCGTGCCAAGCCTCCACGCCCACAAGAAGCGCGGCGCCGGAGCGTTGCAGAATGCTGGTGATCTCGGCCCGGCGGTAGCGTGCGTTGATCCCGGCGGTCACTGCACCGATACGAGCCGCAGCCAAATACAGCACCAGATAAAAGGGGGTCGACGGGAGGAGCAGCGCAACCACATCGCCACGCTCCACACCCAGATCCTGCAACCCCCGAGCTGCCCGGTTGGCGAGGGCATCCCACTCGCCATAGGACAATTGCTCCGCCCCATACCGAAAGGCAGGGGCATCGGGCTCTGCCGCAGCAGCAGCGGCAAGAAGATCCCCTAAGGTCGCAGCCGTTAGCATCGGGGCGAAGGCGATAGCCGACTCGACGGCAATACGCCAAGGCGCAACCAAAGTAGCCGCGGCGGTAGAGCTCGTTCCCTGGCTCTGCCGGCTCTACCGGGGAACACAGTTCCTTGAGGCCGCCTCACGAACCTACCTACTGGCGCTACTCGGGTGCCCACAACTGTACGAGCCTGCCGAGCCGGCTCGAAGTGGCGATAGGTTGGCGCTAGCCGCGCGAGGCAGAGCCAGAAAGCGAGGCGTAGAGCCTACGGTCGATCGGAGCCCTTCGCTATTTCCAGACGCTGGGCGGATGGCAGACAGGCCTTGGCGCGGATCGAGCCGTGGCGAGGATGGCAAGAACGAGGAGCCCCCGAGGTCATAATGGATGGGCCAACAAATCATACCCGGCAAGCAAGGCAAAGCGCGTGCCTACTGGAGTCTCGCGAGCCGATCCTTGCCTTGTTGCCGCACCTATCGATTGCTGCCGTTAGAGCGGACAGCCCACGCAATCGCTCTTCTGCTGCAGCGGACAGTTCCGGCGCCCCTCACGGAATGCGGATGACGCTGACGCGCAAGCCGTGGGCGGTGTGGCTTACGTCGTAGCCCACTTCCATTCCCAAGCGCAGGTCACTGAGCTTGTGCTCTGTCCCCGCCATGGTCAGGAATAGGAAGGAAAACGGAATCAGTCGGCCGCTGGCGCTGCGAATGACGCCGCGTTGCGAACCTTCCTGAAGTTTTACGATGGTGCCCCGGTAGTAGCGCTGCGGCGTGAGATCGGCTTCGATCTCCACTGGCACAGCATCCGCCGCGGCTGGCGGAGAGGACGGCGGGTTACGATCGGGATTCATAGACTGCACGGGCACACAAACGTCGCCCCCTGTTAGAGCATCGGCCGCAGCGAATCAACGTGTGCGCTACACCCCGGGTCCGGCGCTACCGCTGGATCCGGAGGTGCTCGGTGCGCCGGTTCGCCGGTGCGGGGCGCAGCGTTGCGGAAATCAGACGCGCCAGCCCAGGGGTAACGTGCGGGTTTCAGGATAATCCGTCCGGCAAATCGATTTGCGCGTCCGCACCGGAGCGGGGTACACCGCGTCCGCCACAACAAGGTTGTCTCGGGCTCTAAGGCTGGTTAAGACGGCGCGGCTCATCCGGGTGCCCATGACAGAAATCGACTTCCTTGGCCTTTGGCTGCACGTTGTTTGCTTGGTGGTGTACGGCGGCGCCACGGCTGCCTTGTGCTTCATGGTGTTGCCGGCCACCGATGCCATCGACGACCCGACTCTGCGTCGCAAGTCGTTGAACCGGGCTTTGCGTATCTACGACCCGCTGGCCATCGCGGTATTGGGCATTGTCGTCATGAGCGGCGCCTTCAATCTCACGAATTACAAGCAAGCCTTGCGTGCCGAGTTCTTCGCCAAGATGGGCTGGTTACTGGTGTGGAAGTTGTCCTTGGCCTTTGCCGTGATCATGGTGGGCACCTACGTGACCTTTGGCCTGGCCCATCGCATCGTGCGCAGCGAGCTGCTCGAAGATCCTGCCGACAGCACCTGGCTCGACAGCATGACTCGACGCCTGCGTGGCGCGTGCATCTTGTTGCTCACCCTCCTCGCTCTCACCACCTGGTTCGGATTGCAACTCGGGCACCCGCACTGAGGGCGACGCCCTCTCGGAGATCCGCATGTCGGACACCCTCGAAGATTTCCGTGCCAAATTCCGCATACCCGAGCTGACCCTGCATCGATCGGCGAGTTGGACTTGGTCCCTGCGTCCGGCCCCCGCGTCCCTCGGCGCCGGCATCTTGTCGTTGAATCGCTTCTGCGCCTCGTTTGCGGAACTCACAGCGGAGGAGGGCGCCGACCTTGCCGCAATCGTCAAGCACATCGAGGCGCGGCTGCAGCGGGTCTTTGCGCCCGACCGCATGAATTACCTGATGCTGATGATGGTCGACCGCCAGTTGCATTTTCACGTTCTGCCGCGTTACGCGAGCGAGCGAGAGGCCGGCGGTTTGGTCTGGTGTGATCGCGAGTGGCCCAAGCCGCCGGCCCTGAGCGCCTACAGCGAACGCGCCAATCATCCCGCCCTTCTGGAGATCCTCAACCTCCTACGCGATGGCGCGCTTGTTTCGCCGCGCTCGATGTGACTAATACAGCGCCCTTGTTTGGCAAGGAATCGCACGTCCCAGGCTACCGCTTTTTCTACCCATGACCTTCAACTCGTCGATCTTCGTTGTCTTCTTGGCGATTGTCCTGCCGCTGTATTATCGGCTGACGCATCGCGGCCAGAACATCATGCTGTTGCTGGCGAGCTACGTCTTTTACGGCTGGTGGGATTACCGCTTCCTTGCCCTGCTGTTCGTGTCGACCTTGCTCGACTACGCAGTAGGGATTGGGCTGGGGCGCAGCAGCGATCCAAAGACCCGCAGACTACTGTTGAGCTGCAGCCTGGTCGGCCAACTCGGCATGCTGGCCTTCTTCAAGTACTTCAATTTCTTCGCCGACAGCGCCGTGCACGTCTTGCAGTTTTTCGGCCTCAATCCCGACCCGCTCACCCTGCGCATCATTCTTCCGGTGGGGATTTCCTTTTACACCTTCCAGACGCTGAGCTACGGCATCGACGTCTATCGCAAGCAACTCGAGCCCACATCCGACTTCATCGCGTTTGCCTTGTACGTTTCCTTTTTTCCGCAGCTCGTGGCAGGTCCGATCGAGCGTGCCTCGCACCTCCTTCCTCAGGTGCTCAAGCCGCGCTTCCCGCAGGGCGATGCCATGGTGGTGGGCGTTTGGCTGATCGCCGTCGGCTATGTGAAGAAGCTGGTGATCGCCGATCGCTTGGCGGAGATTGCCGATCTCGGATTCACTTCGACCACGCCTAGCGTCGGCGGCGCCATGGCGTGGTTGTGCCTGTACGCGTTCACCTTCCAGATCTACGCGGACTTCTCTGCCTACAGCGACATTGCGCGCGGCCTGGCCAAGCTCATGGGCTTTGATTTCATGCGCAACTTCGGCCAGCCGTACTTGGTGCGGAATCCGGCTGCTTTCTGGCGGCATTGGCATATCAGCTTGTCGACGTGGCTGCGCGATTACTTGTACATTCCCCTCGGCGGCAATCGCGGCAGCTCCCTGCGCACGTATCGTAATCTCATGATCACCATGCTGCTGGGCGGCCTGTGGCACGGTGCCGGCTGGGCCTATTTTTTCTGGGGGCTGTACCACGGAATGCTCCTCGCAGTGCACCGCGCTTTGTTTGCAGACAAGCCGCCGAAGCAACAAGCCTCGCTGTTGGCGCAGGTATCGCACTGGACAACGGTGGCATTCTTGTTTCACGTGACCTGCATCGGCTGGCTCCTCTTCCGTGTTGGGGCCGTTTCACCCGAAGTCGACCAGTTTCATCTCATTTTGAACTACTTCGGGTTGCTACTTGCGCCTTCAGATTGGCAAGCGGCCCTGCCGTGGATGGCTCCCATTGTCGTGCTGGGAGGACTCGCCATGGTGTTGCAATGGTTCAACGACGATATGGATCGTTTCCACGCCTGGCCTTTGTGGAACCAGGCAGTCGCGGTAGCGGCGGCCGTGCTTGCGATCGGTGTGCTTGGTGTTTTCGATGGCTCTCAGTTCATCTACTTCCAATTCTAAGCGGCCGCGCAGCCCTCTGCTCTTTGCCGTTGGAGCAGCGATTCTGAGCCTGCTGTGGCTGGCCTATGCCATCTTCGGTGGCCATTGGGCGAGTTGGATCGCTGGCCGCATTCCAGCCGACGCGAATGTTCCAGGGCTCGGACACGTCGTCGACCTCACCGCGTTTGTGCAAGCACGCATTTGTGAATCGCTCTTGCTCTTGACGGCTATCGGTCTCTGTATCGCCGTGGCGGTTGCGGCGCATCGCGTCCTAATCAGGATGCAGCTTTCCGAGCGCCTGGGGCGCTGGCGCTGGGTGGCACTGGCGCTGCTGCTGTGCATGGAAGCGAGCGCCCTGTGCGCCCTGGCTTCGAGCACGTGGGTCTATTGGTGGTTGCTGTATGACGGACCGGGAACGCACCGCCTGACCATGTACAACCTCAAGCGTGTGCCGCTGCCCGAGTTGCGTCCGCAGACCGTGCTCGTCGGTTCTAGCCAGGCCATGTTCCAGGTCGACATCGATCTCCTCAACGAGATGCGCGGCCCTGACGCACGCACCATCGAACTGGGCTTCGCGGCCGCCAACGCCTTCGACCTGTTGCTGTTGCAGCGGCAATTTGCGGCGGCAAAGCCGCAACAGATCGTCGCCTACCTGAGCGAGATCAACTTTTACTCGGGAGTTAGTGGAAGCCTGTACGGGATGTTCATGGGCTTGCCCGGATTTGTCGATTGGTATCGCCTAGGCGGCAGCCGCTTTGCGGTCGGCCGCCAGGCGGTGTTCGCTGCCATTGGCACCGTATTCCCCTTGTTCCGAGCCCGTGATGCGCTGGCACGCCAAGTCTTGGGACGTGCTGTGATGCGCGTGGAAGAAGACCAGCTTCGCATCGCCAAACCACGCGACCCGGAACAGCTTGCTACGCTATTGGCCAAGAATTACCGCATGGGGCCAGCCGCGGACTTTCTCAAGACCGCTTTCGACCTGTTCGTACAGAGAGCCGTGGCCAATGGTGCAACCGTGACCGTGTGCATGGGGCAGCTCAATCCCATCTTGAGCGCCCATCTCGACCCGGCGATCCGCGACGACTTTCGTGCCTATTTGCGTGGCCTGGCGGCGCGCCATGCACCGCATATCATTCTCCTCGAGGAGAGCGAGCTGCCGCTACAGGTAGCGGCAGACTACGACGACCTCGTGCACGCCAACCACGGCGCCCGCGAGCGCTTCACGCGGCGCCTGGCAGAGCTTCTCGCAACGCCGCGCAGGCAGGCCACTGGCGGGTCCGACCACTAGGACCTCTGAAAACGTTCCAAGAAGCATTGAAACGCTGCTTCCGGAGATCGCCTCTCGGTTTTACCGTCACCCCAGAGAAAGAGACGGCTCGTCGGTGCTTGCGAACTACGTCCCCCGCACCGGCAAACCGGCGCACCGGGCACCTCCGGATCCAGCGCTAGCGCCGGATCCGAATAGAATCTCCC
>CAZGSN010000250.1:0-19166 GCA_964528465.1 uncultured Binatia bacterium (SeqCode)
CCCTCCAGCGGTTCTTCGAAGTACTTGCGGTACTCCTTCTTGGTGCCAGTGTAGTAAACATCGCCGAGATGGACCGCGACATCAAAGCGGTCTACCTCGATCTGGCGGGCGATGAAGCGTGAGTGTCCGAGGCCGGTCCCGAAGTCGGCAAACAAAGCGACTCGTGTGCGCACTCCATCGGCCGGGGATGGGAGTGTATAGACGAACTCTTCGTCGCCAGCACCGTGGCGGCGGAAGGGTTGGGCATCCCGGATACGGCCGAACTGTTCGGGAAATCCCGGCGCTCCGCCCCGCGGCACAGATAATGCCTCTGGGCCATTGAACACTAGCCAACCCAGAACCCCCAAGACGCTGTCATCCTCGAAGCGCTGACTTTTCGGTTCGAGATCAATGCGCGGCAAGCCTTGCCAAAAGCGGTCGACAACGTGGTCGGCCACATAGCTGTCACTGAACTCCTCGCTTACGCCGAGTAGTTCCGGCTGCAGCGCTTCCTCCTGCGCCGACCAGTCTCCTGAACCGGCTCCGAGGGTTCCGGACTGCTGCGACGCGGCGACGATCGCCCGCCCCTCCCGCAACCTCTCCTGTAGAAGCGCTTTATCGGGGGGGATGCCGAAGGCATCGGCCATCTTCTGAACAAACTGCGGATCGGCATCCAACTGAGCTTCGAGACTTTCGAGGACCGCAGCAAACTCCACCTCGGTGCGCTCCGGCTCTGCGTCCATGTCTGCATTGTCCGCGCCGAGGATCTCCGCCCCCGGGCCTGCGGGCGCCGACGATGCGTATCCCTTCAGCGCTTCGAACAGTGTTCGACTCGCCATACTGACCTCCCCGAAAAATTTTTGCCTAATCCCCTGCCCCACCAACATCGCACGCAATAGACCCAGGCGCCTTTCCTAGTCAAGGGTTAGCCTGCGGACACCCAGTGCCCCCGCATCGGGTGGAGCCAGGCGCCCCCTCGACCAGGCTACCCAGACACATTGATGGAGAAACCCACCTTCTGGTTCGGCTCAGGTCAAGGGTTCTGTCCTGCCAGGCTCGCCAAGATCGTGGCGATGCGTTCGCCCGCATGCCCATCCCACAGGGGTGGGCAGCGTAGCGGTGGCGGCTCTAGGTCGAGGTGTTGGCGGATTTCCATGTGCACACGCTCGGGGTCGACGCCGATGACGCGGTTGGTACCCTGGTCGACCGTAGCGGGGCGTTCGGTGCGCTCGCGTAACGTCAGGCACGGTATCCCCAGATAGGTCGTTTCTTCCTGAACTCCCCCGGAATCCGTCAACACCAACCGTGCACCCGCGAGCAGGGCGAGCATGTCGAGGTAGCCCAAAGGCTCGCAAGTGCGCAGGTTGGGTAGATCCTGCAGTAGAGATTTCACCTGAGGATCTAGCAATCGTTGCTGCGTGCGGGGGTGGACGGGGAAGACGATGGGTACGTCCGCTGCCGCGGTGCTGATTGCGCGCAGGAGCGCCGCGAGGCTGGCGGACTCGTCGACGTTCGAGGGCCGGTGTAGGGTCAGCACGGCATAGGCAGCGGAGATTCCCAGAGCGGCTGCGGGATGTCTCTGCCCTGCGGCCTCGCGATAGCGGACGAGTGCGTCAATCATGACGTTACCCACGTGGTGAATGCGTTCGCCAGGACAGCCTTCGCGTATCAAGTTATCGACAGCGCTGTGTTCCGAGGCGAACCACCAGTCACTGACGGCATCCACGAGAATCCGGTTGAGTTCTTCCGGCATGCTGCGATCAAAGCTGCGCAGCCCGGCTTCCACGTGGGCGACGGGAATTCTTCGCATGGCTGCCGCGAGTGCTCCAGCGGCCGTGGAGTTGACGTCGCCGACGACCAACACCAGATCGGGCTTGAGTTCCACAAGCACTGGCTCCAATGCGAGAACCATGGCCCCTACCTGCTCTGCCTGCGTGCCGCTGAACCCGGGCAGGGTTACGTCTGGCTGAGGCAAGTCGAGTTCTGCGAACAAGCGCCCGGACATTGCTGCCTGGCGATGCTGCCCTGTGTGCACAAGCAATGGCTGGAAGATCTCTGGCTGAGCTCGCTGCGCCGCCAGCAGCGAACTCATCTTCACCAGATTCGGCCGCGTGCCGACGATGTTCACAATGCGCAGCACGCACCCTCTTTCCATTTTGCGTCTACGCAACCGCCGCCGCGCAAGCGCTGCAGCAAGGTGTTGGCCACCAACGCGCGGCAGGCCAACGTCAGCATGGCCCGCCGCAGTTCTCTTCCCTGAGTCCGTGATGATCGAACACGAGCGGACCTGTCGCGGTTTACTCAGAATCCGTCAAGCGTAGACGCTAGCGGCGCGGGCGGATCGGCGAGGGGGCTGACGCAGGCATCCCCGTATAGCTCGACATCGGCATTGCGGGCTCCGAAACAGGCGTGGCGGACGGCACACTGTGCACAAGCCGGCAGGTAGGTGCGCCCGGCCAAACGCTCGGGGATCGGCTGCAAGTCGGTAATGCGGCGATCGGCACCAAAGGCACACAGGGGAGGCCCGCACGGACCATCCAGGCCACTCACGTTGATCCCCAACGAGAAGGCACGATCGATGACCTTGGGGAGCAATGCGCGTAGCCGTTGCGGCTCCGGCAAGATGCTCGGCAGCAAGCTGCGGTCGAATGGATCGGTGGGCTGCGAGAACATGAGACCTTCCAGAGAAGGGTGCTTACCAAACTCGGCGTGGACGAAATCCGGCACGTTGCCGAGGTGATCCATGCCCTCACGAGTCATCACGCAGTTGAGCCATACGAGAACTCGGGCTGCGAGCAATGCGTGGATGCCAGCCACGGTTCGGGAGAAGGTCCCCGGTGCCCGCGTGATTGTATCCGAGGTTGCAGCATCGCTGCTGTGCAACGACACGAAGCAGTCGGTGAGCCCGGCGTCTCGTAGGCGCTCGGCGAGCCCCGGCTTCGAAAACTGAATCGCATTCGTCTCCAGTGTGACCGCCACGAAGCCAAGGTCGCGAGCCCGGCGAATGTAACGCTCCAGGTCGCGGTCGAGTGTTGGCTCGCCGCCAGAGATGTTCAAACGCTGCGCCCCGGCAGTGTGCAGGTCCTCGATCCAAGTGAGAATCTGCTCGCCACCAAAGCGCCCCCAGTCTCGGTCCTGCCAGCAGATGCCACAGTCTTGGTTGCAATTGAAACCGGTGCGCACCAACCCCTGCTGCCCCGCTCCGGGCACGAGCTGCCGGTAGAAGGCCAGCGGCACACCGATGGGAATACCGACCAGCTCTTTGGCTTGCGCCCGAGCGCGCTCCCATTTCTCCGCGGTGATGGCCTTGCGCAGACGCTGTGCCATCAATTGCAATTGGCGGGCGAAACGTCGTGTGTCGTCGTGAATGGCAACAATGCTTGCCTCGACCGCTGCTGTTGGGGAAGTGCCACCGGCCTGTTTGCGCGCCGGCTCGATGCGTATCTTCGCAATGGGCGAGCTCTTGCCAATGACCAGATCGATGGCGTGCTTTTCCGCAGCAATGGAGAGCAAGGTGAGGTCGAAGGCCGGCAGGTCGACGGGCAGAACCGGGGCATTCACCAATGCGCGTGCAATCCCCAGTTGCAGGGCGGCGACACGATCCTCCAGACCAGCAGGGTCACGGAAGACGGCACCGACCATGGCCTCGCCTTCACCGCGACGAAGACGTGGAGCCTCGTCGGCAGAAGACGCGCCGTTCACAGCTCTACACGCTCCGTGGTTGGAGTCGGCGCCACATCGCGATTGCGACGGTACATGTCGCGGGTGTGGGAGATGTAGTCGGCAGTTTTCGGGAAGCGCAGCAAGGCACGGTCGAACATTGCTTCTACCGCCTCGGCGTCGGCGAAGGGAGTGAGTTCGGGGCGACCGTGGAATTTTTCGTAGCCGCGGTCCAATCGCGTGCACAGGTTGTTTACGGCGCACGAGGTGCACTCGTCGCCATCCTTGCGGAAGTAATGCGCGGCGTCGCCGTAGGCTTTGTGATGATCAAACATCATCACCGCGTTGCGGCGCTCGAAATCCTGCGAGAAGGCCGCGTGATCACCGAGCAAACACATGGGGACGTGGGTGATGCAGAAGCCGTATCTCTGGGTCGCCAGGTAGTCGAGGGCGTCTTGGATCGAACGCACCACCTCTTGGTACGGCGCAACCTGCTCCACCACCATCTCGCGCGTCATGTTGCCTTCATAGGCATACTTGAGCCGCTTGTGCGTGATACCGATGGAGTCGAGGAAGACACAGATGTCGCGTAGGTAGCGATGGTTATCGCGGGCAATGACCACGGTTGCCGAAAGGTGAAAGCGATACTTGGGGCTTAGTGCCCGCAGGTTGGCGCAAGCCTCGCGAATCGCCTCCAAAGCCGCGTGTTTGGCGACGAGATCATCGTGCAACTCGTCGGTGTGGCCGTGAATGCTGATGTCGATGGCGGTAAGGCCGGCAGCGAGGATGTCTTCGCAAAACTGCTTCTGCCGAAACTTGATGCCGTTGGTGTTCATCGACTGGCGCGTGAACCCGATCTCCTTCGCATAGCGCACATAGTCGAGAATGTGCGGATCGATGCTGGGCTCCCCACCCGAATAGCCGACCTCGGTCGATCCGTTGGCGCGCGATTGCCGCAGCGTCTCATAGACCTGCTCTTCCGTCATATTGAGCTCGGGGCGGTTGAGCTTGTCGTAGACGATGCAAAACTTGCACTTGGCGTTGCAGAAGGTGGTGGTGTTCAACAGTAGCGGCCAACTCATACGGCACCTCGCTTAACGATCACGCGGCAACGTGACGGGAGATATTTCGATGACCTTGGAAGGGCTTCGCCATGTTGTTTCTGTCGGCCTAACGCCAACGCTTCAGCCGCGTGCGTCTTTCTGCGCGTCGGCTGCAGCGTTCTGTTCGGCCAGCGACGACGGATCATTGGGATGTACACTTAAGTAGTCTCGCACTTCGAGTTGCATTCGGTCGATCTCCGCGAGGAAGCCGGCACTAGCCGCATAGTAATTCACTGCGTTGGTCTCGACCCGGCGCAATTCCGGGATCTGCGCCTGCATCCGCGCGATTCGCCCTGTCGTTACGCGAAGCTCGTTGTCGTCTAAAATCATGACTCCTCCTCGACGATCTCGATGATACCACGTCATTCACCATTCCGCTTGGAGATCCACGGCCTCACGGCCGCGGCTACTGTGTCTTCGCCAGATCCGTGTAGCCGCGCGCGTGAGCGCGTGGATGGTGGAAGTTTGCCTCCCAACGAATTTGTCGCACACCCGCGAGCCGCCTGGCTGCAATCGAGGTCCTGCACGCGTAGTCGCAAACATTCCATGAGTCGCAGCCCTGAACTGTAGAGCAGCATTGCCATGATCCCGAAAACAACAATTGAACCGCGGATAGACACCGATGAACACGGATACAGACAGCAGCTACAAGAGCAAGAGGAGAAACGCTTGGGCTCTACGTCCGTACACAGCTCTGTGCTTCTTGGTCTTGATCCGTTTCGCAAGCAGTCCGCGTCTATCCGCGCCTGTCCTGAGCCGGTCGAAGGGTCCACCCGTGGTTCCAAGTGATTTTTCCGGGATGATCCGATTGGCTTGCGTCAAATAACTGGTCGGGGAGGCACCAGTAGGGCTCTCGAAACCTACGCAACCTCGAACGTGGTGTCGGCGAGTTTCCCTACCTCGTTGAAGTCGCCGCTTGCGACATCTCCGCGCCCGGCCTTGGTTTCCTGCAAGCGGACATCGAGAGCGGCGACGAGCTGTTGGAAATTTTTCGGCGCCAGGAAGAGGCCGGCAAAGTCGTGCGGTCTCTGGCAGCGACACCACACGGCATAGGCGTAGCGATTGAAGTCATTATCGAAGAAATAGGTGAGAGTGAGCGGGGCAAGAGCCTCGGGCTGCGACCAGGACGCGTAGCGCTCCGGTACCGCCCGGCGAATTCTCTCGGCTAGATCCTCCACCGCGGTGAGCGGGATGAGATGATAGTTCAAGGCATGCACGCTGATGTCATGCGCAACCGAGGTGAAGCCCCAGTGGGTGCGGTCGCGCAGTCGCGGCGGCAGTTCGCCACGCCGCATCGGCTCGTAGAAGGAAGGAGCGTTGACGAGCAGCGTGATCACCCCCTGCATGTAGCGCAGCAGCCACGGTCCCAAGGGCATCTTGGCTTGATTTCCGTTCGCGTAGGACAGGCGAAAACCCGAGCCCGGAATGCCGACGGCGGCGAGTCGCAAGTTGAACGCCCCCGGCGATGGCATCGTCAGAATGCGCCCGTCGCTTTCCCAAGCAAACCCCATGCGCTGAACCTGCTCGCTCATGGCGGGATTGTGGCGGAAGTGCCCGGTGCCACCGACAAGCTCGATCGGCTGAAAGACACGCGGAAACGTCAGACGCTGTCCGGCATCCGGATCCTCCTCCGTGAGGGCTGTACGCACCACCGGCGATCCGCACACCACCGCAAACGCTTCCGCCCATGGTCCGAGGAGAGTTCGGTCTTCCGCTAGCGTCGCCTGGTTGAGAGAAATGTTCGAAGACACGATGCGGTTATCCCCGTACGGCCACGCCTGATTCGGAACGGAGAATCAAACCATGAAGCTCATGAAGAAAAACTGTCCGATGGCAGCTCTCTTCCTGACTTCATGTCCTTCATGCTCTTCATGGTAATTCTGCTTTGGGCTCATGGCAGATTTCTTTAGGACGGGGGCTGAGCCTACCCTGAAGTACCAGCATCTTGCTGCGGGTGCAGGCGGATGGCGTGAAACTCATCCGAACCGTGCAGGTCGACATACACCCTAGGAATTCCCATACACGCGTCGGCGACGTCGCAGCTTTGGCAAGCCTCAACGCGAGTCATCCATTCCGACTCCCAGCGATGAAAGCGAGGCTTCTCCTTTTGCGAAAGGATCGGCCCCAGGTACTCCGAATCGACACCGAGCACGCACAACGCCGGAATGCCTGTGGGATCTTGCAGATCTTTGAACATGTACCCAAGGCCACGCGCACGGTCGATCGCCTTCTGCAGCGTGGCCGCATATTCGGTGTAGCGCGCAATGTGCTGGCGGGCCGAGGTGGTCTGCGCAAACTCGTTGAGCGGCGTGTGAAACTGGATGATGACGCGCTCGCGATACTGCCCCCAGCGGCGCTCCACCATGTCGACGAAATCCAACAGAAGGTGGCAGTTGTCGCGGAAGATCAGATGGTTCAGCAGGACGCGCACGCCGGCCTCCAACAGATTGCCGATGCCGGCCAGTGTGCGTTGGTGTGTCCCGGGCGCGCCCGTGAGTCGATCGCTAATGTCGCTGTCCGGTCCGTGCAGCGAGACCTGTGCATCGGTGAGACCGGCATCACGCAGTCTCCGCGCCAGCCCCGGCTTGTCCATGAGGGTTGCATTGGTTTGCAGCTCGATGGTGGTGAAGCCGTGCTCGCGGGCGTAGCGGATATAATCCGGAAGGTGGCGGCACAGCGTCGGCTCTCCGCCGGTGAGGATGACGCGTACGGCGCCACGGGCGCGACTCGCATCCAACGCCGCGTAAATGCGCACCGGCGGAATGTGGGTGTTCATCTCGGCGAGCTGGCAAAAGGTGCACGGCTGATTGCATTGGTAGATGATGCCGATGCGCGCCGTCGGCGGCTGATCGACATGGGCACCTTCCTCGTACACATAGTCGACATGAAAGAAGCGCTCGACATCCTCGGGCCCAAGTACCTTCACCCTGGCGTACGGGTCGGCAAGCTCCGTCGCTGCTGCCGGCAGTGGGTCGACGGGAGCCGCCAACGGACGGATTGTTTCCGATGATGAGAGCGGCGCAGCGGCAGCCTCGGTCGCGACAACATCCAACTCGTCGGCAAGCTGATCCATGTCGGGGGTGGCAAGCAGCTCGATGACGAGTTGGAACAGCGGCTCCATCCAGTGTGGAGCCATGTCGTCGCGAAACTGCGTCCTCCCGTACCAGAAGCCAAGCCGCCCGCAGCTCTCGTAGTAGCGCCCGTCGCTACGAGCTGGCTCAATGCATAATTCGAGGCTGACCTCGTCTGCATCAGCAAAGCGAATGGCCAGTTGTCGAGGCTGCGAATGGGCTACGTGTGCCTCTAGCCCCAAGGTTGCCGCAATGTGTTGGAAGCGCCCGAAGGCGATGGCCCGGGCGCATCCCGCCGGAAATTCGAACGGGGAAGGCGGGCTCGGATTCGCTGGCTGCAGCACCTGAGTCGCAAGGGCTGCCTGCTCCCTGCCGGGTACGGGCGGCTCTTCCGCAAGCCACTGTCGCTTCACCATGCTCGGCACCTACAAGCCACTCGCACAGGGGTCAACGCGGCTAGCACTCTCACCCAGGGCCACGGCAAAGTCGGCGACAAAGCTTTGCAACGGGCTCCATCCGATGCGGGCCGGGGGCGGCCCGTCTCCAGGAATGAGGAAACACAAGCAATGGAGACGCCCCCTCGACTGGGCTCGGGACAGGCGCGCCCTCGCGGCGCGTGAGATGGAATGTCCCCGTGAGTGACTTTGGCGTGGCCCTGCATTCTCACCTTGCGACCCCTGCCGCGGCCGGTGTACGGCGGCCGGCAGCTTCACTGGCGACGGCCGTGCGCGTGCCGTGAATCTCTCTTCCGTACTCCGGGGCCGCTTGCTTTGCCCATGCGGCCATGGCGTCCAGCGATTCGAGGATGCGCGCCACTTCGTCGCCATCGTCGTAGAAGTCGAGACCCTCGGGACCGTGCGGGCTGAGGGGCATGAGCCGGATCGGCAAGCCGCGTGCGCGTGCAGTCTCCGCAAAAGGAATGAGGTTGGTGTGGTTGGCTGGCTGCACGACGAAACTGAGGATGATGGGGAAATCGATACGCTGCCGCCGGCGCAGCTCGATCAGGGCGTCGATGTTGGCCAACACCTCTTGCCACCCGATGCCGCGCTGCACCTGGGCATACACTTCGGGTGTGCCGGCGTTGAGGCTCACAGTCACGCTTCCAAAACGACAAGCTTCGAGTTGCGACAACACGCTGGGGCCGAGCAGGCTTCCGTTGGTGACCAAAGATACAGCAGCGTCTGGATACTGGCTGCGATCCCAAGCGCGCAGAAAGCGCATGGCCAGCGGGTTGGCCAAGGGCTCGCCTCCTAGCAGCGTCAGCACGCGCAAGGTCGGCAGCATCGACAGCAGGTCATCCCAAATGGATTCGGGCAGATCGCGCCGCGGCGAGCGGCCGTGCAAGCACATGATGCAATCGTAGTTGCAGTAGGTGCTGGGGCAGACCGCAATGTACAGCGGCTTGGCACGCACCACTTCACGGCGCGCGGCAATGTCCTCCATCAGCAGGCGCTGATTGTCCACAAACGCAGCGGCACCGGGCACCATGGTAAGCTCGCGCTCGGCAAACTTGGCGTCATAGAGACGTGGGCAAATGGCATTGCACAGTGGGCCGAGCGAGTTGCTGCTCATGACTCGCCGCGCCATGCGGTACCCTTCGCCGTTCCACACCTCGACCAGGGATTGCTGGTGCAGATTGCCGCGATCCCCGACCGTCCAGTCGGCGCAGCATTGACGGGCACGCCCGTCGGGATCGACGATCTCCAATGTCGTCCACGGTGCGGTGCAAATGACGCCGCGGTCGGTGTTACGGCTGCGCCCTTGGCTGCCCGAGCTAGAGGGCGGTTCATGACTCGGCTTGGCGCCTTCCCCGTCCTGGTGCCCACCTGCCGGGAGCAAGCGGGCTAAAGCGCCGATGACCGCACGTTGCGTGTCGGTTGGTTCGCTCTCTTCCTGCAAGAGATCGAGTGCCCATGGGCCACGACGCGATAAGGCCGTTCGCGCCGGGTCCCACGGGTGGATGTGCACGCGCAGCACCTCGGCCTCACATTGCAGGGTGACGCGATAGCCACCGCTGCCGTCGGTCTCTGTGCGTAGAATGACGTAATCTCCGGCCTTGGTTTGCGGTGCCAGCGCCACCTCGATGTCGGAGGCGGTGCTGCGTGGTCGCGTCTGCAGGCGCGTGGGTGGTGCCTTCCACGTGGCCGAGGCTGCGGAGTTGCCGGCGGCCTGTACAACCCGACGTGCTGCCGGTGCCAGCGGACGTCCGGGCTCCACCAGCAGCGGCCCAGGGGCAGCGACGGCGCGCCTCCGCCCGTCCTTGAGTTCGAACAGCACGCCATCCACTGCGAGGCGAATCGCAGCCACAGCCCCGGGCTCGACGCCAAGGTTGCTGTTCATCAACGGCTGCAACGACTGCACGCGATAGCGATCCTTGTCCCAACCTCCCTGGAGCAAGGCGGCACGCCGGTAGTCGACGCGCAGAATCGTTGTCGCGAGATGCTGCGCGATGCGCTGCGCTGCCTCGGCGTCGAGGCGTGCCACGGCTGCCAAGCGCGCTTCGGCAATCGCCAGCGAGCGCGAGCAGCTCGGCGAACAAAGGAGATGGGAAAGCAACGATACGGCTCCGAGACGATTGACCAAAGGAGCCAAGGCTTGCTCGGGATGGGCACGGAAGGGTGCACGCTCCAAATCGAGATTGTCGTCGTGCGCAATCTTCTCGGCGAAGACGTCGACACAGCAACGCGGGTAGCCCATGAGCTCGCCCATGGGAAAAACGTGCGACGGCTTCTCGCCACGCTCCACTGCGTGTTGGTGCTCGATGACTTGATCGAGAGTGGCTGCGTCGCGGGCGACAGCGACGATCGCATGCGTGTAGCCGCGATTGTGGCGACCATCGTCTCCGCCGCGATCGTGCATCGACACGATCCCGGCCGCGAGTCCCATACACTGATAGGCACGCACGAGATCCTCGGCATCGGCAGCTTCAACCGCCTCCTTGAGCGCGGCAGGCTTCTCTCCCGCTGCTACCGCTTCCACTTCACGGTCGAAACCCGCCACGGTGGCGCCGGCGATGGCAAGGACATCGGCAGGAGAAGGCCCCCAAGAAAGCGGTGCATAGAGCAGCGGCAAGGCGGCAAGATCCGGGGCTTCGGCAAAGGCGGGCCAACGCAGCACGAAGCGTGTGACCATCTCCAAGATGTCGGCGTCGAGAAGTTCCGGCATCGCTTCGGCAACGCGGTTGGCGGCACGGAAGATCGCCTCGATACGCGCGTCGGCAAACCGCCATGGCAGACTAGCGTCGTACCCTTGCTCGATGGCGCGGTCGTCGCGCCCTTCCTCGAACTGATCGGTGAGCAACCCATCGCGCTCGGCCAAGGCGTGCAGAGGTACCGAGGCGTAAAGGCGCAGCCGCGTGCGCAGGGCCTGGGAGCGCAATTCGTGGAAGCCCACCGCGCGCATGACCCGGGCGTTGTCGAGCAAGGATTCGGGAGTGGTCCATGGATGGAACAGCACGATGCCGTGGGCGCGGTGGCGACGGAACACAAACGAGGACGGATGCCGCTCTTCGAGTCGGCGCAACGTGGCAATCGCTTGCACGTTGTCGGCAACGGTTACGGCCTTGTTGAACAGGTCGAGGTCGGCTTGATGGAAGCTCTCGAAGCCAACCAAATAGATGTAGAGCAGCGAGCCGCTGGCGGCTGCCAGCTCGCAGGTTTCGCGCAAAGCGGTGTCGGCAAATTCCTCCAGCCAATCGACGCGTGTCTTCACCATCAGCTCGACACCGTGCAGAGCGGGTTCGTCTAGAATCGCGCGAAACAGGGCCGGCAAGTAGGGATGCGGCCGCTCGTCGGTGAGTAGAACTTCGCGTACTTCGGGTTGCTCCTTGCGCAGCGCACGCAACTGGGTGAGCCAGGCGTCGACTACCATCTCCTCAGGGAAAGCAGCAAAGGCACCGACATTGTCGAGGCAAAAGGAGCAGCCTTTGGATTGCACGCGATCGAAGTCGATGGCGCTGTCGCGGAACGCAGGCGAGGTGCGGACGTCCACCAGAAACGGACAGCCTTTGGCCGGGCCGCTGATCGCCGGGCGGCCGCCGGACGAGGGTAGCGGTGCAGGTATCAGGCGGCGCATCTCGTCGCGATTGCGCCGCCATTTGGGGGCGCTCAAATGTTCTGCTCCGCTCGCCAAGGCCACGATGCCATCACCGTCGAGTACAGCATCGAAGCGCTCATCGATAGCGCTGGGCGCCCCGCGCGAATGGCGGACCACCCGGGCACCGGGCGCGGCGGCATTGCGAATCGCCTCGACCAGCGTTTCGCTCCACGCTCGCGAGAGGACGACGAGATCTGGGGCCAGCGCACGCAGGCGATCGAGGACAGCTTCCGTCGATTTACCGGTTGCGGGGCTGTCGCGCACCAAGTCAAGCAAGGTGGCATCGATGCCACGCTCGCGCAGCCGATCGGCAAGGGCACGAAACGTTTCGTCGCTGACAAAGGCCCGATCGTTCACCAGGCAATCCACAATGGCAACGTTGATCGCAACTTGGCCCGGCAAGTCGCGTTCTAGCGGCGGGGCTTCGCCCATACCTCAGCTCTCTCGCTCGAAACGCGCCAGGGCTTCGCGCAAAGCTTGCTGGCAAGCTTGGGTCTCCGGCGTGGAAAAAGCACGGCGGTCCTGCAGCTCGCGCAGGTACGGCACACCCTCACGAATCGGCAGCAGGGCGCACAGGCGGATGGCTAAGGCCTGGACATGCTCAGGAAGGTTGTAGTGCAAGGGGGCAGCCCAGTCGGCGGCAGTCTTGCCATCCAGCCAAGTGAGGATCGTGCTGTGCAGGTCGGCACGTTGTGCGCGCGACAGTCCCGCGGCCGTGCTGCGGATCTCTGCTTCCGCGTCGAGAACCCCGCGGCGACCAAAGCCAATACGATCATAGCGTTTCAAGATCTGCCGCAGGGTGAAGTCGATGTTGGGCGCCGCCGCTTCCTCGTGGGTAGCAGTCCTCGTCAGCTCGTTTGACTTGGGATCCAAGTGTCGTGCACGCGCCGGAAGAGCAACGAGCGTTTGTGGTGAGCGGGGCATGGAGCTGGCGGCAAGCGCTGCGCCGTGCTCCTGTTCATCGATGCCTCTCACCATGACTCCAGAGCCATTGCTCAGGCGACGGCAACCTTACTGAACTTGTCTCCGTGCCGGCGACCCAACTGCGCCATGTCGTGCAAGGGCTCGAAGTCGAGTTCGCGCTGATAGGCCGCCTCCAGGGTTTCAATGGTGTCGCCGGCAAACTCGCGCAACGCACGCGTGTCGATGGCGCGGGCCTGTGCGCTGCGCGGGTCACGAGCGAGCCGCGTCAGAACGTACTTGCCCACCTGTTGCACGAAGGGGAGAACACGCGGGTGCTTGGTTGGGTCTTCACGGTCGTGTGGCACGCTGTAGACGAGGCCTAGACCCTGGTGGTTCACAAAGGCGCGCTCGTCGGCGCGCATCGGAGCGATGACGAGGTCGAGCGCCTTCTTCTTCGATTCCAAGCGAAAGCCTTCTCCAGCGGTTGGTCGATCGACACTGCGCACAATGCGCCAGCCGGCGCGCGTGACCACCTGGTCGAGTTCGGAACCGGGGGCGATGATTTCCTTCAGGGCATCGGCAAAGCCGGTGTCCATGGCGATGGATACACCGAGGTTGCGTCCGGACACGAAGGTCGGGCTCGCGCCCAGGCCGAGCACACGGAACTCCAACTCGATGGGGCGTGCGGCGGTTTCAATCGGCAGATGCAGGGTGTCCTGCACAATGCGGATGTCCGCCGGCTTGGCCCGCATGCCTGTACCGTGCAAGCCGCGGTTTCCTGCCGCATCGCTGGAAAGCAACTGGCACATGGCGGTGGCATAGCTCTTTGGGTGCGCAGGGGAGCCGAGAAATGCATCCTCGTAGCAACGCACGATGTCCTTCTTGTTGTCGTGGCCGAGGCGATCGTAGAGCCAGAACAACAGCTCGAGGTCGATGGCTCCGCTCCAGTATTTCGGGTCCTTCTTGATGCGCTTGATGGTGTCGGTGATGACCTCAGTCGAACGGATGATCTGCCGCTTCTTCTGCGCCCACGGCAGGCCGCCCTTCTCGTCGAAGGCCTGATCCTCGAGCAGCCCCGACGGATTCGGCAGCATCTGCAAGCCGTAGCGCTCGGGGAATGCGCCCATGAGGGAGGAGCTGATCAAGTAAAACGAGGAGATCGAATAGGCGTTCGAGTACTCCGCCGACTCTTCCAGGAAGTCGATGAAGTGCTTGGTGTCATCTTCGGTTTCGGTGGGCAAGCCGGTGATCAGCAGTAAGTGGTTCCAGATCCCCAGGTCGCTCGCCTGCTTCAGTCGCTGATGGGCCTGCTTCACAGTGATGCCCTTGCCGATGTACTCAAGCATGCGATCGGAAGGGCACTCGACACCGTAGGTAAAGCGAATGGCGCCGCTGCGGCGCATCTTTTCGAGCAAGCGTTCGTTGAGGGCCCATAGGTTGGCGCAGTCCGACCACATCACGTCGAGCTTGGCGGCAATCAGCGCATCACAGAAGGCCTCGGCATATTGCAGGGAACCGTTGATGTTGGTGTTGAGGAAGTGGAAGTAGCGAATGTCGTACTCATCGCGCATCCAGGCCATGGCGCGCACCACTTCCTCAGCCTCGCGCTTGAGCATGTTGGTCATCGAATAGGCGCAAAAGGCGCAGCGGGCGTTGCAGCCCTCCATGAAAATCATCGGCAGAATGGCGACACGATCGTCCTGGTAGATCCCCAGGCGCTGCTCCCATTCGCCGCCGAGGTGATAGCGTTGCAACAGATCGCGTCCGCTCAGCTTGCGTTTCTCCGTGTTGCGCTTGTCGAACCACGGGGTCACGAAGATCGAGGGGTTGAACAGAGAGCGCCGCTCGTGATCGCCTTGCGGTCCGAATTCGCTACCTTCGCTACGCTGCGCCGCTTCCTCCTTGAGCTTGGTGGCAGCAGCAAGGGCACTCAGCACCTGTCCGGTCGTCGACGACAGCGGCAAGGGCATCGCCGCCGGCGTGTTGCCCTGGGCGGTGGCTTTGTAGACCGCTACCTCGTCGGGCACCTCGACGACTTTGACCAAGCCCTTCTCGGTTTCGATACCCAGCTCACGTGCCAGACTGGGCGACAGGCGCAGCTCGCGGATGGCGTCGGACAACAACAAGCAACCATTGCCGTGAGCCTGCGTGTGCTGGCCGAGGTCGGCGAGCGACTTCCCTGTTTCCAGATGTTCGACCAGATTGAGCAGTGGCGCTTCGCCGCGCCCGTCGGCAGCGAAGTCGAGGGCCGGGCAACGTTCGAGCATGCTGATGAACTCGGCGCGGTGCTTGGTGTCCGGCGAGATTTTCAAACCGCCGGCAACCGTCTTGCAGCCAGGAAAACGCTCTTTGAGTACCTTGGCCAGGCACAGGATCAAATTGGCCACGGCGTGCATGTCGGCATAGATCTCGAGAACCGAGGCGCACGAGAAAGCAAACAGGTCGGCCTCTTCGACTTCGAGAGTGTCGAGGATGAGATTGGATTGCTGGCGTAGCGTCACGTCGTCCCGAGTAAGGAAGCGATCGACGCTGGCGTCATCAAAGAAGGCACGTAGGTTGAGGCGGCCGGGTTGTTCGTACTCGAGCTTGAAGATCTGCACTTCGAAATCGTATTGGCGCAGAGCCCGATGCCCGTTGGCGTACAACGCGCCGCAAATTTGCGGTGCGGCGAGCTTGAGGATCTGTGGATCACGGCGCCAGGTGGGTCCGAGGGTCTGAAAGCTGGGCGTTAGGAACGCGACCCGACAAGGGCGCCCGCCTTCGGGCCGATCCGAAGTGCCGTTGCCGCGATCGCCGTCGCGAAGGCCGGCGCTCGTGCCACTTACGTCCTTGCTTTGTGCCATTGGGGAAACCTCTATAGCCTGAAGTCCTATACTGGCCCAGCGTCGGGATTGGCAAGCACTTTGGCGAAGTTCGCAACGGGGGATGCGGGGGAAAATGGGTGCGGCGAGTCCAGCCATCCGCTAGCAGCAGGAATGCGATGATAACGCGCATGAGGAAACAGGCGGGACTCTGCCGATGTTCCGGACGAAGGCCTGAATGACTAGGTTGCGCGCGAGCGGTGGGTATCGGTCAACGGCGAGCTTTCAGACCGCGACGATCATCTATGACGCGACATACTGGTTCTGCGAGAGATTCATCGATGGGCGCTCACGCACGGTCGATCAGATGGTACAGGCTGCTCGCTCCGGGCGGCAGAATATCGCAGAAGGCAGTCGGGCGGCGGCGACTTCGTCGCAGACCGAGCTGCGCCTGCTCAACGTCGCCCGCGCCAGCCTCGAAGAGCTGCTTCTCGACTTCGAGGATTTCCTGCGCCACCGTCGCCTGGCGCTATGGCGCCCGGATTCCCAAGAAGCCATGGCCGTCCGCCAGGTACCGCAGCAGTATCGTCGCGATCGACCGGATCCGTCGAATCCGTCGGATCTGACGGATCTCACCGATCAGGAGCGCTGGGCGCTGTATGCCTACTGGCTTGAGCACGCCGACCCGGCGGTGCGTAGCAATGCCATCATCTGTTTGGTTCACCAAGCGAACTACCTTCTCGATCAGCAGATCGCCGCTCTCGAGCGCAAGTTCGTCGAGGAAGGCGGCTATAGCGAGCAACTCGCTGCGGCTCGACTAGCGGAGCGCCAACGCCGCCAGCGGGATACTCCCGATTCGGCGGAGCAGATCCCTCCCTGTCCATCCTGTGGCCGGCCCACGGTCTTGCGCACCGCCAAGAAAGGCAAGTCCGCCGGCAAACAGTTTTGGGGTTGCTCGGGCTATCCCGACTGCAGCGGCATAGTAGAGGTGTGATACGGGCATGATTCCAAAGGACTGCAGGCGCCTTGCCGAGGGGGGCAAGCACGCGGCGCGAATTCTCTTCTTGCTATTGTTCCTATTGTCCCCGCTTCACGTTACGGCGCAGGTGCCGGAGCTACAGCGCTTGGGGGCAGTGCTGGGGGCGGACCAGGGGGTGTTCGCACAGGCAGCCGACGGACGGGTTTTGTTGGCACAGCAGGAGAGCCGCGCGGTTCATCCTGCTTCGGTAAGTAAGGTCGCGACGACATTGGCCCTCTTGGAGAAGCTGGGGCCGCAACACCGCTTCGTGACTCGGTTCGTTGCCGGGGGGCCGTTACGCAAGGGGAGCGTTGATGGCGATCTGCTGGTGGAGTCCGGCGGTGATCCGTTCTTCGTGTTCGAAAACGCGTTTCTTGTCTTGCGTCGCCTGCAGGATCGCGGCTTGCGTGTCGTACAGGGAGGTCTGCGCCTAAAGGGGGAGTGGATGTTCAACTGGCAGCCGGATCCGCAGGCGCGGCGACTAAAGCGATCCTTGCAGGGGCTCGATGGCTTGCCTGCTTGGCTAGCGCTGGGCGAACCGCGATCGGGCTTGCGCGACGCTGCCTTGGAGTTTCACGGTAAGCAGACGGCGATGTCTTCGGGTGAGGCGCTGGCAGTGCACCGGTCACCACCCTTACGTGCCATCGTCAAGGCGCTGAATGGATACTCCAATAACGTCTTCCATGTCATGGCGGATCATATTGGCGGCGCCGTCGCAGTCGAGGCTTCCATGCGCGAGCATGTGACACCGGCCATACGTTCGGAGATCACCATCACCAACGGAGCCGGCGCGGGAGAGAGTAATCGTCTCAGTCCGCGCGCGGCGGTGGCAATCCTATGGGAACTCGAGCGTGAGCTGGGCAAGCACAAGCTGCGCCTGGTGGATGTGTTGCCGGTCAACGGCATAGATACGGGAACCCTGCAGGACCGCCTCGATGCCCCACCCTACCGAGGCCGAGTGGTGGGAAAGACCGGCACCTACGGGTCGGTCGGAGCGTCGGCGTTGGCCGGTGTATTGCGAACTCCCGCATACGGCGAGGTGGCGTTTGCCATCCTGAATTCTTGGGTCCCCGTGCCCGAGGCGCGGCAACGCCAGGATGCCTTCGTCCAATCCTTGGTGGATGCCCTCCATGCCGAAGCTTGGGACTACGCGCGGGACGAGCGCCCGATCTTCGCCGAAGCACACGTGGAATGAGCCAGACATTTTCTTCTTGACCGCGAGCCTCGCCTTGTTGTACCCATGCATCCGGATTAACGGATGAATGGGTACTTCCCCTGCAATCGTGACGTGGATGACCGTGCTTGCCGACATGACGCGGGCGCGCATCCTGCGTTTGGTCGAGCCGCACGAGCTGACGGTGGCGGACCTGTGCGCGGTGTTGCAGCAGCCACAGTCGACGGTGAGTCGGCATTTGAAAGTGCTCGCCGACGAAGGCTGGGTGGCGGCACGTCCGGAAGGCACGAGCCGGCTGTACCGCTTGGCGATCGAGGATTTGGAGCCGGCGGCGCGGCGCTTGTGGACACTGCTGCGCGAGCAGACCGCGCAGGAGCGCGTCTCCCAGCACGACGACCAGCGGCTGGCAACGGTGCTAGCCACCAAGCAAACGCGTTCGCAAGCATTCTTCAATTCGGCCGCTGGGCAGTGGGACAAGCTGCGGCGCGACATGTTCGGCGAGCGCTTCGACCTCATGGCTTTGGCTGGGCTTCTGGAAGCCCATTGGGTGGTGGGAGACCTGGGTTGTGGCACGGGTCAGATTGCGGCGATGCTGGCCCCGTTTGTACGCCGCGTGATCGGCGTCGACAACTCGCGCGCCATGCTGCGGGCGGCGCGCCAGCAGGTAATCAAAGAGCATGCAGTAGAGTTTCGTCAGGGCGACCTGACGGCATTGCCGATCGACGATGGCGAGTTGGATGCTGCGGTCATGTGTTTGGTGTTGCATCACCTTGCCGATCCGGGTGCGGCAATCGGCGAAGCCGGACGGGTGTTGCGCGACGGCGGACGCTTCCTGCTGGTCGACATGCTGCGCCACGATCGCCGCGAGTACCAGCAGCAGATGGGACACGTATGGCTCGGCTTCGAGCCCGACCAGATGCACGGCTGGCTCGACGAAGTCGGCTACGTCGCCGCGCGCACCCGCGCGCTGCCACCCGCAAGCCAAGCGAAGGGCCCCGGCCTGTTCGCCGCTACCGCACGCAAACCCACAACCCAGGCCGCCAAGGCGCGGCCTAGCGGCAAAACCAAAGTCACGAAGAATAAGGAGGACTCGAGATGAGCAACACCGCACAACTCCGGGCTGTTTCGGCCACGCCGGCAACCCGCCTACCGTTTAAGGTCCGCGACTTGGCCCTCGCCGAGCTCGGCCGCAAGGAGATCCGCCTCGCCGAGCAAGAGATGCCGGGCCTAATGTCGATCCGCGCGAAGTACGCCGCGGAACAGCCGCTCAAGGGCCTGAAGATCATGGGCTCGCTGCACATGACCGTGCAGACCGCCGTATTGATCGAGACGCTGATGGACCTTGGCGCCAACGTGCGCTGG
>CAZGSN010000251.1:0-10454 GCA_964528465.1 uncultured Binatia bacterium (SeqCode)
GGTCCTTTAGGCGCCCGTTCATAGCAGGGAAATCAAAGTCGAACAGGGGAAAAGCGGCTAGCGGCAGAGTCTCCGCAGAGGCGCGGAGGCGCGGAGAGGGTTCTGATGGGTGCGATGGGCGGCATGATGAATCGGGCTTCCAGCCCTCATTCTGTTTTCGGCCCTTGACCTGGGGCCTTGCCCCAGGCTGGAATGGGACGCGCCTTTGGCGCGGGTGGCGGCGAGCTGCGCTTCCAACGCGTCCACCAATGCCATCAATTGCTCCACCTTGGCCACAATCCGCCGTTGGGCGGCACAGAATTCAGGGGCAACGCCCCGTTGCTATCCCAGCCTGGGGCAACGCCCCAGGTAATGTGGAAAAGACATTTTCAGAGCGCTGAAGGCGCGATCCATCCTTGCGGCGCGGTCGGTGATTGGATCGCTGGTTGCGGCATGACGATGGATCGGGCTTTCAGCCCTCATTCTGCTTTCGGCTTTTGACCTGGGGCGTTGCCCCAGGCTGGTATGGAGCCGCGCCGTTGGCGCTAGCGATCCTTGCCACGGCCGATGCGGCGCACGTGCTCGTTTACGACTTCATCGGGGCAGAGGGACAAGAAGGCGCGACAGGCCAGAAGCACCAGGGCGAGGTCGTCCATTTCTCCGAGGATGGGTGTGAAGTCGGGAATGAAATCCATCGGGGCAATGACGTAAACGAGTGCCAAGACCAAAATCGACTTAGCCCACACGGAGACGCGCTGGTCGCGGAACAAGCCCCAGAACAGGCGAATGAACTGTGGCAAATGGAGGACAAAGCGCCAGCCGATCTTCTTGGGATCGAAGTCTGTCGGTAACACGCTCACGTTTCACCAACTCAAGGGCAGCCGCCCAGTGCCGCATCGAGAGTGCGGCTCACTTCTTCCAAGGAGAGCGCGACGGAGCTGTCGTAGGCACGACAGACACTCGCCGGGCGCAGGCCGGCTGCAATCAAGGTCGTAGTAACTGCTTCGTCGATGGTGACCAGACCATCGCCATCGCAATCTCCCGAACAACGACTGTCGATGCCCGCAATCGCCACCCTGGCGGCGGTCTGCGACACGATGCCGTTCTCATCCACTGTGTACACGGCGTAGCGTTGAGTCGCTCCGCTGGCTGCCGTCCTGTCCGTGAAGCGCGGCCCGGAGGTCTCGCCCACGAGTTCCGTGTACTGCCCGGGCGAATCTGCATGATCTCGATAAATGCGATAGCCACGTACACCGCGTTCGAAAGAATCCCAACTCAGCTCGGGGCGGTGGTCGACGGGTGACCGGAAACCTCCGAGAGCTTGCGGCACAGGGGGATACCCGAAAACCGTGGCGCCGATACTCTGACCGGCGGAACGCATCTCGATGTGCTGGAGTCCGGCGCTGCGCACGCTGTAGGTTACAGTAGAGGTCGTCTCTTGGCCAAAGCGCAATCCCGCCGCAACCGGAATCGTGCCGATCGCGTCTCCGTTAACCGTAACCTCGACGATGGTATCTTCGCGCAACACTCCCAGGCCGTGGTTGCGAATGGCAACCTGGAGTTCAATCCCATCGCCAACCAGAGGATGGGGGTCAGAAGGCTGTAACGACACAAGCTGTAGCCGGGACAATCGAGGGAACGAAGCCGCTTCGATGGCGCCTTCTGCGACCGATACTCCCATGACCTGCTGCGACTGTTGTGTCGCAGCAACTACAAGTGCACCGTCACCAAGGTTCAGATCAAAGGCATGCAGCCAAGAGTGTTGCAGGTCGAGTCGATCGAGTGCCCAGGTGTCTCCGGCGAGGTCAAGGCTGCTGTTGGCAGCACCCAACCATGCACTCTCCCCTGTTGCCATGATCGAAGCGAACTGACGGAAAATAATCCATGCCTGGTTGTCAGCGTCGACCCGCACTCGCGGGTGCTCGGCGAAAACGCGACTGCCAATGGGCGTCGTACTCCAATTGCCGGAACGGCGCTGCGCCGCGTAGAGCTGGCTGCGGTTGCCCTCGCCGGTAGCTTGCGTTGCCGGACCGGCGTCGGATGTTGGGCGCACGAAGGCGACGAAGGGCTCGTTCGCGGAGCTGAAGGCCAGTGAAGGGGAATAACCCGGGCCGAAGCCCTCCGGTGTCGACCACTGGTTCCCGTTGTACGTCGAGAAGGCCAAGCTGCGATCGGTCACGGTGGCGAGATTACGGTCCAAGTCCCGCGTCAGCACCAGCGCCGCGCGGCCGCTCGCATCCATGGCAACGGTAGGACCAAAATCCAGCGTAAAGGGCTCGGCGACGATACGCCCGGGAGCGCGCCAGGCCCCATTGCTCCACAGAGAGTAGGCCACGATCAGCGGCGGCTGACCGGAAATTGGGTTGCCACGGGTCCACGCCAAGATGGCCTGCTGGCTTGCCGCGTGCGTCGCCAGTGTGGGATGGGCATCCGCCACTTCATCCTGCGTAATGGCGAGCGGTGTGCTCCAGCCCTCTCCGTTCCACTCTGCAGCATAAAGCTCGGTGCTGGCTAGTAGTTGTTGCAACGAAGCGCCGGCCGCAACGTCGTTGCTCAATCGACTCTGCTCCCACACGGCGATGGCGTGGTCTGGAGCGAGGAATGCCACCTGGGGAGCATCCACAAACGCCGGTCCAGTCACCGTCTGTGCCGAACTCCAAGTCTCACCATCAAAATACGAAGCCAGCAGTGCTGCGGGCGCTTGCCCGTCTTCTACCCACACCACCATGGCATGCCCGGCACCGTCGCTAGCGATTGCCTTGGGGCGATTGCTGGTAGAGTCGGCAGCCAGGGAGAGTCGCGCCACGCCTTGTCCTGCGCACCCGGATTGTTCTCCCTGCAAGAGAATGTTCTCCGCGTCGATGGTTCTGGAGAGGCAACGGACTTGGCTTAGGGCCGGCATATCGAGGTCGACGCAGACATCCTCGAAGAAGGAACAAGCTGCGGGGCAAGCTCCGAAGTCCGGATCGTGGCGAACACCAAGGCGCAGAGATTGCGGGGTGTCCGCATCGACGAAGCCGCGGCAGAGGGGCGGATCGAGTGCCACGCGCTGGCTGCTCGCTTGCATCAGGTCGCTGCCGACTACGGCGGAAAGACCAAGATCCGGCGCTACCGTGGCTAGCGACCTTTCTTGCAAGCTCGCGCAGGCAGCGAGTGCCGGTCGGGATTGCGCGGTTACCGCGCAACCCGAGGAGCAAGCGGGAAACACTGTTGGGCGAACCGCGTTGGCTGCGGGGAGACGCGGGCAGTCGCCTTGCATGGGAGTCATGCTGTCGAGAGAATACTGAGTATCGACAAACTGCTCGCCGCTGGGACCGACGAAGGCGAGGTTGCGCTGTCCGTAATCGACGCCCAAGAGAAGCGCTTCTTGCTCTCCCTGCACGCGGCCACGCCAGGTGCCGTCGCTGTAGTAGGTTTCCTCGATGCTGGCCCGCAGACGCGCATGGTTATCGAGGGCCGGTGTGGTGATGCCGAGGTCTAGGCTCTGTGCGAAGTCGAACGCGAAGAGTGGCGGCGGTAACTCTCCTTGAAATCGATAGGCCAGACGTCTGCCGTCGCCAACAACCGTGATGCTTGGAGAGCCGACGCGATTGCTTAGCCAGCGGCTGCCGAGATCCACAATGTCGACGTGAAGCTCCCGCAACACCTCGATCTCTACATCGGAGTCGGCGTCGTAGCGCGCGATGCGCAAGGTAAGGTCCCCTGCCGGTAGTTCGCTGACGTTTACATCGACAAAGAAGGCGTCATTGAGGGGAACGTCTTCGTCCTCGAAGAGGGGAGCTGAGTCGTCGACGACCTGCCGCTGCAGGAGTTCGTCGTCACGCCACCACGAGAAGAGCAACGGGCCGGCATCGACACCGACGAAAGTGACTTGTGCAAAGAAGCGGACCAGCAACGGCGGCCCGCTCGGCAAAGCGCCGAAGTGGGCGAGCCAGTAGTTGTTGATGGGCTCGCGCACGTAACTCGGCTTGTCGAGCAGGGCGACTGCTCCGGTCCGGTAGGCGTACGCCGTGCCGTCGGTGATGCCGTGGTGCACGACGCTTACGGAGCGTGCAGACGGCACCTGGCGTGTCTGCGTCTCAAAGAAGCGACCCGGGAATGCGGCATGCACCACATAGGTGCCGGGCGGCAAGTTACGAAACGTGTATTGGCCGTTGCCGTCGGAAACTGTTCGAGCCACCGGTGCATCGTGCTCGCTGCCTAGAAATACCTCGCTTCCAGGCAAAGGCGTGTCGTCGGCGTCACGCACTTGTCCAAGCAACGAGCCAGGCTCCTGGCGCAGAACCATAAATGTTGCGCAGGCGAGGTCAGTACCGCGCAGCTCGACCCCGGTGGCCGCAGCGCACACCTGGGCGTTGCCCTCCACGGCATCGTCCGGTGCGGTGGCGATACCCTGGAAGCTGCCATCCGCTGTCGCGGGAATTTCGATCAGCGGCATCAGCTCGTTTCCTTGTTTCCAGAAGATGCGTGCTGCTTCGGCGCCACTGCGGACGCGCCCATTGACGACCAGACTAGTACCCGGTGCTCCCGAGCCTGGCGCGAGCCGCAGCACAGTGCGCGGACTGGTAGAGGTTGGTGTAGTGCTCGGCGTCGGACTCAGTGTCGAGGTCGACTTGCGGGTGGGCGTTGTCGTAGGCGTGTCGGTTGCAATAGGGGTCTGGGTCACCGTTGGAGTAGGTGTGGCATCGTTGGAGATGCACAAGCCGCGAACGCAAGAGGCGTTGGCGATGAGCGTGCCGCCGCTTTCGGCACACGCCATCGGCGAAACTGGTGCCTCGCAGATCGGGTTGGGAAGAAAGCGTTGGCAACAGCTTGGTCCGGCGAAGGTGATCGTCGGCGACGGCGACGGTGTAGGGCTGGGAGTTTCTGGAGTTGGCGTGTCGCTTGCCGTGGCTGTCGGTGCTGCCGTTAGCGTAATCGTCGGCGTGTGACTGGGGCCAAGAGTAGCGGTCGCTGTTGGCGAAGCGGTGCGTGTGGGCGTTGTTGTTCGTGTGATCGACGCGGTCAGCGTGGCGCTACGCGTCGTGGTTGGTGTTGGTGTCCGTGTCTGCGTCGCGGTGCGGGTGGCGGTGCGGGTGACACTCGGCAGAGGCGTGAGCGTTATGGTCGGGGTCGGGGTGACCGTGTTGGTCAGCGTGATCGTCGGGGTTACCGTTGAGGTTCGTGTCTTAGTCGAGGTCGCCGTAATCGTGGGCGTGGCGGGGCTACCTTGGATGGAGAGAACGAAGTCGCCACTTTCGTCGGCATAGCCATCCACTGCGATGGCAATCGTCTGACCACTCGTGAGCGGCAAGGTTAGGCTCGATTGCTGGTTGGTGCCGGGGGCGATGTCGTCGCTGCAGCCGATTTCGTTGCCCGTGCAAATGCCCAAGCGCACGTACAAGACCGTATCGAAGTTGGAGCCCGTAGTTGAGATCGTGTAGGTGCCGTCGCTGGGCGCGGAGTAGACAAAGACGGTGTCGGCACCTGCGGAGCCACCGTTGTTGGAATCGCCGCCGCAGGTGGCACCGCCCACGAGGTTGGCCGCGCAGGTGGTTGTCCCGCTGATACTTACGTTCAAGGAGCTACCGAGGTCGCGTGCGTCGCTGCGGAAGGGCAGGGGACAATCGGGATTGATGCGCAGTACGAAGGCCCCGGCTTGTGACTCGAAGCCATCCACGAAGACCGTCACCGCTTGCGATTCGGTGAGAATCAGACTGATCCGCGATTGGGCGTTTACTCCTGGCTGAATGTCGTCGTTGCAATCGAGCTGCGTGCCCTCGGCGCTGCGCAGATAGAGCACCGTGTCGAAGGCGGAGCCGATGGTATCGAAGGTGTACAGCCCGGTGCGTGGGGCAATGAAGAGAAACGACTTCTCCGGGGCTGCGGCGCCCCCGCAGGTCCCGGCGCTGAGGCTAGGACCGCTCGTAACGCCGCTTTGCTTGGTGGAGTACGTGCCGCTGAGTTGGGTGCAAGCCTGTGCCCAGAGTTGAGGTGGAAACAGTAGCGCCCCAAGCACGCCGGTGGCACACAACCACGCCCCCAGTCTCATTTGTTGTGCTTTGCACGCCAAATCGCTTGGGCGGGCAATACGGCTGATGCGCCGCGGGAGCGCGCCTGTCCCGAGCTCAGTCGAGGGGGCGTCTCCATTGCTTGTAAACATTGATGAATCTGAGTTGGAGACGGGCCGCCCTCGGCCCGCGTCTGGTGTAGGAACGATTTGGCGTGCAAAGCCCATCTTTTGTGCCTCGCGGGCTGGTGTGCCGCCATGAGCCCAGAGCCGGCCGTTTCGATAGTTGCCTCTGGGCCGTAGGTCATAGGCGTGAGAAGCTCACGCCGCTGCGGCCGAGGACGAGCTGGCCTTTGTGCTCTTTCCCGAGGATTTCGAAGTGGACGACTTGCTGCCGGACGATTTGCTTTCGGCGGCCTTACTATCGGCAGACTTGCTCGACGCTTTGGTGTCGGAGGTCTTCTCCTCCGACTTGCCGGTTCCGGTTTCCGTCTTCGTCTCAGCGGAATCAGCGGCCGGAGTGCTTCCGCTGCGGCCATAGTCGGTGATGTACCAACCCGATCCCTTCAGTTGAAAGGAAGTGCTGGAGATCAGCTTGCTGACCTTGCCGCGACAGGTGGGGCATTTGGTCAACGGCTTGTCGGTGATGCGCTGGGTGGTTTCGAACTCACCGCACTTCTTACACAGGTACTCGTAAATCGGCATGCTGGTCCTCCGCTAGCGGTGCGCGGCTTTAATCACCGCGATTTTTGTTGTCAACGCGACTGCTGGCGCCAAGACGCAGCTCGCACTCCGGCAAGGTCAGCCCGTCGATTTCGAGTAACTTGTCACGGTGTTTGTGACCGTGGACGATACGCAAGGCCCTGGGTGCAACCTGCAAGCTCCGCGATAGCAGGCGGATCAAAGCCTGGTTGGCAGCCTCCTCTACCGGCGGCGCATGAACCTGGGCGCGTAGCACCGAACCTTGCCAGCCAACGATCTGGTCGCGCGAGGCGCGCGGTTGCAGGCGCACATTGATCCGCGACCGTGTCGCCCGCGACCGTGTCGCTGTCGGCTTCGGAGTCATCGTAAGGCCAATGCGACGTCGTGCAGGCTCTGCACCAAGAACCCCTGCAAGAAGTAGATGGCCAGGAGGACGAGGAGCGGAGAGAAATCGATGCCACCGGTTTGAAACGGCAGTGCCCGGCGCACCCGATACAAGAGCGGATCGGTAGCATTCTCCAAAAAGCGTACGATCGGGTTGTAGCGGTCGGCGTTGACCCAAGAGACCAAGGCCCGAGCAATGACGATCCACATGTAGAGGTTGAGAACGAGCTGCAGCAGGGAAGCCGTAGCCAGCAGGAAATTTGCGAGAATGAACATGTGTGAGCCTGCGCCCGGTTTAGCCAGATGGCGCGCCAGCGACAAGCGCATTGCGTATCCGGCGGTGCCCTGTGCGGCGGTGCGCCGGTGCTGATCTTCGATTTTCTGATCTCATTGCGTGGCGCACAGATTCTCGCAGCTTCTCCTCTCGTTGTTCCTCCGACCTACAGCCTATGGTCTACAGCCTCCAGCCTGCGCGGCCCGTTCCGGCCCTTCAATCTTTGGTTGCGGCCACGAGGCCGCGGTACGCGACTACCTCGTGAATTTCGCGCCCGCTGAGCGGAATCTCCATGCGCGGCTGCCACCGTTACTCGAAGGGATTGATGATGGTGGGAATTCCCTCGTCTACCGCGGTACGGAAAAACACGACGCGTTGGTGCTGTGACTCTGGGGCGCTTTGCGAACAGTAGTGGCCTTCGCTTTCGAGCGTGGCGAGGCACCCGGGTGTGGGATCAATGCCGTCGACACCAACCGGCACATACTGGAAGAAGGCCGCCGTTGTCTCTGCGTCGATGTTGGCACGTACCGGGCCTTGCGTCGTGCTTAGGAAGGGCACGGCGCGTTGCACCGGCAGCAAGTGCGGAAGGGGACCCAGTTGATAGGCCAGGGATTCCGACGCGTGGTTGGGCACCAGCGAGTCGTTGAGACCTTCGATTTGTAGAATGCTCGCCTTGCGCGTCGTGCCGGCTACCGTCAGCGGCTCGCGATACACGAAGCGTCCGTGGTTGTGCTCGTCTTGCTGGTCGTAGATGTGTTGGAACAGGGTCAGGCCTACCCAGATCTCTGCTGCCGTCAGGCTTGGAAAGATTCCGCCGAGCTGCGTCAGAAAGGCTTGTGGCTGTTGGTGCAGCAGCACCTCTGCCAAACGAGCGCCGCCGGCTACCAAGGCCGCGGCACGAATCTCCGGCGCGTAGGGAAGTAGGCCGGGTGCGTAGTTGGCCCCCTGACTAATGCCGACGTAGGTGAGCGGCGCCTGCACGTTGATGTCTGCAATGCCATCCGGAGCCCCAAGCGGTAGCACATCAATGCTGCCAAATGTGGCGAGCATGCGAATGAAGGCAAGCTGCTCGGCGTTGAGTTCGACCCAGAAGTCGGGCACCCGCCGGCTCTGAATGATGGAAAAGAAGATGGCCGTTACTTGAGCCGCAATCGCTTCGGCCTGACTCGCTGCGTTGGGGCTGAGTTCACGATTCAAGACATCGGTGAAGCCTGCCACGGCGAATCCTGCGGCGCCCAGATATCGACGTGCCTCGCTGGGCACCTCGCGCTCCGCACTGCCGGGATTGCCATGCTGGTACATGGTGAGCGGCACCGGCCCGCGTGCCGCCGCTGCCGGTAAGGCAAGAACGAAGGGCAGGCGATTGCTCTTGGTCTGCAAAGGCTTTCCCTCGGCGTCGCGTTTGAAGTACTGCCCCTCGCGCCAGTCCGGTGCCAGCCATTCGCCGCGCACTACCGCGGCAACGTCGGGGTCTGGATCGGCGGTGACGCTGGTGATGGTGAACTGCGGTGCTTCTGCCGACCACACTTGCTGGCGGATCGCCAGCAAGTCGGCGGGAATGTCGTCGGTCGTGCGCACGCTGATGCGTACCGCCAGAGCAATGTCGTCGGCAGGGATGGGTGGCCGCGCCTGCTGTGCAAGGACACGCAGGACGTCCTCGACCAGGCCACGCGTCTGCACGTGTGTAGCGGTGTCGTTGCTGGAGGGAGGCTGCAATAGCGAGCTTAGGAACGGTGACGGACCAAAAGCACGGGTGGGTGTCACGCGTGCTTGGCGGGTCATCACCAGGCCGTAGCGTGCCCCAGGTTCGAGCGGGATCGAGGGGAAGAGCAGCAGGCTGTGACTTAGCAGCCCGCGGGTGTTGCGATCGCTGCGGATCTGCGTTCGAAAAGGCACGCGCTGCCCGAGCGTGGGGCTGCCTTGGGTAAGGTCGAAGAGGCCGATGCTGGCGAGAGGTTGCAAGGAGTCGGCTGGCGTCTGCGGGATGGATGCGGGATCGGGTGCCTCGGATAGCTCAATGACAAACGGGGCGATCGGACTGAATCCGTCGAGCTTATTGGTCTCGCGCAGTAAGGCGCGGAAGATGGCTTGCAGGTCGGCAGGTCCGCTCGGAATCGGTATGTTGACGCGTACACCGTTGGGCTTGGCTGCATCCTCCGCGAGCCAGTAGTCATCCGGGAAGGGGACGGTTGCGCGCTTGTCGGTGCGGTCGTAGCGCACCGTTGCCGGCATCTCGGAGCTGGCCGTAGTAAACCCCAACATGTCGGGGCCATCGGGGCCAAGCCAGCGCAGCTCACAGGTTGCCTCGGGCGGCAGTTGCCCTTGCGGATTGGCAAGCAAGGTGTTGGGTGCGATGGCATGCACGGCGACCGGGTGTGGCGCCTGGTTGCAATACAGAGTGAAGGTCTGTCGAGTTTCGGACGCGACGGCGGCTGTGAAATCGAGGGTGAGCCAAGCATTGCTGTCGACGGCACTTGCGCCGGCAGGCGGTATACTTCTCGATAAGGGAGGGGTGGAAACGCGCGCGCAGCCATCGACGGCGTGATGCACGGCTTGCACGAGTTCGTCGACCGTCAGCTCGCGATTGCCGTCACCATCGGCGGCGGCACACGCGTCCGCCTCTGGAATCGCGAGGGCCAGGTCTACGCCGGTGCGCAAGTCGTCCGCTTGCACGCGACCGTCGCCGTTGCAGTCACCGCCGCACTGGGCCAGCGCCCGATGATTGGGGCTTAGCAAGAAGAGTAGAAGCGTGAGAACGAAAACTCGAAGCAGAAAGGCGCGCATGCCAGCCGCTTACCAGACATGCGATCGAAATGGGAACACGACTGCGGTGCGCCGGTGTGTCCGTGCGCCGGTGGATCTGTGAAATCTCAAGGTCGGGCACGCTCGACTATTCTGAACTTCTGAACCGGTCGAGTTGCTTCAAGCCGTGGGCGTGGGTGGCGAAGAGAGAAACAGGATATGTGTGCCGTCTGAAGAGAGCATCGTTTGTCGCCGGCAATCCGAGCTTGGGTCTTTGATTCTCCTGTGCACGGGGCTTGAAGCATTCCACAAGAACGTTCCGCCGTTGCGCCGGGAGAAATACAACAGCTCGTTCGTCCGTCTTGCCCAACTGACCCCTGCGAC
>CAZGSN010000252.1:0-9087 GCA_964528465.1 uncultured Binatia bacterium (SeqCode)
CCGAGGGCCCAGCGCGGCCCCGGCCGCAACCACACTCCGGAGCTTGATCGTGATCACGGTGGAGTGCGGTCGTTTGGGCTCGATCGAGGCTGGCCGCGCAGGCTGTAGGCTGTAGACCGGAGGCTGTAGGTCGGAGGCAGATTTCCAAGGCACCAAATTGTTACCAAACATCGATCGGCTACCGGACCACACCGCGGCAAATTTGCGCGAGCCGACAAGAATTGAAGCGTTTGCTTCACAGAGAAAAACTTCTGAGCTTTCCTTCCGCGTCTCTGTGGCCGCTGTGTCTCTGTGGTTCAAAATTCGGTCTTGCGGATCAAATTTGAACCTCGAGGATCAGGATGTCTGAAGCTGGGACACCCGTGGTTTTCTTCACGGGCGTCGTGCCGTTCCGAGCTGCGCAGGAAGGGGCAAGATCGACTCAGCCCAGCAGTTCGTAGCGACCGCCCTTTTCCAGGGCTCTCTGATAAGCCGGGCGCGCGTGGATCTGTTTCAGGAAGGTCATGAGCTTCGGTCGCCCGGCGTTCAAACCGGCGCGTGCCGCCGCAGCCTCGATGGGAAAGCTCATTTGGATGTCGGCGGCAGTAAACTCGTTGCCGGCGAACCAGGTGCTCTTACCCAGCTCCGACTCCATGTAGTCCAGATGTAGTTTGAGCTGCGGCTCGATGAACGAGGTCTTCGCCTTACCCGCAATCATCTTCACCACCGGACGAACGAAGAAGGGAACTGGGGCGCTCTCGACGCGGTCGAAGACCAGCTTGAGCAAGAGCGGGGGCATGGCGGAACCTTCCGCGTAGTGCAGCCAATAGGTGTAACGCAGGCGCTCCGGAGAACCGGAGGCGGGGAGAAGACGGCCGTTACCGTAGCTCTTCACCAAGTACTCCACGATGGCACCCGACTCTGCCACAGTGAGGGTGCCATCGGTGATTACCGGCGACTTGCCCAACGGGTGCACCGCGCGCAACGCCGCCGGCGCCAGCATGGTTCGTGCGTCGCGCTCGTAGCGCTTCACCTCGTAGTCGACGCCCAGCTCTTCCAGCAACCAAAGCACGCGCTGCGAACGCGAGTTGTTGAGATGATGTACTGTGATCATGGTTTGCCTCCAGGTGTTTGTATCTCGCTCGAGCGTGCCGCGGTGGACAGCCTTTGCGACGACGCTGCCTACCACATTCGGCCCGCAAGGCCGAGCCATCGGTGGCGCCCCCGAGACGCTGCTGCAAGGTCACGGCAGAGTCGCTGCCAGAGGGCGCGGCGGGCCTGAATCTCGGGCGGGCCGGCCCGTCCCCAAGAACAAGGAAACACAAGCACTGGAGACGCCGCGCCCTCGCGGCGCGCCAGATGGAATGCCTCCGTCAACGACTTTGGCGTTGCCCTGAGAGTCGCGGCCAGAGGGCTTGCACTAGTCTCAGCAAGGATTGGCGCGTGGCCGCACGGTGGCCGGCCCTGCTCTCTCACTTGGCTAGCTGCCGCCTGCCTTCGTAGAGGACGATGGAGACAGCGTTGGCAAGGTTGAGGCTACGCACGTGCGGAGAGTCGATGGGAATCACGTAGATGTCATCTGGGTGGGCAGCTAGCAACTCTCTGGGAAGCCCCTTGGTTTCGCGCCCGAAGACAAAGAAGTCTCCGGGTTGGTAAGGAGCAACCAAATAGCTGCGCTCGGCACGTGCCGACAATAGGTGCAGCCGCGCCTCTGGGTTGGCACGGCGAAACTCATCCCAGGTATCGTGTACGTGCAGATCGACCCAAGGCCAGTAGTCGAGGCCGGCGCGCTTGAGGTAACGATCCTCAAGTGAGAAGCCGAGCGGCTTCACCAGATGCAGACGAGTGTGGGTCGCAGCACAGAGACGGGCAATGCTGCCGGTGTTCTGAGGAATCTCCGGTGCCACGAGCACCACGTGGAAGCTTGGCTTAGGAGGCAAGACAATTTCGCCGTCGGTGGTCAAGAAACGCTGCTGCCGACAGGATAGGTTTGCCCAGCGCAGCGCAGCAGGAGTGCGCCGTCGCCGCTCTCCTCGATTGCTTCCGCGAGCTGGTAGTAGGCAGGCCGCAGAAAGCGGACACGTTCTCCACCCTTGGCTCGGGTGTAAAGAACGTTGTCCCGTCCGACTACCAGGCTGTCTGGGGCAAGTAGCTCACAGGTGCCGTCGTTGAGTTCGATGAAGAATCCCTCACCCTCCACCGGGCTGACACTTGTCACGACGTACGGCGTATCCTCGATCTCCACATCGGCGTGGTAGCGCTCGTCGATCCATATCTCGTAGCTACCGTCCGTCTTGCGACGCAGGTAGCGGCTGAATAGACGCGCCAGCCGATCGTGCATCACCGGTTCGTCGTCCGCATACCAGCGCCCGTCGCGACGAAAGCTCAGCTTGTTGGTATGAATGGCGTAGAAGCCCGCACCTGGCATGGCTCACCGCTCCGTACTGTCGAGCAATAGGGTCACGGGCCCGTCGTTCTCGAGCGTCACTTGCATGTGGGCACCAAATTCTCCGCTTTCTACCGTCAGCCCAAGGGCGCGCGCACGTGCCAAAAAACGCTCATACAGTGGAATCGCCTTCTCTGGTTGTGCTGCCTGCGAGAAGGACGGCCGGCGTCCCTTGCGCGTATCCGCAAAGAGGGTGAACTGAGATACCACCAGCAGGCCACCTCCGACGTCGCGGAGAGAGCGGTCGAAACGACCACTCTCGTCGGCAAAGATCCTTAGCTCCACCAATTTGTCGACCAACCAGTCGACATCTACTTCCGCATCCGAGCCGGCTACCCCGAGCAATACGAGAAGGCCAGACTCGATGCGCCCAATCGTGCGCGAGCCAACACAGACTTGAGCCCGCGCCACCCTTTGCACCACGGCGCGCAAGTTCTCTGTCCGAAGCGCTAGGCGTGTCTAGTCCTCGTCATCCTCATCTATGTCGTCATCGTCGTCGTCATCATCCCAGTCATCGTCGAGATCGTCATCATCATCGTCGTCATCATCGTCGCCGTACCCGTAGTCGTCGTCGTCGTCATCGTCCTCCAAGTCGTCGTCTTCGACCTCGTCGATATCCTCGCGACGCTTGAGCTCAAAAGCTTCGATCATCGTGTTCTCCTTCCCCGCAGCATCGGAGGCCTGCGACTACCGACCTCCCCCAGCAATGTCAACCTACGGAATTGCCCCCAAATCCGGCGCTAGCGCCGGATTCGGAGCTGCCCGGTGCGCCGGTGCGGGTTGCAGCGTTCCCGATCACGCGCGCTGGCTCGGTGGGAACCGTGAGGGTTTCGGGATCATCCGTCCAGTGAAGGCCAAAGTGGGCGTTAGCGCCGGTTCTGGGTTGCTACTGCAGCAGCCGGCGGGGCGTGCCTGGTCGAGCAGCTACGGAGTGAGGATTTCTAAATCCGGAGCCACATGTGCAAAGTGGGATGGGTTACGCGTGACGATCCGCAGAGCACCCCTTCGCCGCGCAAAGGTCGCGTGCAGGGAGTCATAGATGCCGCCACCCATCACGCCGCGTATGCGAGCCTCGGTGATTGCTTTCTCGTAGTCCGCCAAAGAGAGTGACTCAACGGATAGAGACTGCTTCAGCATTAAGGTGAGTTCGGCTGCTGCTTTCACCGGCACCTTGTAGAAACCGGTAAGGGCGGCAAACGTTTCTGCCAAAGCATGGGCGTCCGTAAACGGTCGGTCCGCATCCTGCAGGGCCGAGACGCAAATCGCGTGCTCCGGATGCTCTTCGAGTAACGCCCGACCAAGATGCCGGTATCCAGAAACGTCATCGGTTGTAGTGCCGTGCGCGCTCGACCGCCTCCGCCAGAGGCGTCGCCGGCACGGCCCCCGACCATACCTTAAGTTTGCCTCGCTTGATGATGCGGCCCGTGGAACTGGCGGGAACTTCGAGAACAATGCGGCCCGGCGTTACCGAAACCACAAGCTTCTGGCCTGGCGGGATGCCAGCGGCTTGCCGCAGATCCTTCGAAAGGACGATACGATTGGAAGCGTCGAGGGTTACCGTAGCAATCATGGCACAAATATGCCGTGGTTATGGCACAACAACGAGGGCCGGTTAGCAGGACCACTCGCACTTTACGGCGGCTAATTTTGCTCCGCCCGCGTGTCTCCGCGCCGCGACGCTGCCGCACGGCCGGCCAGGTAGCCGGTGGCCCAGGCCCAGTGGAAGTTGAAGCCGCCGATGCGCCCGTCGCAGTCGAGCATCTCGCCGACGAGGTACAGACCCGCTTGCCGTCGCGACTCCATGGTGCGGAAGCTGACCTCACGCAGTGGAATGCCGCCGGCGGTGACCTCGGCGAAATCCCACCCGCGCGACGAGACTACCGGCAGGGGTAGATCCGTAAGCGCGTGCACCAAGGCTCTCCGCTGGGCGCGCGGCAATTGCGCGAGCGGTAGACTTTGGTCGATGCCCGCGGCCTGCAGCAAAGCCATGGCAAGACGCTCGGGCATCGACTCCGCAGCCCAGCGTAGGAGGGAGCGGCGAGGCTGTGCCGTCACCGCGTCCAGAAGGCGACGCTCCACGGCCTCGAACGGCTCCCCAGCAACGAAACTGCAGCGCAGTTCTACGCTGTGCCCGTTGCTGCCGGCTAGCAGCCAGTGCCGACTGGCATCCAAAACGACGGGCCCACTGATGCCGAAATGCGTGAACAGCAAGCTGCCGCAACGGCGATCGGCGAGCTTGCCGTCTACGCACGTACGCAGTTCCACAGGGTGAGAAAGCCCGGAAAGGCCCGCGTGAAAAAACTTCTCGTCCAGGCACAAGGGTACCAGAGCTGGCAGCGTCGGTGTCACTGTGTGGCCTAGACGGCGCGCCAATTCCCATCCCGAGCCGTCACTGCCGGTACGCGGCAACGAGCGTCCCCCCGTCGCCAACACCACACGCGGAGCTGCCACCGCAAGCGTCGTGGCTTGCACCAAAAATCCATCCGCCGGATCCAAATGTTCGACGCATTGCCCACACTGGATGTCGACCTCCAACGCTTCGCAACGTCTCAGCAAGGCATCGACGACACTACGCGCGCGGTTGGAAACCGGGAACAACTTGTCGCTGTCTTCGCGTTGCAAGGGCACGCCGAGCGACGCAAACCAACGTACCGCCGCGTCTTGGTCGAAGGCGGCGAGGACGTTACGAATGAATGGCTGCGAGCCGTTGAAGTCTTGGGCGCGGACAGTTGCGTTGGTGACGTTACAACGGCCGCCTCCCGATATGAGAATCTTCGCCCCAATGCGCGGCGCTCCGTCGAGAACGACAACGCGCAGACCGGGCCAGGTCTGCGCCGCAAAGATTGCCGCGGTGAGGCCAGCGGCACCGCCGCCGACCACCACCAGGTCTGCTTGCCGTGTCTCTGCCGACACGGGATCCGGCTACCAGCCGAACACTGCCTTCAGTTCGAGGAATTCCTCGAAGCCCGCCTCACCCCATTCGCGGCCGTTACCGGATTGCTTGTAACCGCCGAAGCAAGCGTTGAAGTCGAGCTGAGCTCCGTTGACATGCACGTTCCCGGCGCGCAGCCGCTTGGCAATGAGACGGGCTCGTTGCGGATCCCCGGACGAGACATACGCCGACAACCCATACGGCGTGTCATTGGCGATCTGCACGGCCTCTTCTTCGTTCTTGTAGGGGAGGATCGAAAGCACGGGCCCAAAGATCTCTTCGCGGGCAATGGTCATTTGGTTGTTGACGTTGGCGAACACCGTCGGCTTGACGAAATACCCACGCTCCATGCCCGCCGGTCGCCCCACACCACCGGTTGCCAGAGTTGCTCCCTCATCGATTCCGGCTTGGATCAAGCGCTGAATCTTGTCGAACTGCATCTTGCTCACCACCGGGCCCAACATGGTGCCGTCAGTCATCGGATCACCGACACGCATGGCCTCGGCGACACTCTTGGCAATTTCCACGGCCTCATCGTGCTGCGAAGCGGCGACCAGCATGCGGGTTGGTGCATTGCACGATTGCCCGCTGTTGGTGAAGCAGGTGCGCACGCCACCGGTAACCGCCGACTTCAGATCGACATCTTCGAGAAGAATGTTGGCCGACTTGCCGCCAAGTTCTTGCGTCACGCGCTTCACGGTTGCGGCTGAGGCCACGGCAACCGCGATGCCGGCGCGGGTAGAGCCGGTGAAAGACATCATGTCGATGCCGGGGTGTGCCGACATTGCTTCCCCGACGGTAGGCCCGTCGCCATTCACCATATTGAAAACACCCGCGGGAACACCGGCCTCATGCAGGATCTTGGTCCACAGGTAGGCGTTGAGCGGCGCAATCTCGCTGGGCTTGAGCACCATGGTGCAGCCGGCCGCGATAGCCGGCAGGACCTTGCAAGCAATCTGGTTGATCGGCCAGTTCCACGGCGTAATCAAACCGCACACACCGATGGGCTCGCGTCGAAACATGGTGCCGTTTTTTTCGACTTCGAAGGAGTATTCCTTCAGAACCTCAACGGTCGCGGCAAGGTGCCCTAGCGCCGACGCAGCTTGCGCCGCCTTCGACAGCCACAAGGGGGCGCCCATCTCCAGCGAAATGGTTTCGGCCATTTCCTCGTAGTGATTCTGAAAGGCGGCCCCGATGTTGTGCAGCAACTCCAAGCGCTGCTCGCGAGTGGTCTCCGAGAAGGAGGCAAAGGCTCGCTGTGCGGCTTGCACGGCGTCGTCGACATCCGCCTTGCCGCCGAGACTAATCGTGCCGATGGCCTCTTCCGTGGCGGGGTTCAAGACCGCAAGATCTCTCGCCGTCTTTGGCGCAACCCAGGCACCATTGATGTAGAACTGCCGACAATCACGCATCTGTACTCCTCCTATGGCCGTATGGCGCCGCAGCGCCGACGCGTTGGTTAGCCCGATGCCCATCCTATTCCCAGACGGGTCGCACACATTCTACGAACAACGGCATTTGCCCTTCCCTCTGGGCTTCAAGGAGAATCAGCGCGTCCCCAGCACCAGCGGACCCAAGAGATGGACGACGGTGATGATGACGACCACGCCCGCAATGTCGAGCACGATGCCGTGGCGCAGCATGCGGGCGAGGGGGATACGCCCACTGCCGTAGACGATGGCGTTGCACGGGGTCGACACCGGCAGCATGAAACCGAGCGAAGCCCCGAAGGTGGCGCCAACCGCGGGGAGCACAGGATCGAGGCCGGACGAGCGCGCAAAGGCAATGACCACCGGCACCACCATGTTGGCCGACGCGGTATTGCTGGTGGTCTCCGACAGCACCGTCGCCAGTGCCGTCGACAAGGCGAGCAAAGCCAACGGGCTGTCGACACCAAGCCAGCTTGTGAGCCCATTGCCCATGGCCTCTGCCAAACCCGTCTTGAAGGTCAGCGTCCCTAGCGCGATGCCGCCGCCGTAGAGGAACACAATCCACCAATCGATCTTGACCGCCTCACTCCAGCTCAAGGTAAATTCGTGCTTGGCCAGATTGGTGGGCAACACGAACAACAGACAAGCACCCAGCAAGGCGACCACGCTCTCGGGTAGCATCGCCACCAAACTCTTGTAGGAGTCGTGGTTCTGCCCCATGACTAGCGCCACAATGCCGGGCAGAACCCACAGGAATACAGTCAGAGCAAATACCGCCACGGTGTTAGCTTGTCCGCGTGTCCACACCCCAAGCGCCCGGCGTTGCTGGAAGACAAGCTGTGCCATTCCGCGGACCGCTGGCGCCCCCTTCGTTCCGTGACGAAGGAGATCCGCAACCGCGACGGAAACGAGCACGAAGACGATCGGCAAGCCAAGCATCATCCAAGAGAAGAAGGGTACGTCGACTCCGGATTCACGGCGGATGAAGCCAAGGCCAATCAGGTTTGGCGGCGTGCCCACCGGAGTTGCCAGCCCGCCAATGGAGGCGGCAAAGGAGGTGGACAACAGCAGTGCGGTTCCGAAGCGCGGAGCCAGCCCCCCTTTACTTGGTTGCGCTTCGAGAACACGCAACAGCGACACACCAATAGGAAACATCATAGCGGTGGTGGCGGTATTGCTGATCCACATCGAGATGCAGCACGCCACCGCCGCATAGGCCACGAGGATGCGCCCGGGGTGCCCTCCCACTGCGTGCAACCCGAGAATGGCAAAGGCAAAGCGGCGATCGAGACCATGCACGTAAATCGCCTGTGCCAGCATGAAGGTTCCGACGAAGAGAAAGATTAGTGGGTCGGCAAACGGAGCAAACGCCTCACTCGCCGGAGCCACGCCGAGGACGACGGTTAGCGCGACCCCCAGGAAGGCGCTCATCGCCATCGGGATGACCTCGGTGATCCACAGCACCACGACGGTGGCCAGAATTGCCGCAAGACGATGGGCGCCATCGGGGAGCCCGAGAGGTGCGAACCACAAGCTAGCGAAGGTGAGAGGAGCCAGGACCAGCCCGCTACGCCGGCGCAAGATCTCGAAGCGAGCCTCGGCCGCGCTCATGGCCTCCTGTACCGCCGCTTCCACGGCTCGTGGCATTGCACAAACCCAACCACGCGCCAAGACCTGCTCCTCCCTGGAGCCAGACAAGGGGCGTGCATCATACTTGTTGGCTTTCATCCGAGATCCACGGCCTCACGGCCGCGGCTACTGTGTCTTCGCCAGCTCCGTGTAGCCGCGCGCGTGAGCGCGTGGACGGTGGACGTTTGTTTCCCCAACAAATTTGTCGCACACCCCCAGACAAGTAGTCTCCCGATTATCTTGGAGACTGCCTCGCCTGCGACGAATCTGCGTTACGAAAGATCGTCAACTCGACCTCGGATGCGGGATAACCGAAGCCAACCCCGGTGCACCCGGTGGCGTGAATGGGATCCCAGCGCGCCGGCACTCGCTCGCTGGTCCACGGGGTCAAGGCAAACCGTTGCCGTACCAAGCGATCGACCTCCTGTAGACGCCGCAGGCGTTCGCGATCAGGTTGCAGGCGTTGCCGCTCGGATTCCGGGGCAAAATCCATCAACGACCACTGTGTCGGCTTTTCGGAGTCGAGAAGCACGAGCGTGCCGGGGTAGTAGTAATCGAAGTGGAGACCGTCGATCACCGCCGAGTCGAGGCTGTCCGCCGACAAGACCGTCCACTTGGGACCGGGATGACTGGCGATGAACGGAGGATAGGGAAGGGCAAGGCTGCAGTCC
>CAZGSN010000253.1:0-3683 GCA_964528465.1 uncultured Binatia bacterium (SeqCode)
GATAGTAATTGTATACCCTCCCCCTCGTGCAACGACACACGAAGCAACCGTTGATAGTTTGCAACCTACCCTTAGATGGGAAAAATCCGATCAGCTTGGAGCCACGTACGACTTAGCAATCTACGAAACTTTCGCAATTAAGGAGTATCTAGCCTACTATCGTGAAAACATTTCTAACCCAGAGCATCGGGTTGAGGTTTCGCTGTCTCCAGGCAACAGATACCTGTGGTCGGTCGCAACTAGGATGCCCGACGGGTCGGTTTCGGATTGGTCGAGCTTCAGACTAAGAGTTCCGGCAGTCACACCCAGTGGGTATACGGATACGGACGGGCTCTGGAGTTTCAAAACTCCAGACTGAGAGCGGTTCTCCCGAGCCAATCGGCGCAAGCCGGAAGCAATATTCCCCCGGACAAGTCGCTCCAGAATAAGCCTGGCCTTCTTAATCCCATTGAACGCCTCAAAGATCGACGCGGTCGCGCTAGTTGAAAGATTCACAGTACTTATGGGATCCGTCGATCCAGGCTTAAGGAGTATCCACTTAGTCGTCATCGATCCAAACGAGACGTGGTTGCTGTACCTTGCGATTATAACGCGGAGTATGAAATCCGCGCCTTCTCGATCGGCGATTTTTCCAAAGACCCCAGACTCGACAATAGCCTCTGCCAGTGCCTTCCTATATCCAGGAACATCGAAACTTACTAGCGTAAGGAGCGGAATTGAGGATTGACCTTCCATCTGGTACTCAACCTCAAGAGCAACTGAAGCAGGGGATGCTTCCTCTACTCGAAAAGGAGCCGGCTTCAACCCGCGAAGCTCAGCGCACCCGTAAGTGCTGGCCCCGAAAACACATAGCGCTAGCCACGCCATCATTCGCTCCACGACTGCCTCCCATCATTCGCCCTCAGGGGGCGGAAGTACCGCAATGTCCGCACGAGTACAGCCCTGGACAACATCGAGCATCAGGACCCACGCCGCAATATGGCAATATGCCACTTTGATAAACTCTATTTCCTACCGGCAAACTAGAAAGGTGGTCTACGTTTGTAGTGGCGATGACAACGCGGGCGCCCATTGTCGCGCCTTGCACCGCCAGGATCATGTCACCGTCGATTGCTTTGTCGCTCGCCGTGGGTTGGCCCTGCTGACGAGCCGCTTGCCCGGAACTCGGCCGCTCAATGCATCGCGGAGGTTGTGGTCGGCAGGTATTCACGCACACGGGCGAGCGCATCCAGCCGTTTAATGCCATGTGGATAGCCCGTATTAGCTGGGAGGTTGACGTAACGCCCCACTATCAGACCTTCGATCGGATTCATTCTCGTAATCCTTTGGGCACTTCCGCAGTCGCTTTTCCTTCGGGACAGCGGCTTACAGCGGATCAGCGGGCGTTGTCAACACGCCGAGGGCGTTTTTCGGGCGTAGCTTGGCGACGGCACATATTGGGCTTTGCGATCGGGATCGTTGTCAGTTCTCTGCGAAACCAGGCAGCCATGGCGGCGGGCGCGCTGGTTCGGGAACGGGCACACGGCAGGGTAGCTTGAGATGGTTCAGTATCTTTGCAATTACCGTTGGCTCCGCGATGGTCGCCACCGGACGCGGGCGCCCGCCGCATTCGCCGCAAGCGCATCACCGAGGGCCACCCACCCGGCAGCCCGGCGCCGAGGGCGCCCGGTTGCCGTCGGTCGCGTCGACGATTGGCTATTACGACGTAAACTCTCGATGTCGTCTCCGTCAGCCGGCTTGCAAGGCGTGCCAATCAACCTGCGGTTTGCGGCGATTCAGTTTTACGGTGAACAACTCGACCGCTCGCCATCGCCAGCTCGCCTTCCGCGTGTGTCAATCGAGGTGTCGGGATGTGCGGATCTCATTTCGTTTGTGTCGAACGACGTGCGGCATGATGCCGACGACTCGCGCGGCGATGCAATCGATGTGCAGCTCGGCGCGGGTGAGGTGTGGCTTGGTGGAAACGAGGCGTTGATTGATAAAGTTGATATGCGGACAGGCACCGAAGGCGTGCGTGTCGATAGAGTTTATGTGCAGCACGGCTCAGGCGACGTGCAAGGCGACAAAGCTGGCGTGCAGGGTGGTACAAGGCCGCGTGCATATTGCGGCAGACTCGATGCAGGTCGGTCGAATTGGGGTGCACGGGCGCACAGCATGAGTGCCGTGGCGAAAGATCGTGTTGCGGACGGTGCAATCGGGTTGCGGCACCGCACCGATTACGTACAGCGTGTGGCGGCGAGTGCGCGGCTCGCAATCCGCGGCGCTCGGCAGTTCCCACGCGACTGTCTTTGTGCGGCCTTGGTCGGCAGCGATGGCAAGCGGGCACTGCGACCAGCACCGAGCACTACCGCTGGCGTCATCCAGCCTGTCGGCGTGAGTGCAGGCCTTGTCGCGTGTGCGCCTCCCAGTCTGTCTATGCATTATCACTTTGTGCTTGCGAAGGTCGTATCGCTGATCGAAAATGCAGTTGAGGTGGCCGGCTCCACAGAGTCGTTTCGTCAATGGCTGCTGAGTGTACGCCGCCTCTACGATGGACCAGTGATTACACATACTCTCGTCGGGACGCAGTTCAGCCGATCAAACTAAATCATGGTTGGTCCGCCGCCGGCTGCGGCGTGATCGCAGTTTATGGAGGGAAGACGCGATGAATCAACGTGAAATTCGTCAATACAACATGTTTGGCCGGGTCGAGATCTTCGGCAAGGACAACGCCGCCGATTTCGAAGCCAACACCAAGGCCGCCACCTACTTCGCCCAGATTGGGCGCATCATTGATGACCTCGACAAGGTTAAGGTGAATCAGAAGGCTGCCAGCTCGACGGTGCGGGGGCTGCAGGTTGATGCCTTGGTCGTCGATTTGAAGAACATCATCCGCACCGCGCGCGCCATCGCGCAAGACGAGCCGGGCTTTGCCGACCGCTTTCGCCTGCCCGATCGGCGCTACAATTCCGTACTGACGGCTGCCGATGTCATCCTAGCCGAACTCAAGAAGCCGGGGATCGCCGACAAGCTGGTCGCCCACGACATACCGAAAGAGTTGATCGAGCACCTAAGCACCAATCGCCAGGCCATTGCCGCAGCACAGGACGCCAAAGAAAGCGGCAAGGCCGTCGGGATCGAAAGCACCGCCATGATCGCCCGCTTGATCGCCGAAGGGGTGAAGACCGTCACCTATCTGGATGCAATCGTGCACACCAAGTACAGCGGCAATCCCGAGAAGCTGCGCGCCTGGGGCAGCGCCAGCGCCGTAGAACGTAAGGCGCGGCGTGAAAAGACCGCACCCGCCGAAGCAGCCGCCGCGACGGCCTGAACGGGCTCACCTGGGACATCCACTCGATGCCGGCGCGAAAAGATGCGGCCATAGAGCAGGACACCCACGGGAGTCCTGTCCGGAAACGCCCGGGCATTCGACAGCTTGCGAATGCCACCGCACAGAGGGCAGCAGCTTTCGATGGCGTCGGCAAGAGTGGGTGTCCACCCGACCTGTACTGCTAGCCCGCATGATTCATGAGACTGCTTGCCGCGGAGGCGGCAAACATCAACGCGACCTTTTTATTGAACCACGAAGGCACGAAGAAAGACTCTTCAGGGGGAATTCTGAAGGATACCCATCCCGGCCGCTAGCCGGAACCAAGGATAAGGATTGAACAGGAGAAAGCGGAGGACACAGCGGAGAACAATCC
>CAZGSN010000254.1:0-3715 GCA_964528465.1 uncultured Binatia bacterium (SeqCode)
GGCGAGCAGTGCGACGACGGCAACGGTAGCAACGGGGATTGCTGTACCTCGACCTGCCAGTTGCAATCCACCAATACCGGCTGCATCACCTCGCTTTCGGTGAGCAAGAACGCCGGCAACAGCGCCGATCAGTCGCCCAGCAGCACTGGCACCGAGCGCCGCAGCCTGGTTTCCATCCTGGCCTCCACGGGAAAGGCAGCGCAGACACGTTATGCTTCGACCCTCGCCAACAATTCGAACAGCCTTGGCAATACGGTCACCATTACCTCGCATGCCGACTACAGCATCTCGGTGAGTGTGCTCGCCGGCGTCGGGGTTCCCTACACGCTCTCGGTAAGCGAGTCGCTTGCCGGGGACGTCAATCTGGTGAACGACTCGAGCGGTGGCGCAAACGGCAGCGCTGGACCGATCAGTGGTACGCAGAGCGGCGGTACCCTCACGGGGAGCCTGGATCTCGGTGGCACCTCGAGCGCCTCCGGGAGTAGCGGTGCCAATACGCCGATCACGCTGGCGGGCACGGCAACGATCAGCGGGGTTGGGACCGGTAGCCCGGTGACCCACTCTCTCACCTTTGTGTGGGACGAGAGCTGCCAGGGCACGCCCAGCGGCATCTTCAGCTACGGCGATGAATGCGCCGTCCGTCTTGGGCTCGCTTCGACGGTTTCACCGCTGACCTTCAACGCCGGCAAATATCCGGGGACGCCGGCACGCACGGAAGCAGGCGATGGTCATTTCGTTACGGTCGGCCTGGTCCCGCCGTGTGGCAACGCGATCCTAGAAGGCAGCGAAGCGTGCGACGACGGCAACGCGGCGAACAGCGACGGCTGCTCGTCGACGTGCACGGTCGAATCCGGGTACACGTGCAGCGGGCAGCCGTCGCATTGCACGGCGCCTGAGACACCGACGCCTACCCCAAGCGTAACCGGCACGTCGACTCCGACGGGCTCGGTCACTCGAACGGGCTCGGTAACCCCGACAAATTCAGTAACCCCGACGCCGACTGCGACTGTCGCCTCCGGGGATCCCTGTGCCGGCTTGCCCGACGGCAGCGAGTGCGATGATGACAATCCGTGCACCGGGCCCGACTCCTGCACAGATGGTGTGTGCAGTGGCGCTCAGGAGCCGCAGCCCGATTGCGGCGCTGCACTGAAGTCGCAGTTGAAGTGGGCAACGAAGAGCGGCGACCACAGCAAGGACAAGATGAAGCTCAAGTGGACCGGCGGGCCGCTGACGCAGGCAGAGTTTGCAAATCCGACCGCAAGCGATGGCTACTCCCTTTGCGTGTACGACGGGAATGGCCTGGTCACGCAGCTCGACGTGCCTCCCGGCGGTACCTGCGATGACAAGAATTGCTGGTCGATCGTCAGCGACAAGGGCTACAAGTTCAAGGACAAGAACGGCACGAACGACGGCGTGCGCGCGATCACACTCAAGGGCAGCAGCGATCCGAAAGCGCAGATCGCCTGGCAGGGCAAAGGCAGCAATCTGGCCGATCCAACCTTCGGCGGTCCCGAGCCGCTGACGGTGCAGGTGCACAAGCATGGTGGTGGCATGTGTACGCAGAGCGTATTCAGCGGCTTGCAGATCAAGCAGAACGACAGCTTCGGTTTCAGCGCCAAGGCACCGTAGGGCTGGCTTGTAACTTGCCTGGGGCTGGGGGCTTGGGACTGGTGAACTCCACAAGCAATCCCAAGCCCCAAGCCCCGCGCCTTGGTTTTGGTATTGCGACACAGGAATTTCGGTTCAGCGACAGCGCGAGGTGGTAATCAAGGCGCAGCGGCTCTGGTAGTTTTGCCACGCTATGGAAGGTCAAAAGCGGGAAGAATTGCTCAGGCGCATTTGGATTGATCCGCAACGCTGCGGCGGCGAGCCGTGCATCCGGGGCCATCGCATCTGGGTGTCGTTGATTCTGGATTTGCTAGCCTCGGGCAGCACTACGGCGGAGGTGCTGGAGGACTATCCCGGACTGGTGGAGGAAGACATCCTGGCCTGCATCGCTTACGCTTCGGAGATGGCCCGCGAGCGTTACGTGGATATTCCCCTCGAAGCGGACGCGTGAAGCTCTCGGGACGGCCTTCGAGACGTGGCCTGAACATCCTTCGATACGCTTCGCTACTCAGCCCGGAAAAATCAGTTGGAACCGCGGATGGACGCGAATAGACGCGGATTGTTTACGAAACGGATCAAACCCAGAAGCACAAGACTGTGGACCGACAAGTCCAAGACATTTCTGCATCTGCTCTTGCAGCTCTTGCCTGTATCCGTGTTCATCAGCGTCCATCCGCGGTTCAATTGTTGTTTTCGGGCTTAGGAGGCCGCTCCTCAGGCCGAACGCAAATTGTTTACCGATCGCAGCAACCGTTCGCGCTGAGGAGCCGCCTCTCTTGGCGGCGTCTCGAAGCGCAAGGTCAGTCGACGTACACGCCAACTGAGTTTTTCGGACTAAATCGACAGCCTCGTGAGTGGGAAAGGCGGCTGTGCCGCGCTCGCCTGCAATTAGGACTGTCGCCGCCTCTGGGAGAGAAGCTTGTCGTAGTCGGCATGCGATCCGATCCAGAACCAGACAATCTCATCCGCGCTGCGGGTACCACCGCACGATACCCATCGCCAACGCGCACGGACGAGATTGGTTCAGACGGAGCACATTCTTGAAATGAAGCTTGGCTTGATGGGGGTTCTCTCTGAACAACCGATAGACACGGCGCGCCTGGCTTCTGACCTGTGGTGGAAGCTTTGCGAAGGCCTCTCGAAATGGCGGGTTGTCCGTGAAGTCACAGGTCGTCGGGGTCCAACACCCTCGTTTGGCCCGCACGATGTTCGGCAAGCGCCTCTTGAGCAAGCTCGCTGAGCAGGTCCGATGAACTGGCAAACAGCTCATCCCAGCGTTGCTCGGAAGCCAACTCGGCAAGCACGGCCTGCGCAAGAGCATCTTGTTGTGCATCAGGTAGTCGCGCTGCTTCCTGAAACGCTTCCTCAAGGAGCTTGGTCATCGTCATTGCCTCCGCGCTGCAATCTACCACAATCGTCGCCCGTGTGGACCCCAACGCCAAGCAAACCGAAGCCCCGAGCCATCTGTCCTGACCTTAGGCGGCGTCGGCGAAGAGCCTGACCAGTTTCGCACCTAACTTCAGGGCATCTTCGCACAGTTCTCGGTCGCGCAGATATGGCCCAAATACGAGCGCGAGCGGTCGATCGAAGGCCATGACGGGCGGCACGATCCGGAAACTCGACGACGATGTTTTTCACGATGCACCCTAGTTGCGAGAAAGCCCCAAGCCATCGTTGCCGCGGTCCGCCAACAGATTGCTCACCAACAAGACAGGGCGACGCCAAAGTCGTTGACGGAGGCATTCCATCTGACGCGCCGCGGGGGCGCGGCGTCTCCATTGCTTGCCTTTCCTTGCTTTTGGAGACGGGCCGCCCCCGGCCCGCCTCAGATTCAGGCCCACCGCCGCCTACGTCAGTGACTTTGACGTGGCCCTCACCAACAAGATTGCTCGCGACAGGACGCCTAACGGGTCTCTGGTGCGCTTGGTGGCAGCGCTTACTCGCCGGCGGCCGGCTTTGCACGCCAAATCGCTTGGGCGGGCAATCTGGCTCATGCGCCGCGGGGGCGCGGCGTCTCCATTGCTTGTAAACATTGATGAATCTGAGTTGGAGACGGGCCGCCCTCGGCCCGCGTCTGGTGTAGGAACGATTTGGCGTGCAAAGCCCC
>CAZGSN010000255.1:0-4411 GCA_964528465.1 uncultured Binatia bacterium (SeqCode)
GGTGATATCACGCTGACGGCGGACGGGACTATCACCATGGGCACTACCTCGATCAATCTCGACGGCGGTGACGGTGGCTCGCTTACGGTCCTGGCTGGTGGCGCGATTACTATGAATAGCGTCAGCGCCAAAGGGTTGGGCACAGGCTTCGTGCAAGACTTTGGCACGGGCGGCTTTCTCGATGTCACCGGCTCGGCGATTACCGTCAACGGCTCTATCGACGCCAACGGCACACACGATGGCTGTGGCGGTTGCGTGCAGATGCTCGCAAGCTTTGGAAACATCGCCGTCAACGGTTCCGTGAACGCCGACAGCATTGGGCCCTTTGAAGGTGGCCCAGGTGGTGCGATTGGCCTCAACGCCACCGGCACGGTTACGGTTCCCACGGGTGCCTCGCTGAGTGCCTTTGGCGATGGCGCGTTTGGCTGCGGCGGCAGCATCGATATCGAAGGTAAGCTTGGGGTTGCCCTTTCCGGCACCGGCACCGTCGACACCTCGGGTGGCAGCGGCGGTGGTTTCCTGTGCATTTTTTCGGATGCCGACGTGACCATTGCCAAGCAAGTCTTGAGTTCCGGCATTGCGGCCGCGGGCCAGGGCGGCGACATCATCGTCAACGCTGGCTTTGCCGGCACCGGCAACCTGACGATCAGCAATATCGTCGATGCCACCGGTGGTGCTTGCTCGATGTTGGAAGGCTGTGGCGCCGGCGGCAGTGCGACGCTGGAAGGCTGTACCGTCAATCTGACCAACAGCAGCAGCGTAGAGACCGATGCTCCATTGGGCACGGGGGATATCAACATTACGGCCCATGAAGGCTTGACGATTGCCGGAACGATCGATGCGAGGGCGACGGATGCTCTCGGTTCTGACGGGCAAATCACCTTTGCGCACCGCAGCGCCATTGTGCCGTCGATTACCGGTTCGGTTCAGCCGAACAACGCGCCTACCAATCCTTTAATCAACTCACGGCCCACGTGTACGGGCCTTTCAACACCAGCCAACTGCCTGAACCCTTGTCCGACCTGCGGTGACGGTGTGCTGGTGTATCCGGAGACGTGCGATCCCGCGGTGCAGATGCCGCCGACGAGCTGTGGGGACGGTTGCAGCCGCTTTTGTCGTACGGAAACCTGCGAAGATAATAACGTCTGTACCACCGATAGCTGTGATCCGCAGCTCGGCTGTCACTTCCAACTGAATCCGCCGTGCCCAACCAATACGCCTACGATCACGCCGACAGGTGGCACCTTGACCCCCACTATGACTCGCACGGTGACGTTGACCCGTACGATAACCCTCACTCGAACCAGGACAGCGACCAGGACACCCACGCGGACAGCAACGGAGACAGCGACGATATCGGCGACGCCCACCATCACGCAAACGTCAACCAGGACGCCCACCATTACTCAGACTGGCACCAGGACGCCTACCTTTACGGTCAGCCAAACCCCTACACGTACAGGGACGAGGACAGTGACCGATACTCCAACTAGGACCCCGACCATCACACAAACCGGCACCCGAACTCCCACGCTTACCGCAACCGAGACGCCAACCATCACGCTGACGCCCACGCGGACCTCAACCCTGACTCCAACCCTGACCCACACCATCACGCCAACCCCCCCGACACTCAGCATCGCTAATGCGGTTGGCCGTCCCGGAGGTCCGATTTGCTTTGCGGCGAAGCTCAATAATGCCGGGGCGCCACTGACCAGTGTCAGTGTCATCGGCGATCTCACAGGCGTGCCGATCACTTTCGAGTCGGTGACGATCAACCCGGCAATTGGTCCAAGCACGGCAACCGACAAGAGCGTCGATCGCATGTCGAGTAGCGGGATGGATACCTACACCGTATCCGGGACCAACATGGTCGGAATCCCGAACGGCGATCTCTATACGGCGCGCTACCTGGTGGACGGCATGGCCAGCGACGGCAATTATCCGCTCAGCGAACCGGCGCCGTTGGGGACGGAGATCATCGTTTCGTCGTGCACGGGAGATTGTGATGGCAGCGGTGCGGTGACGCTGGGAGAGGTGCAGACGTGTATCAACAAGTTCCTGGGATCGCCGATTTGTAACCCGGCGAGTTCGGCTGGGAACTGCCCGGTCGCTGACATAGACAGCAATAACTCGGTCAGCATCGGCGAGTTGCAACACTGCGTGCTGAGCAAGCTGCAGGGCTGCGGATCGTAGCCGACGTAGCTGCGGCGGTAACGCCGTGGCGTAAGGTGGAAGGCAGCAATCGAGTGGATTGCGTTCCGCTGGCGGCCACGTGCTGGCGCACGCGGCTACGGCCGGCAAGCCAAGTAGCCGCGGCGGTAACGCCGTGGTGGAGGTGGAAGGCCAGCAATCGAGCTTGCGAAGGCGATTGACGGGTGTCGATGGTTGGAGGTGTGGTGGTGGCGCAGAAGTACACAGCAAAAGACATTACGGTTCTCGAAGGCCTGGAGCCGGTGCGCAAGCGGCCCGGCATGTACATCGGCGGCGTCGACACCGTTGGGCTGCACCACCTCGTATGGGAGGTGCTCGATAACTCTGTCGACGAGGCCATGAATGGTCATTGCGACCGCATCACCGTCACCCTGCACAAGAATGGTCAGACTGTCACCGTCGCCGACAATGGCCGCGGCATTCCGGTCGATGTCCATCCCAAGTACAAACGCTCGGCCTTGGAACTGATCCTCACCACTTTGCATGCAGGCGGTAAATTCGAGAACCAAAACTACTTCCACTCCGGCGGCTTGCACGGTGTCGGCGCCTCGGTGGTGACGGCGCTGTCGTCGTCCATGATTGCGCAGGTCAAACGCGACGGCTTCCACTGGGAGCAAAAGTTTGCCCGCGGCGTCGCAACTTCCAAACTCACCAAGGGCAACCCGGCGCGCGGCTCCGGAACCACCATCACCTTCACTCCGGATTCCACGATTTTCCCCAACACCACCTTCAAGGCTTCCGTGATTCGTGAGCGTCTGGAGGCGCGGTCGTACCTGCATCGCGGCCTTACCCTCGTGTTCGAAAATCAGGTCGACGGCAGTAGCGAGACCTTCGAACACGAGCGCGGTATTGCCGAATACATCGAGAAGCTAATTGCCGAGCGCGGTAAGCCGGCAATTGCCGATCCCTTTTGTGCCGAGCGCAAGGATGGGGTGGTGATCGAATGTGCCGTTGCTTGGACCGAATCGACCGAGGAACGCATCCTGTCTTTCGTCAACGGCATTCCCACAGCTTCCGGCGGTACGCACGAAAATGGTCTGAAGAGTGGCCTAACCAAGGCCGTGCGCAATTATCTCGGGGTGCAAAACCTCGTGCCCAAGGGGCTGGCGATTGCTGCCGAGGATACGCGCGAGGGCTTGGTCGCCATCCTCAGCATCTATGTCCGCGAGCCGCAGTTTCAGGGACAGACGAAGGACCGCCTCAACAATCCGGAGGTCACGGCTCCCATCGACAACTTCGTGCGCACTGGTCTCGAAAACTACTTGCTCGGCCAGCAGAGCCAAGCCAAGGCCATTGCCAACCGCATCATCCTGGCTGCCAGAGCACGCACCGCCTCGCGTGCTGCCGCCGAGAGTGTGCAGCGCAAGAGCGCCATCTCCCACCGCCTGAATCTTCCCGGCAAGCTTGCCGACTGCAGCTCCACCAGCCCGGCCGCCAGCGAACTCTTCGTGGTCGAGGGCGACTCCGCCGGCGGCTCGGCCAAGCAAGGGCGGGATCGTGAGTACCAGGCCATTCTGCCCCTGCGCGGAAAGGTGTTGAATGCCGAGCAAGCCTCGACTTCCAAGGTCATGGGCAACAAGGAACTCACCGATTTGATCTCGGCGCTGGGCTGTGGCAGCGGGCGCGACTTCGATGCGAGCAAGTTGCGCTATCACAAGATCTGTCTGCTGATGGACGCCGACTCCGATGGCCATCACATTTGCACATTGCTGCTGACGTTCTTCTATCGCCAACTCCCCGAGTTGATTCGCCAAGGCTACGTCTTCATTGCGCAGCCGCCGTTATACAAGGTGGAAGTAGGCAAGGAGGTCCACTGGGCTCTCGACGATCGCGAGCGCGAACAGATCACCTCGAAGGCGGGTAGCAAGACCGTTAGCGTGCAGCGCTTTAAGGGCTTGGGCGAGATGAACCCGCAGACCCTAAAGCAAACCACACTCGACCCCAGCAAGCGAAGGCTCTTGCGCGTCACCATCGACAACGAAGAGCAAACCGACGCCACCATCCAAACCCTCCTCGGCAAGGAGGTCGAGCCGCGCTTCAAGTTCATCATGGAGCGCGCGCCGAAGGTCGAGGACGTCGACGTCTAGGAAGGGGGCTCCGATGACGATGCTCCACTACCGTCACTGCCCGGTCTGCGAAGAGGAGTACACCGCCAGCGTGCTGGTCTGCGCCGAATGTGGCGGCCCGCTGACCGACG
>CAZGSN010000256.1:0-3177 GCA_964528465.1 uncultured Binatia bacterium (SeqCode)
CCCACTTGATGTTCGGTAGAGTGATGCGCCACAGCAAATGGTGGGCGCGGGCGCCGAGGCTAACCGCTGCGATCTCTTCATCGGAGCCGATGGCCTCCATCAAGGGGATCAGCTCGCGCGCCACGAAGGGAAAGGTGACGAACGCGGTCGCAAGGATGAGGCCTGGCGTGGCGAAGAGGATCTTGATGTCGTGCGCCCGCAGCCACGGTCCGAGGAAGCCTTGCATGCCGAAGAGGAGAACCAGCATCAGGCCGGCGACGACCGGCGACACGGCGAACGGCAGATCGATCAACGAGGTCAGCAGAGTTCGCCCTGGGAAGCGAAAGCGTGCGATCGCCCACGCGGCGAAGACACCGAAGACCAAATTCATGAGCACGGCGACCGGTGCGACGCGCAGAGTGAGCAGGATGGCGCTCCAGGTGTCGGAGTCGTTGACGATGTTGTCCCAGTACGCCTGTAGCCCGTTGCGAAACGCCTCGTAGAAAACGTTGATCATCGGGATCACCACTAAAACGCTGAGCACCAGGCCGGCCAAGGCGATCAGCAGCACGCGCACGAAAGCCGGATCCTCCTGAGCGCGTCGGCGTCGCACTGCGGTTACGGCGACACTATTTGCCATCGCTCTTACTCCATCGCTCCAAGCGGTTGATGATTACCAGCATCGACAGCGACACTGTCAGCAGCACCACCGCAATGGCGGCGGCCTCTCGATACTTGAAGGACTCCAGGGCGGCGACGATTAGCACTGGTGCGATCTCCGTCTTGTACGGCATGTTGCCGGAGACAAAGACGACGGAGCCGTACTCGCCCAGACCACGCGCGAAGGCGAGTGCGAAGCCGGTGATCACCGCCGGTCCCAGGGAGGGAAGGATGACCCAGCGGAATGTTTGCAGCCGAGATGCACCGAGGCATGCTGCCGCTTCCTCTATCTCGGCGTCGATGTCGGCGAGCACCGGCTGTACGGTGCGCACGACAAACGGCAATCCAATGAACGTGAGCACGAGGACGACGGCAAGTCGCGAGTAGGACCCTTCGATACCAAGGGGAACGAGATACTGGCCGAGCCATCCACTCTGCACGTACAGGCCGGAGTAGACCAAGCCCGCCACCGCCGTCGGCAGGGCGAACGGTAGATCGATGAGCGCATCGAACAGACGCTTGAGGGGGAACTCGTAACGGATGAGGACCCAGGCGACGAGAACACCAAGAACGATGTTGATGGCCGCCGCCAGGAACGACGCTCCGAAAGTCAGGCCGTAGGCGGCGCGGGCACGTTCGGTCCACACCGCTGCCGCGAATTCCTCGAAGCTCAGCGACGAAGCCTTGAGAAAGCATGCCGCCAACGGAATCAGCACCAGCACGCTCAGGTAGACTAGCGTGTAGCCAAGGCTGAGATGGAATCCCGGCAAGACTCTTCGGTTCACGTCGATCATCGCTGTGTCTCCGTCGTAGACAATCTCTCATTGCCAGAGCGCCCAAACGCTCCAGCCGATCGTTACCCAGAGGGCCACACTCAAGGCCAAGGCCACGACGAACCCAAGCAGAGGCGCCTGGGCACGATCACTGGCGAAGTCGAGTTCGGGGATCAGTTGCAAGGTACGATTGTAGGTATGCATGGCAGGTTCTCCGTGTTGGCCGGTAAGACGTGTCCTACGGCTGGTAGATGCGGTCGAAGATCTTGCCGTCCCCGAAGAACTTCTCGTAGGCATCGTCCCAGCCTTTGGAGACGGCTTCGATGCGAAACAGCTTGAGCGGCGGGAAGGTGGCAGCGTGCTTCTGTAGAATTTCCTGATTGACGGGCCGGTAGAAATTCTTGGCAATGATCTCCTGACTGGCGTCGCTGTAGAGAAAATTCAGATACGCCTCGGCAACCTTCGCGGTGCCATGGCGCTTGGCGTTGGTGTCGACTAGCGCCACTGGCGGCTCGGCGAGAAAACTAATCGGCGGGTAGACCAGCTCAATCTCTCCCTTCGATTCCACGACCGACAGTCGGCCCTCGTTCTCCCAGGTAATGAGAACGTCCCCGATCTTTTTCTGAGCGAAGGTGATCGTCGAACCACGCGCTCCGGAGTCGAGCACGGGTGTCTGCTTGTAGAGCTTGGTGACGAACTCCTGCGCCTGCGCCTCTGTGCCGCCGCGCTCCGTCACCGAGCCCCACGCGGCGAGGAAGCTGAGCTTGCCGTTGGCGGAGGTCTTGGGGTTGGGAGTGACGATTTCAACCCCCGGCTTCACGAGGTCGGCCCAGTCCTTGATGCCCTTCGGGTTGCCCTTGCGTACCGCAAAGACCAGGGTCGAGGTCCACGGCACGGAGTTGTTGGGAAAGCGCGTCTCCCAACCGTCGCTGATCAGCCCGGCTTTACGAATCGCGTCGGTATCCGGCCACAAGGCCAGAGTCACAACGTCGGCTTCGAGCCCATCGACGACGGCGCGTGCTTGTGCGCCGGAGCCGCCATGCGACTGCTTCACGGTTACTTGCACGCCGGTCTCTTTGGCGTAGCGGGCCTGAAAGGCGTTGCTGATATCCTTCAGCAATTCGCGGGTAGGATCATACGAGACGTTCAACAACTCGATGCTCTCAACCGCAGAGGCGGGGGTTGGAAGTAGCAGGGGAAGGAGGGCGAGCAGCGCCCCAAGCCAATAGCGTACGTGGTTGATGCGAATCATGATGTCGTTCCTTCTGAAAGTCCTGGGCACAAGGCATGCACGTGGCGGACGTGCGCCAACGCCGCGGCACGTCGCCGGAGTCACCGACGACGGGCCGAAACGAAAACGGCCCGGGAAGAATTACCTCCCAGGCCGTGGATCGTTACGAATGCTTGCTCGGATTACAGAAGGAAGCGAGACGCAGTACAACCACCGACACGGGAGACCTCCCGGGCCTGACTACAACAACACAGGCAAGTGGCGTGGCTGCGAACGTTCATGTGGGGCGCGCTTATGGAGAAAACGGAAGGCGGTGTCAAGAGCGTAATTGCATGGTGGGGCGTGCGGACGCCTAAGCCCGGAAAAAGCAGTTAGAACCACGGATGCACGCGGATAGACGCGGACTGCTTGCGAAACGGATCAAGACCAAGAAGCACAGAGCTGTGGACGGCCGTAGCCCAAGCGTTTCTCCGGTTGCCCTTGTAGCTAATGTCTGTATCCGCGTTCCTCCGTGTCCATCCGCGGTTCAATTGT
>CAZGSN010000257.1:0-2006 GCA_964528465.1 uncultured Binatia bacterium (SeqCode)
GAAACGGCAGGACATTGACGACGGCGGGGACCTACTCTCCGTCGAGTGAGCAATGTCTTGAACGAAGAGAAACGACAACAAGTCCTCGCGCTCGGCCGGCTCGGCTGGACTCTCCGGCGCATCCAACAAGAAACCGGCGTATGCCGCGAAACGGCTAGCGCCTACCTCAGAGCTGCCGGCATTGCGGTCCGACTTCCGGGAGGTTGGGGCAAACGCCCGCCGGCTTCAAAACCGGCCAACGAGGTGTCCCCCGACCCTGCCCCCGCCACAAACTCCACGGCGAGCGTCTGCGAACCGTATCGCGACTTCATTGAGCTGTCGCTGAGCAAAGGTCGCAACGCCAAAGCCATCTATCAGGACTTGGTCGACGACCATGGCTTCACCGGCCGCTACTCCAGCGTCAAGCGCTTCGTGCGCCGCTGCCGCGGAAAGCAAACTCCTCAAGCGTCGCGCCGTCATCCTCACTCCCCCAGGCCCAAGCGTTTCTCGATCGTTGGGAGGCGCACTGGGCCGACACGCGCATCCACGGCACCGTCAAACGGCAAGTGGCCGCGATGTTCGCCGAAGAGAAACCGGCCCTGACACCGCTGCCGTTGGAGCCGTTCCGCCATTACCAGTTTGGCCAGCGGCGGGTGAACCTCGATGGCTGCGTCGAAGTGGAAGCCGCCTACTACAGTGCACCGCCGGGATGGATCGGCCGCAGCGTCAACGTCCAGTTTGACGGCCGTGTCGTGCGTGTGCTCGATCCGCGTTCCAATCAGCTGTTGCGCGAGCACCTGCGCCAGCAGCGCGGCCATCATCGCATTCCTGAAGAAGACAAACCCGCGAAGACGCCGCGCACCACCGCGCAACTGCTCGCGCGCTGCGCCAGGATCGGCCCGCACGTCGGCGCGCTCGCCGGGCGCATGTACGAGCGCGGCGGCCCAGCCGAGATTCGACGCATTCTCGGGATCACGTCGCTGGCGCGCCACCATGGCGCCGCTCTCGCCGACGATGCGTGTGCCGCCGCATTGGACTCCGGAATTCCGGTCAACCCCTATCGCTTCGTCCGCCTCTGGCTCGAACGTAGGCCTTCACTCACGCTTCGTCAGGTCGACCCGATCATCCGCCAACTGACTTTGTACCGCGACTTCATCGATCAAAAAGCACAGGAGAACGAACAATGAACCTCATCGAACTGCAACGCAGCCTGCGCCAACTCCGGCTGGGCGGCATGGCCGCCGTGCTGGAAACGCGTCTGCATCAGGCGCAAGTAGAGCCGATGGCTCCCATCGATCTGCTGGCCACTCTCGTCAACGACGAGCTCACCCGGCGTTCGGACCGGTTGTTGGAACGACGCCGCAAACAAGCCAGCTTTCGCGATCCCGACAAGACGCTCGACAACTTCGACTTCCAGTTCAATCCCAAGCTCAATCGCAGTTTGGTGTTTGATCTCGCCACCGGCAGCTTCATCGACCGCCGCGAGGATGCGTTGTTGCTCGGGCCGGGCGGCACGGGCAAAAGTCATCTGGCTCAAGCCATCGGCCAAGCTGCGATTCTGCAAGGCCACAACGTGATCTACCGCGAAACGCACATCCTGCTCGAAGAACTGGCAGAGGCCATGCTCGACGGCACGCGCAAGCGGTACATGGAGTCGATCTCCACGGTCGCACTGCTCATCATCGACGACTTCGGAATGCGGAAGCTGCCACAAACCGCCGCCGAGGATCTGCTCGAGATCGTCATGCGCCGCTACGAACGCGCCAGTACGTTGCTCACTTCGAACAGACCGGTGGAAGACTGGGGCAAATTGCTCGGCGACGTCGCTGCGGTCGGTTCGATGCTCGACCGATTGCTCCATCATGGCCACGAGCTCAAGTGCGGTCCCAAGAGCTGGCGCACCAAAACTGCATCGGCGAACCGAGGATGAAATCGGAAAAGGGCTTTCTTGATGCGAGGGCGCTGCCCTCGCGCTCCCGGGATTTACCGCTTTCGCGCCAGAAAGGCTTGCCAGACCAGACGGCTGG
>CAZGSN010000258.1:0-6458 GCA_964528465.1 uncultured Binatia bacterium (SeqCode)
TGTTCCACTTCTCGAGAGCCACCGAGTTATGAATGGTCTCCTTCTTGGTCGACAGCGAAATGGTGAAATCGTGGCTCATGAGGTTGTGGCGCAGGAAGTAATCCTTGATGACCTCCCCCTTGTGCCCCAGGCAGAGGACAAAATCTCGGAAGCCGTAATGCGAGTAGAGTTTCATGATGTGCCAGAGGATCGGCCGCCCGCCGATCTGCACCATCGGTTTCGGCTTGAACTCTGTCTCCTCACGCAAGCGCGTACCCATACCACCGCACAAAATGACGACCTTGGGGCGTTGTCTTGTCATGGCAGCCCCCGCAAGCGAGCCCGCAACATATTACGGGCAAACTCAAGGACCGTGCTCAGACGGACATGCGTTTGCCCTTTCTCCCGTTTCTTGTAGGTCACGGCTATTTCACGGAAGTCATAGCCAAGGCGTCGCAGCTTGATCATGATCTCTGCATCGATGAACCAGTCTTGCGACTGGAGTCCAAGCTTCTCATAGACCTCGCGCCGCATAATCTTGGGGCAACCGTTGACGTCTTCGGAAGCAACTCCGAACAGGAGGAAGAACAAGCGATTGTACAGCGCGCTTTGCAGCCGCCGAAACGGTGATTGGCTACTCTTGTCGACACGCTTCGCCTTAGCCAACTGCACGTTGCCCTCCTTCACCGTTTGGAAGATCTCGATCAGCGCACTGGCTTCGACCTGACCGTCCCCCCACATGTAACCAACCCAGCGGCCCCGGGCTTGACGCAGGCCACACAGAATACCCCAACCGTAGCCCTGGTTGGTCAGCACCTTGCACACCACCAAGTTGGGGCGACTCGCCTGCATGCGGGCGAGATGCTCACCGGTACGATCACGCGAGCCATTGTCGACGGCGATCAGTTCATACTCGATCCCGTGCTCAACAAGGCAAGCCTCGACGTCTTGGACTACCGGTTCCACATTGTCCTCTTCGTCGTAGAACGGAATGACGATGGAAAGATCCACGCGCGAGTTCATGGAAACGGGGAGCAAGCGAACGTCATCACGGTCGCCAAGCGAGGGGGTTTCGGCATCACGAGAGCAGCGATGCTGCCCCGATCTCCCACCTCACGTCAACCCCGGGCACGGGATCGCAGTGGATTCTACCGATTATTCTGAGCCGAAGATTGCGCCAGCAACCGTGGCCGCAACTGCTCCGCGATGGCGGCACCGATCCGCGCATTGCCCACTTTGGAAAAATGCGACCCATCACTCTCTCGGGCATCGGCAGCAAGATCGGTGATGATGTCGCCGGCATTGACCACGGGAACCCCGAGTTCGTCAAAAGCGGCGGCCACGCCTTGGAAGCGCGCGACTTCCAGGGCTTCGAATCGAGGCAGCGGCTGTGGGCGCAGAGGTGCCTGCTGCACCGCGGCAGTGGGCACCAAGAGCGCCACAAGAATCAGCTCGTGCTGCTTCGCTAGGCGGACTATCTCCGCGAGCAACGCCTTTTCCAACGGAAGTGCGGTAGGGGAATCATAGGGCGCCGGTCCGCTTCTGGCCGCGACGGCGTTGGCAATGGTCACTATCGTGTGAAGTCTCAGCCAGGGCGCCTCGTTGAGCGCCAAGACGAGGCGAGCCCGGAGGGGTGCTATGGGGGTTGCGTGCTCAATGAGCTGCCCGCCTTCGTAGGCGAAGCCGCCATAGGCGAGATTGTCGCTGAGATCGTTCATCGGGAAGGACTGCAGCACAAGGGCGTCGACAGCAACGCGATCCAGTAAGCGGCGCAGCACCTTCAGTTCCTGCGCTGGACCAAAGCCACGGCTGCCTGCGTTGAAAGAACGGACAGCGACGCCAGCCCTACGCAGTTCCATTTCAGTGGCGCGTGCAAACGTATCGTCATCCCCGACCCCCATACCTTCGGTAAACGAGTCCCCAAGGAACAAGACCGTTTTCGTATACGGAAGGCCAGTCCCTACCCGGAAGCCGTGCTCATCAAACGTCAAGCTCCCGAAGGCTTCCTGCGACCTGGTGCCGGCGCGTTCCTCTTCTGCGACCCGGTCGGACACACCCCACTGCACGGCAAGGGGAATTCCTTGCGGGTGGCGCTGGCGCAAAACAACCTCCGCGGCGCCAAGGCCGCATAGGAGGCCAGTACAAACGAGGAATAGAATGGACAAGGCGTGCCGCAAGAACGTCCCTATTCCTCCGTTACCTGGGCTGTCTCCCCGATTTGGGGCAGGTTCTCGCGTAACCACCGGGCCATGATGGCGTGGCCCTCTTCGGTAAAGTGGACGAGGTCGTCCTGCACCGGCTGTTCTCCGCGCGCCAGCGATTGGCGGACCACGTCGGTTGCATCCAGCAGGGGAATGCCGAGCCTTTGCGTGATGGCGCGGGCTTGTTTCACCAACGAATCGGTTGGGCCGTCGGGTACATCGATGTCTCCGGAAGAGGGCAGCGTCACCACCACAAAGGCAGTGTGTTTGGCACTCAGCTCATCACGGGCGGTGGCCAAGATCATTTCGAGATGCCGATATGGCGCTTCCAAGTCGGGCGTGTACGCACGGTTCACCAACGCATCAAACGCCGCGCCAACATACGCAGCGCTGGCAGAACGGCCGACGATCATCACCCGCAACAAATACGGCAGCGGGCTGTTGACGAGCAGCCAACGCACACTCATCCGCGGCTCGCTCTTAGGCACCTCGGCAAAGCGCTTCCGCGCACGCCCGTTGTCGTAGGTGAGAATGGGTTGCCAATCCGAGCACGGGTGCGGTGAGTCCATGCCGACCATGTCGTTGCCCGCAAACAAGTACATTACCGCAAGATCGAACCGCTCCCTTGCCACCCATTGCTGTAGGACAACGAAGTAGTCATCGGGTGCCATCCCCGAGATGCCGCCGTTGACGTGCTGCACATCGGGCTGCATCTTCTCAAGCTTCACCGTAAACGTCTGTCTTCTTCCCACATTGGCGCCGTACACCATGGAATCGCCCACGTGCAGTACGCGCTTGGCGTTGGCAGGTACGGGTGGACGTTGCGATGGGAAGACTTGCTCACGTTCGGAAGTGACGTCGATTACTCCGGAATAGGCCGAGCCGTAGGCGATGGAGCAAACGATCTCGCGTGTGAGCATCGCGCTCGGGGGCCGTGCCGTCATCGTGGGGCCGTTGAGATCTGCTTGCATGGCGACGCGCTCCAAGACAGACGGCATCGCACCGTGCTGAAAGGTCGGTGAATCGGGACCCATGGTGCGCAAGACGTTAGCGAGAAGAAACTGGGGTCCTTCTATCGGAATCGGAAAGGCAGGAGGGGCGGGCAGCCAGATCCGCGCCCCAACCTCGACAAGACCCAGCGTCACGCAGATCGAGATCCCTGTCAGCATGCCATTACGCTGGTCGCGGTAGATCCGATGCCAACCAAGCACCAGACCAGAGCCAAACAGCAGCCCTTCGACCGCACCATCCCAAAGGCCAACAACCGGTAGAACAGAACAAATGACGGTGGCAAGAAGGGCGGGGCCAAACAAACAGGCACCCACCCACAGTGGACCTTCGACTCGGCCGCGCGCGCCGCCCGCCAAGAACGTCCCAAGGCGCCTCCCGAGAAACACAGGTATCAGGAGCACCGACAAGGCAGTAAGGATCAACATCATCACCAGTGCCGCAGCCGTTCAGTTCCTCACGCGGGGTCCCTTGCCGCACAGGGCCAGCGTGCCGATCCGCGCTGATGCCATAGAGATCGGACTGCCGACTGCATATCAGGGCTTATCCGGGGTCGGTACCGGGACACTTGGTGGCAGTCGACGCGTGCGTTGCAACACCCGGCGCAGATAGCGCACGGAAGAACGCGAGACTTCTTGTACGGACTCCGATTCGTAGATGAAGCGCACGATATCGTGCCAGCGCAGGGGGCGAGTCTCGAGGCGCACGCGTCCTTGGCGAATCGCTTCAATGACCGCACTCTTCTCGGGTGGCGCATCAATCCACGAAAAGGTGTAGCCGAGCTGCCACAGGAAATGCGTGTCGGTATTGCCAACCACCGGCAAGCCGAGGCTGTGGGCCAGGCTCTGGGCTTGGCGATTGAAGCGGACGCTGAGCGGTGTGTACATGCCGGAAAACTCGACGGCATCGAAGATGTGTGGATGGGTGCGGATCGCGTCGGTCCCAGACATGCCGGCGGGATAGAACGGGTGGGGAGCAATCACTAACGCCTCGGCGTCTTTGCATGCGGCAATGTCCTCGGCGGAGCAGATTCCCGCCGGGTACTCGCGAAAGTTCAAGAGTAGAACGTGCTGCTGATTCACCGTAGCTTCCATGCCCGGGAGCAGGATCACGCCCTTATCCTTTGCATAGCGTGCGGCCGAGTCGTCGTAGGGAATGCTCTCGTGGCATGTCACTGCCAGGACCTGAATGCCCAAGGCTGCGGCACGATCAATCAGCTCGCCGATGCTGTAGCGGATGAAACGGCCGTCGATCGGATCGGCATCAAAGTGGTTGTGGAGGTCGGCCCGCAGCATGGCCGCGCAAGCTAACAGCAGGCCGACTCCGGCTTCAAGAGCTGTCGCCGCTCGCCCGGCAAACATCGCGCAAGCGTGGCGTATGCCCAAAGGGGCATGGCAGAAGGCGAAAGATTCCTTGAATTACTTGACAATCACAGCCGCACTCGCGTAAGGGTTCGCCGGGCTTCAAGCACACAAGTGTGGGCATTTTCGGAACGAATGTGTGTGGACATTTGAATCATATGAGGAGGGTCCCGATGTTGCGAGTTGGGCTAAGGGTCTGGGCGGTCGCGTTGTGCGCAGCTCTGAGTTTTGGGGTCGGGCAGGCCAAGGCGGTGTCGCTGGACAGCGAAGGGACGATGAAGTTGGGGGTGCGGACCTACGTCAACGCACGTATCGGCACCGAGCGGACAGATGAGACAATTGAGTATCAGAGCGAGCCCCAACCTAACCAGCCTCCACCGCCGACAAGAAAGGACTCCCGGACCTTCCCCGTATCAGGGGCAGGGCACCTACGCCAAAACCGCTTCTTCGTCGAGGCTGAGTTCGACCACGATCTCAGCTCGCTGAGAAAGCGTGGGTTTGGCCCTTTATACTTGCTCGACTCGCTGCCTTTCCGAGTTCGCGGCCTCAAGTACCATCTCGTGTTCCGGGGCGAGTATGATGGCATCTATGACTGGGGCCCGAGAGAATATAGGACATCTGATCAGTTCCAGAGCTATTGCACGGATGGCGGCGGCGGGGTGCAAATATGCCCGATCGGATTCAACGCAGCTGATCGCCGCTTGGGACTGGGCGTAAATCCCGCGACCCAGGGCAGACTCGACGTCCCAGCAGCACGGCGGCGCCTGCGCGACATCGCCACAAATCGCGAGCGTCTCTTCCAGGCATACATCGAAGGCAGTGTTGGCGATGTCTTCATCCGCTTTGGGCGTCAGATCCTGTCCTGGGGAGAAACCGACGGTTTTCGGCTCTTGGACAATATCAATCCTGTTGACAGCAGTTTTGGCGGTTTCCTTGTTGCTTTGGATGAGAGACGCATCCCTCTCGACATGCTGCGTTTGCAGTATGATGTAGGCTCCTTTGGTCCGATCTCGGAGGCCTTCCTCGAATTCTACGGGGCCATCGATAACAAGGTTGCCTTCGCGCCGGGAACACCCAGCGGTTCTCCCTGGACGCTGCCGAACCTTGGAGAACCCAGCCGCACCACGAAATCGTTTACAGAGCGGCCACGTCGCAATTTTACCGACATGCGTGGGGGCGGGCGAGCCGTTTGGAATATGTTCAACGGCACCTTCAGCTTGGCGCACTATTGGACGTACGTCGACACACCAGCCCTCCAGATTTATGTGAAACCAAATTTCCCTGTGTCACCACAATCCCCGGGTACAGCAGATTTCGATTTCGACGGCGCAGGACCCGAGAGGTTCTCGGCAGTAGCGATTCAATCCGCACCCCTGGTCCAGATCACCGGACTGTCGAGCACCTTTGACGTACCGCAGCTCTATTCGATCTTCCGCTCGGAATTTGCCTTCATCAAGGACGAACCGCGCTTTCGCCAATCGGAGCTTGATCCGTTCATGTTCCACTTCTACCGCAACCAGACCAACCCTAGCACTCTGGTGTCGAACCCCCGGAACCCGGCGGTGATCACAGGCGGACGCCGCACCGGCGACTCCGTCAATTTCGTCCTCGGAGCCGACGTCAATCAATACATTCGCTTCCTGAACCCACAGCAGACATTCTTCATCTCGACGCAGTTCTTCTACAAGCACCTCCTGGGCGCCGCCAAGTCGCGATCCTTTTCGGACGACCGCTTGCCAGCTGATGGCGAGGTTTTGCCGGTGCCGGAATTCAATACCGAGGTGAGGGCACAGGGCCTCCTTGGCTTCGGAGCCGTCGAGCCTAATTTTGTTCGCAACCCCACCGATCAATTTCTGCAGACGCTGTTCATCACTACGGCCTACGCTAGCGGTCAGATCAACCCCTACTT
>CAZGSN010000259.1:0-2997 GCA_964528465.1 uncultured Binatia bacterium (SeqCode)
TGCAAGGATCTTCTCTGGTTCAAGCGGAACATTGAAATGGCCGCGACTCCTCTGCCCCAAGTAGACGTGGACGGTGCTCCGATTTCCGTTGGAGATCACGTGCAGATTCTGGAGATTCCAAACTGGCTCACTCATGATCTCCCGTCGGAAGATCGGCGGCGACTGAGCACCTTTCAAGGAGTCGTTGTGACAGTTTCGGAGATCGATGAGTACGGGTATGTCTGGTTTTCCCATCCAGCTTCAGGTTTTTGTCTTCGCCCGGAGGAAGTTCGCCGTGCATAGCGGGGCAACGCCTGGCTGTCCGTGCGAAATCCACAAGTATTCGTTGGCAATGACGCCGAACCCATAAGGTTTGAGACGACCCGCAGGGTCGTTTCAAAACGCTGTTCAAGAAGCCCGGCGAATTGCTGGGCGTTTTTGTTTCTAGCTATGGGAAATGCTTCTGGCGGTGTGCCGGCAGTCAAGGACCTTGGGGTCCTGACGCGGGATGGACAGCTTGATCGCGGTGCGGATCGAAGAGGTGTGCGCGGGTCTCGACGATCAAATCAGGGCATGTTCGTGAACGAAGCGAGCCGCGCAAGAGCACTCACGACTGTTGTGGGCGAGCGGGATCGGCGCTGCGTGTGCGATCGGCACGGGCAGCGAACGTTGAGTTCGTATTGTTGTGTGTGTGTGTTCAGTGAGTCAGATTCGATTACGGTCCTGCGGTAAGTGCGGTGGCGGGTGTCGGGGAAGGCCGTGGTGGGTTCGGTGTGGGGCGTAGCACGCGCAGGAGTTTCAAGGCTGCGCCGCAGCATGAACAGGCCATGGGCTTGGGCGCGGGCGTGGCGATATCGGTGTCCACGGGCCTGGCGGCAAATGCGTGCGCCATCTCGACGCGGGCTTTCACCTGCTCGATGGGCAGGCGGAAGTTTGGCGAGAGAAAGCCGTAGTGGCGCACCTTCATGAAGCCGCGTGGGAGGACGTGCTGGAGGAAGCGTCGGATGAACTCCTGAGCGCCCAATGTCATCGTTCGGCGGCGTGCGCTTCCCGGCACGGTGTAGGCGAAGCGCACCTGCCCCTCATCCACGCCGAGGATACGTTGATCGGAAATGGCCACCTTGAAGACGTAGCGGGCGAGATAGGCGAGCGTATGGGCTGCATCGCCCACCGGCTGGCAATTGACGTTCCAGGCGATCGTCCACACCGCCTGGGGCACTTGGGCGAGGAGCCCCGCGCGCTCGATGGCATCTCGGAATTTCGCCCGATACAGGATCGAGAGTGCGCGCACCGGCAGGAAGAACCCCGGGCTCGCCGCATGCCAGCGCTGGTCTTGGCTGGACAACGCGCCGCCTGGCACGACGTAGTGGATGTGGGGGTGGTAGTGGAGCGTACGTCCCCAGGTGTGCAGCACTCCGAAGAATCCGGGCTGATCGCCGAGCTTGAAGCGCGGCTCGCCCGCAAGTGTGCGGATCGCGCCGGCGGAGGCGGCGAACAGCGCCTCGTAGCCGATGCGTTGATTCGAGCGCAGGAACGCGCGCAAGGATTCTGGGGCGGTGAAGGTGAGCATGAAGTGGTGAGTAGGTAGAGCGCGCTCGATCTGGCGCGCGAGCCACGCGAAGGCCTTCGCACCCTGACAGGTGGGGCAGTGCCGGTTGCCGCAGGAGCGCGCGAGCAGATGGCGCTGTCCACAGGCCTCGCAGGCGCACAGCAGCGCGCCGGCTTGGGGCGTGCGGCAAGCCACGATCGCCGTCATGACGTGTCTGTGCATCCCCGGCATCGTCTCGCCGAAGCGCTGGAGGTAATCCGCCCCGTGAGCGGTGAAGATCTTGTGCAGGGCGCTCATCTCAGAGATCCTTCATGACGGTGTCGATCAGCGCATAGGCGTCCTCGGTGCCCTTGTGGGTGAGGTGCAGGTAGACCATGGTGGTCTCGATACTGGTGTGCCCGAGGTGGTGCTGGATGACGCGCAGATTCACCCCGGCTTCGAGCAGGTGGGTGGCGTAGCAGTGTCTGAGGGTGTGCACCGAGACCGCGCGTTTGGTGATGCCGGCTTCGTGCTTGGCGCGGCGAAACGCGCCCTGCACCGAGCTCTTCGCCATGGGGGTGTTGGAGGAACTCGCCGAGCGACAATCGCGGCCCTGCGCGGGGAAGAGGAGCCGCGCATGGCGGTGGGTTTGCCAGTGCGCGCGCAGCCGCGTGAGGGTCGAATGCGGCAGGGGCACGTAGCGGTCCTTGGCCCCTTTGCCGCGATGCACGTGGATCATCATGCGCGCTGCATCGATGTCGGAGACTTCCAGATGCAGTGCCTCCTGCAAGCGCAGCCCGCAGGCGTAGATGGTCGAGAGAAAGGCGCGGTTATGCGCGGTGTGTACGCAGCCGAGCAGGCGCTGCACCTCCTCGGTCGAGAGGATGGCCGGCAGGCGCGCCTCGACACGCGCGCGCAGGTAGTTGAACAACTGCCAGTTGCGTCCAAGCACCTTCACGAAGTAGAAGCGGATCGCGCAGTAGCTGATGCGCAAGGTGCTCTCCGACCAACGGTGGTGAAGCTTTCGGTGCAGGAAGTAGGCTTCGAGTTCGGCCTCGGTGATCGACTCGGGGCGACGCCCGCCATGGAACTCGCAGAGCTGGCGTAGTGCCCGGGTGTAGGCCTCGCGGGTGCGTTCGGCCTTGCCGGCGAGGGCGAGCGAATCGAGGGACTTCTGGAACCAGTCGGTGATCTCTGCCATGATGTGCTCCGTCACGTGATGTCCGCCGCGAAATGCGGGGGCCAACGCTACGGGAGCACATCAGCGGCACTCGGCTCACACCGAGCACGCGCCAATCAGTCAGCGAGATTCGCGTAATGACGAAAGGATGTTCAGACTACTGCCGCGTAGCGGCTTACTTGAACCCGTGGCTGCAGGCCACAGTCACCAGCGGACTTCGCCCGCTGGCTCCTGGGCCTGAGCCACAACGTTAGGCGGCATGATCGTCGGCCGCACAGCGCGATACCCTGAAAGTACCTCCGCCATGCCT
>CAZGSN010000260.1:0-5443 GCA_964528465.1 uncultured Binatia bacterium (SeqCode)
TCGACTGGAACGACAACCTCCACGCGACTCTCTAGATTGCGCTTCATGCAGTCGGCCGAGCCGATGAAGTATTCCTCGTTGCCGCCGTTGCGGAAGTAGTAGATGCGGCCATGCTCGAGGAAGCGGCCGAGTATACTCACCACACGCACGCTTTCGGAAAGTCCGGGCAAGCCGGGGCGCAAGCGGCAGGTATCGCGCACGATCAACTCGACACGCACCCCGGTTCGCGCCGCTCGATACAAAGCACGCACGACATCAATGTCTTCGAGGGCGTTGACCTTCATTTGGATCAACCCCGACGCGTCGCTGCGATGCGCAACGATTTCACGATCTATTTTCGCCAAGAGAGCCTTCTTGAGCAGCGTAGGCGCCGGCAGCAGCTTGCGATAGGAGCGCTTAGGCCGGTAGCCGGTGGTCAAGTAGTTGAACAACTCGGTTAGGTCCTGGCCAATCTCTTCGTCGCAAGTAAGCAGCCCGAGATCGGTGTAGAGACGCGCCGTCCCGGCGTGATAGTTGCCGGTGCCGATGTGCGCGTAGCGGCGCAGGCCGGTGTAGTCTTGGCGCACTACCAGAATGACCTTGCAGTGCGTCTTCAAGCCGACCACGCCGTAGGTGACGTGAATGCCGTAGTCTTCCAAACGACTCGCGAATCGAATGTTGGCCGCTTCATCGAAACGAGCCTTCAGCTCGACGACAACGGTGACTTGCTTGCCGTTGCGCGCCGCGTCGCACAGGTAATCGAGAATCTTCGAGTCGTGCGAGGTGCGATACAAGGTCATCTTGATGGCACGCACCTTGGGATCGCGACTGGCCTCGCGCAGGAACCGCTCCACCGAGGTGGAAAACGATTGGTAAGGATGATGCAGGAGCACCGCCCCCGCATCGCGCAAAATGTGGAACAGGTTGCGCGATCCGCGTAGGCGTGGGTGGTCGATGGGTCGGTGCACCGGGTCCCGCAAGCCGGGAACATCGAGGCTAGCGAGTTCCATGAGATCGCGTAGCGCCATGGTACCGTCCACCTCGAATACATCGTCGTGCTCGTCGAGTTCGAGTTCGGAGGCAAGCATGCCGCGATGCAGCGCACTCATGCCCTGGCTCACCTCGAGGCGCACGATCGACGCCAGGCGGCGCTGTTGCAGCTCCGACTCGATCATTGCCAGCAAGTCGTCGGCTTCTTCTTCGTCGCGCTCGGTGTTGGCATTGCGGGTGACGCGAAACAGCTCGCAGCCCGCCACCACCATATTGGGGAAGAGCAGGTCGAGATTGTGCGCCATCACCTCCTCGAGCGGCACGAACAGGTTGCCGCGGTCGACACGCAGGAAGCGGGGAATCCCGGTACCGACTGGAACCTTGACCCGTGCCATCAAGGCATCGTCATCGTCGGGGTAGTGCAGGCTAACGAGCAAATTGAGCGATAGGTTGGACACGAACGGAAAGGGGTGTGCCGGGTCCATGGCCTGTGGCGTAACCAGCGGAAAGATATTGCGCAGGTAATACTCGCGCAGATTCTGCTGGGCTTCCGGCGAAAGCCCGGAGTAGGACACCAGAGCGACCCCGTGCTGCGCAAGCAACCCGGCAAGCTCAGGCAATAGCCGACGCTGTTCGGCTTCGGTCTCGCGAACCACCGCATAGCACTCCGAGATCTGCTGCTGCGGCGTGCGCCCGTCGACGGTGAGCTCCTGCATGCCGGCACCGACCTGCTGCTTGAGTCCACCAATACGTTTCATGAAAAATTCGTCGAGGTTGGACGCCGTAATCGCGAGAAACTTGAGCCGTTCGAGCAGAGGGTTGGTGGCATCCTGTGCCTCGTGCAGAACGCGGCGGTTAAAGGCCAACCACGTCAGCTCACGATTCAAGTACAGCTCGGCCGCCTTCAAATCGTAAGTTTCCATCGCCGAGGCTCCCGCTGCCTCGGCCATCGAAGCGACCACCCTGCTGGTCTCGGCCATACCGCTGTCGTTCGCCTCGCTTGTCAACGGCGAAGCATCCCGCTTACGCCGAGTGCCTTGACGCTGCTTGCCCTCGTGAGACTGCACTACTGAGGCTATCTCGATCGACTCGACGTGCTCTGTGATTCCGTTACCGTTCGCCATTTTCGGCCCCTGCCCGGCTAGCCCGAGCCTGCCCTTCGTATCGCGCAACGAAGGCCAATGCTAGCGCTTTGCGAACCGAACATACGCCGGCACGCCCGATAACGTGTTCGAATCGACCTATCGGCGGTGACTTGCTCGTCGCGAGCACCCCCGCAGGTCCGCTGACGACGCAGATGCGTCTTTGAGGTCACACCCAACATCCAGGCCGGCTGCCCAAGATCCGGGCTATGCCTGCGGATCGGGCAGCAACCCCCTGCAGAGGTGACGAATCGCTCTGGTTCGCATTTAGGAGCCGCAGCAGGGCGAACCTGGCACCACCGTTGCAAATCTATTGCTTGGGCAGACGTGCGGCTGAGGGTCCTCAGTCGCATCAAGGGTTTCGGTCTAAACAATAGGGAGGACATATGGAGAACTGGCGCAGGAAACTATTGGCATTGGCTGGCGGGCTAACGGGCTTGCTGGTTCCACTAACAAGCGCATGGGCACAGGACGCACCCAAGATCGACACCGGCGACACGGCCTGGATGCTTGTCTCTTCCGCTCTGGTGTTGATGATGACGGCACCGGGCTTAGCTCTGTTCTATGGCGGACTGGTACGCAGCAAGAATGCCCTTGGCACAATCATGCAGAGCTTTGTGTTGATGGCCGTGATCAGCGTCCAGTGGGCAGTGATCGGCTACACCATTGCGTTTGGTCCCGACCATGGCGGCCTCATCGGTGGGCTCGACTGGATCGGCCTGGTCGGTGTGGGCGGCGATCCGAATCCGGACTATGCGGCGACGATCCCGCATCAGCTTTTCATGATTTATCAAGGAATGTTCGCCGTCATTACCCCGGCTTTGATCACCGGTGCCGTGGCCGATCGTATGAAGTTCAGCGCCTTCTTGCTGTTCAGCGTGTTGTGGGCGACCTTGATCTACGACCCGCTGGCGCACTGGGTTTGGGGTAAGGGCGGCTGGATGGGCATGACCGGATCTCTGAAAGCCCTCGACTTTGCCGGCGGCACCGTCATGCACATTTCTTCGGGTATTGCCGCCTTGGCTGGCGCGTTGATCATGGGGCCGCGCATTGGGTACAACCGCGAGCCGATGAAGCCGCACAACTTGCCGTTCGCCGTGGTGGGTGCGGCCATGCTGTGGGTCGGTTGGTTCGGCTTCAATGCCGGCAGCGCCCTGGCTTCCAACGCTTTGGCGACCAGCGCTTTTCTGGCGACCAACCTGGGGGCGGCCGCAGCAACCTTGTCGTGGATGTTTGCCGAGTGGGCGAGCCACGGTAAGCCAACCGTTCTCGGTGCCGCTTCGGGTGCGGTTGCCGGCTTAGTTGCGATCACCCCGGGAGCAGGCTTTGTGGGCCCAATGTCGGCAATCGCGATTGGGGCTATCGGCGGATTTGTTTGTTACAACGCCTGCAATCTGAAGAATAAGCTCGGGTACGATGACTCTCTCGACGTGGTGGGTGTGCACTTGGTCGGTGGGACCACGGGTGCCATTCTTACTGGTTTGTTTGCCTCCACGGCCGTCAACTCGGCCGGTGCCGACGGTCTTTTCTTTGGCAACCCGGCACAGCTTGGCATTCAGTTGATCGGCGTTGCGGTGACTTTGGTGTTTGGCTTCGTCGGCGCGTACATCTTGTTCAAGGTTGTGGACGCCACCGTCGGCCTGCGCGTCACCGCCGATGATGAGAGGGAAGGTCTCGACCTGTCGCAGCACGGGGAGAATGCGTACTTGTGGTAGGGCCGAGTTGGCTTTACAGCGCTATAAGTCTGGAATAAAGAAGCACGGATTTTTCCCAAGGAAGGACCAAGACCATGAAAAAAGTCGAGGCAATCATCAAGCCATTCAAGCTGGATGAGGTGAAAGAGAGCCTCAGCAGCATCGGCATTCAGGGAATCACGGTAAGTGAGGTGAAGGGGTTCGGTCGCCAAAAGGGGCACACGGAGTTGTATCGCGGTGCCGAATATGTGGTCGACTTCTTGCCCAAGGTAAAGCTGGAGATCATCGTCAAGGACGAAGCGGTTGCGCAGGTCGTCGAAGCGATCTCGAAGGCAGCGAGAACGGGAAGAATTGGGGACGGCAAAATCTTCGTCGTTCCCATCGAAGAGGTGGTGCGAATTCGCACAGGAGAGAGAGGACCGGATGCCATCTAAGAAAGCAGGGAATGCAAAAACCGCGGCCACGAAAGCTGCACCAGCCAAGAGTACAGGGAGGAGTCAGGGTATGAGCCCGAAAGACGTCGTAAAATTCGCCAAGGACAACAAAGCCGTATGCGTGGACTTCAAGTTCAACGATTTCCTTGGCATCTGGCAGCACTTCACCATCCCCATGAGCGAGATGGAAGAAGCGCTCTTCGAAGATGGCCTCGGTTTCGATGGCTCGTCGATTCGCGGCTGGCAGCCCATTCATGCCAGCGACATGCTGGTCATGCCGGATGCATCGACGGCGGTGATGGACCCTTTCTGCGAGGCTCCCACCTTGTCGCTGATCTGCAACATCGTCGATCCAATCACCAAGGAAGACTACTCGCGCGATCCGCGTAACATTGCCCGCAAGGCCGAGAAGTACCTACAGTCGACCGGCATTGGAGATGTCTCCTACTTCGGACCCGAGCCCGAGTTCTTCATCCTCGACGACATCCGCTACGGCCAGAATCAGCACGAGGGTTTCTACTTCCTCGATTCCGTAGAAGGCCAGTGGAACACCGGCCGTCAGGAAAATCCCAACCTCGGCTACAAGCCCCGTTACAAGGAAGGCTATTTCCCGGTGCCGCCGACGGACAGTCAACAGGACATTCGCCAGGAGATGTGCCGCTTGATGGAGTCGGTTGGCATCCGCGTCGAGCGCCAGCACCACGAAGTGGCCACCGCCGGTCAGGCCGAGATCGACATGCGCTTCCTGTCCTTGGTCAAGATGGCCGACTCTCTCAACTGGTTCAAATACATCGTCAAAAACGTCGCTCGCCGCTACGGCAAGACGGCAACCTTCATGCCCAAGCCGATCTTCGGCGACAACGGCAGCGGCATGCACTGTCACCAGAGCATCTGGAAAGGCGACAAGCCGCTATTCGCCGGCAACAGCTACGGTGGCTTGAGCGAATTGGCCATGCACTACATCGGCGGCATCCTCAAGCACGCCCCGGCCTTGGCTGCCTTCACCAACCCGACCACCAACAGCTACCGCCGCTTGGTGCCGGGCTTCGAAGCTCCGGTGAATCTGGCCTACTCCAGCCGTAACCGCAGCGCTGCCTGCCGTATCCCGATGTACAGCCCCAGCCCCAAGGCCAAGCGCGTCGAGGTCCGCTTCCCCGACCCAACCGCCAACGGCTACCTAGCCTTCTCCGCCATGCTCATGGCC
>CAZGSN010000261.1:0-18090 GCA_964528465.1 uncultured Binatia bacterium (SeqCode)
CCTACGCGATGATCGTGCAGGAGTTGTGCAAGGGCTGGATGAGCCTGAGTGGCGTACTCAATACGCATCTCATGCTCGCCTACATGCTGCGGGCGCACGGCACCGAGGAGCAGAAGCAACGCTACCTGCCGGCCATGGCAACCGGCGAGCATCATGGCGCCTTGTGCTTGACCGAGCCGCATGCCGGCAGCGACGTGCAGCGCATTCGCACCACCGCCAAGCGCGAAGGCGATCACTACCGTGTCAACGGCAGTAAGATGTTCATCACCAATGCTCGCTACGGGACCCTGTACGCGATTGCAGCCAAGACCGATCCCAGCGCCGATCCACCGTACAAGGGTATCTCGATGTTCGTTGGCGAGAAGGGCTCTGGGCTGACGGTGAGCCGCGACATCGACAAGCTTGGCTACAAGGGAATCGAGACCTGCGAGGTCAACTTCGAGGATTACCTGGTGCCGGCCGCCAATCTAATCGGAGGCAAGGAAGGGCAGGGGTTTGTGCATGTCATGAGCGGCCTCGAGGTTGGTCGCATCAACATTGCGGCGCGCGCCGTGGGTGTGGCCCAGGCAGCATTCGATCAGGCCATCCGCTACTCCCAGCAACGCGAGACCTTTGGAAAGCCCATCTGCGAACATCAGGCAATTCAACTCAAGTTGGCCGAGATGGCGACCAAGATCGAGGCGGCACGCCTGCTGACCTACAGCGCTGCCGACAAAAAGGATCGCGGCGAACGTTGCGATATCGAGGCCGGCATGGCCAAGTACTTTGCCTCCGAGACTTGCCTAGAGGTAGCGACCGAGGCCATGCGCATTCTCGGTGGCTACGGCTACACGAAAGAATTCCCTGTCGAGCGTTATTTCCGTGATGCTCCGTTGATGATCATCGGTGAAGGCACCAACGAGATCCAACGCCTCGTCATCGCCAAGCAGCTCCTGCAGAAACACCGCATCTGAGCGAGCGCTGAAGCTTGCGCCTGCCGATTCGTCTAGATCCGGGGCTAACGCCCAATTCGCCTTATCTGGACGGATATCCTGAACCCGCACAGTTACCGGTGAGCTGGCGCACCGGGCACGCCCCGATCCGGCGCTAGCGCCGGATCGGAGACTCGTCTTACGCCTTGCCCTCCGTGCTTTGTGCAACCTCGTGGATCTCGAGGACGTTGGGTCCGGCGAACATCTCGGCGGGTGGACGGTTGCTATGGGCGGCGCGGAAGGAATCGCTCTTGGTCCAGTTCCAGAATGCTTCCTCACTCTCCCAGTAGGTTTGCACCAGGTAATACCCCTGCTCCTTGCTCTCTTCCCATTGACCGGTTTGATGGCTGAAGCGGCGTTGCACCGGCCGCAGCACGAGGTTTCTTACGAACCCAGGCGACTGATCAATGAGGTGAGCACGGTTGCGAAAGCGGGCCTCAAAGTCCTCTTCATGCCCCTTGGCGACGGGGATACGGTTGGTGACGATGAACATCTTGTCTCCTTCTCTTTGGAGGAAGCACGCTATCGGCCGCGCGAGCCGAGTCAACCGAGGGAGTGATCGAGCCACGTTCTGTTCGCTGGCACGGAGTTCCCATCGGCCCGGTGCCAACGCCGACTACGTCACTCAGCACCGTCGACTTCGACGACGAGCAATACTCCGCGCCAGATTTCTCGTAATCGTGTGCGTGTCAGGGAGCCGATCTTCTGCGCCAACCGGGCCCGGTCGATCGTCTGAATCTGGGTAACGTTGACGACACTCGCTTGGCGGAGATTGGCTTCCCCTTTTCGCAGGCGAACATTGCCCGGAAAAGCCGCCAGGGTGAGGTTGGTGGTTATGGCGAGAACCACCACCGTGTTCAGCTTGGTCTGATTGAAGCGATCGTGCTGAAGAATAACCGCCGGTCGGCGCCCCCACGGTTCGGAGCCGGTGTCACCGCCGAGATGTACCCAGAACACATCCCCTTGTCTGATTACGGCTTCTCTCGCTGCCATGGACTAACGCTGAGGAAAGCTTCGGCGGTTTCCCGCTGCTCGGCGCGCACGTGGGGATCGGCGAATAGTGCGCTGACTTCAGCCGCGATCTCGCGGTCGCCCTTGGCGGAGGCGACACGGGTGAGTAGAGATGCAATGAAGCGGTTGCGACTCTCACCGCGTTGTTGGGCCAGCTCATCTACGGCGTTCACGACCGCTTCTGAGAGGGAAACCGCGACTCGGACGTTACGGCGCATTAAGCCCTGATACCGCGGTCCCGCTGAAGCCGCAACGGTGATTGGTGGGGACAGGTAGCGATTGCGAGCACGGGTTCTGGTTGCTCAAGGGCACGAAGGACCAAGAGAAGCACGAGGCGTTTCAAGTCAAGAAGAGCGGATGCCTCTTTCGCAGGATTGGGACGTCACGGCTTCATGCTGGGCATTGTGGCGATATGCGGGCCTTGGCCGCATGCTTGCAATGAGGCGTCGATATGGGCATTGGCCACACACGAGGAGGATGGCATGAGCATCAAGAAAATTCTCTTACCGGTCGACCTCTCCGAGGCATCCGATCAAGCTCTCAGCTTTGGAATCGAGTTTGCCCAGTCGTTCAAGGCAGAGATCGTTCTTCTTTTCGTAATTGAGCCTCTCTACCACGCTGGCGATCTGGGATTGCTCCTGGAAGAGCAGACACGTCTCGGGCGCTCCGAGTTGGAGAAGCTGCAACAGAAGGTGGTGAAGGCGAAGCTCAAGTGCCGCACTCTCGTGCAGCGCGGTGTCCCCTATGTCGACATTGTCTCCACTGCCAAGCAGATCAAGGCCGATTTGATCCTCATGGCGACGCACGGTCGCACCGGCTTATCGCATCTGTTGTTGGGTAGTGTTGCCGACCGCGTGGTGCGTACCGCGGAGTGTCCGGTGCTCACTGTTCGTCCGCGCGCCAAGCGTCGCGGTTGAGAGCACGACTCGTGAAGTTTGCACTCAGTGCTGTAGGCAGCGGCTCGACGGCCAAGCCCGAGCCGCTGGCGCAGGTGGCGCGCAAAGCAGAGGAGCTGGGTTTCGAGTCGGTGTGGATACCCGAGCATCTCGCTGTACCGCGGCAGTTCGATACTCCGTATCCGTATTCGGCGGACGGCAAGTTCCCCGGTGGCGACAACGCCAATGTGCACGATCCGTTGCTGGCCCTGACCTATGTGGCGGCGCTTACCGAGCGTATCCGTCTCGGCACCGGGGTCTTCGTGCTGCCGTTGCGCAACACTTTGGCCGTAGCCAAGGCGGTTGCCAGTCTCGATGTCTTGTCCAAAGGTCGCCTGATCTTTGGCGTGGGTATTGGCTGGCTGGCCGAGGAGTTTGACGCCGTCGGCATGTCGTTCAAGGATCGTGCAGCGCGAGCCCGCGAAGCGGTTGCGGTGATGAAAACCCTGTGGAGCGACGATGAGCCACAGTTCGAAGGCCGCTTCCATCGCTTTGCCAAGATTGGTTTCAATCCCAAGCCGGTCCAGAAGCCGCATCCGCCGCTGATCTTCGGCGGCGAGAGTGAGGCGGCGTTGAAGCGCGCTGTGGAACTCGGCGACGGATGGTACGGCACTCAGTTTAGTCCACAGCGCTTGCAGCCGATCACCCAGCGTTTGCAGCAGTTGTGTGTGGAACGGGGCAAAGACTTTGCGAAGTTCGAGATCACCACCGGCATCGAGGCGGGTGTGCCGCTGACGCTCGAAACCGTCCAACGTTTCGCCGACCTCGGCGTGCAACGACTCATGGTGCTCGCCCCGGGATTTGTGCCACGATCGAAGTTCGATACGGACTTGTTCCCCAGGATGGAGCGCATCGCCACCGAGATCATCGCCCGCATCTAGCGCGGCCCGTTGCTAGAGACCTAGACCCATCAATACGCTCGGTCCCAGACTTGCTGCTCGTTCCCAGGCTCTGCCGGCTTTGCTCGCCGATTCGATTGGGCAGGCAATCCATCTGATGCGCCGCGAGGGCGCGGCGTCTCCACTGCTTACGAACATCGCTCGTTCTCAGGCTCCGCCTGGGAACGAGGTGAGCGCTGAGAGCCTGGGAACGAGGTAGTGTCGGGGAGCCTGGGAACGAGGCGGTGTCTAGCGCGGCAGTCGAAAGAACTCGGGCACGGCGCACTTACTGCAAGCGGCGCAGCAACTGGTCGCCGACGCGCAGGGCGTTGGCCATGATGGTGAGGGCTGGGTTCACGGCGCCACTGGATGGGAAGAAGGCGCCGTCGACGACGTAGAGGTTGTCGATGTCGTGGGTGCGGCAGTTGGTGTCGAGCACGGAACTCTGCGGATCGCGCCCCATGCGACAGGTGCCATTCTGATGTGCCACGCCTGCAAGAGGGATGCGCCCTGGGATGTACGCTTGCAGGGGGACGAAGTGGTCCCGGCAGCCGATTTCCTTGAGCATCGTCTTTAGGCGATTCTGCAGCCGCTGGTGTGCTTCTTCATTGTTGGGTGTGTACGTCAGCATGATGCTGCCATCACTTGTTAGCGTGACACGGTTGTCCGCGCGTGGCAGGTCTTCGGTGGTCAGCCAGAAGGGCAACGTGTGGTGTGCCATGATTTCCAGGGTCATGCCGGGCACGAGGCGCGGCGCACCTTGCTTGAGGATGCTGGCATCGATGGCGCTGATCATCGAGATGTGGCCCATCGGCAAGGGCCAGTCTTGATCGCCGAAGTAGAAATCGTTGAGACCAAAACTCTTGTTGAAGCGGGTCGGATTGCTGTCCCGCGACACCGCCAGGAACATGGAATTCACGTGGCACATGTAGTTGCGGCCAACCTGATCGGAGCGGTTGGCCAGGCCCTGTGGATGCCGGTCATTGGCGGAACGCAGCAACAACGCCGCCGAGTTGATGGCACCGCAGGCGGATACAACGATGTCCGCGCTGTACTCTTCGGCAACACCGTGGCGTTCGACGTGTACCTTGGTGATGGCTGTGCCGGAGGCGTTGGTTTGCAGCCGGGAAACGAAAGCCTCGGTGAGAATGTGCACGTTGGGGTGCGCCAGGGCTGGATCGACGCAGATCACCTGCGCATCGGCCTTGGCGTAGAGCAGGCAGGGGAAGCCGTCGCAGGTGTTGCAACGGATGCACTTGCTGTTTTGCGGCTTCTTTTCGTCGAGCAGGATGCCTACGGGCATAGGGAAGGGCTTGTGGCCGAGGCGGGTCATGTCGTCGACGAGCTGTTGGATGCGTGGCTCGTGACCAATCGGCGGGTGTAGGTAGGGAGCGCTGCTCGGCGGTTCCGTTGGGTCGACGCCGCGCGTGCCGTGCACCTGATACAAGTGTTCCGCTTGCGTGTAGTACGGCTCCAGTTCTTCGTATGCGATCGGCCAGGCGGGTGAGATGCCGTCGGCGTGCTGCCGCTCCTGGAAGTCTTCCCGTCGCAAGCGAATCAAAGCGGCGCCGTAGAATTTGGTGTTGCCGCCGACATAGTAATGCGCTCCGGCGTGCAGCTCGTTGCCGTGCTTGTCGAACCAAGGCTCCTTGATGTGATAGCGGGCCTCGACATTGACGGCGTGCGAGTCCCAATTCTCTTTCTCCCGTGGAACGTAGGGCCCGCGCTCGATCAGCAGGATGCGCTTACCCGACGGTGCCAGCTTGTAGGCGAGCGTGCCGCCGCCGGCGCCAGTGCCAATGATGATTACGTCGTAATGCTCGGCCATCTCTCCTCCACTCGTTTGCAGCCACTTCGATGCCGATCGCACGCCGATGTTTCGCAGTTTGCCAGCCAGGGGCATTCGATAGCGAGCGTCTTGTGTCTGGTGCTTGGGCATGACCAAGCAGGGAAGGGTCCGAGCCGGGAATTCACCACCAAGGCACGAAGGCACCGAGATGAATTGCGTTTCTCTCTATTTCATCCCAACGCTCATCGCTTCGAGAATGAGACTTCGAGAATTCCGCGGAGGAATTCGACAGTCTCGCGCAGGGGACTTACGGCAAGTCGATCTCAAGGCTGCGCCACATGTACCAGGCTCCAAGGCTGCGGTAGGGGCGCCAAGGCGCGGCGAGCTGTTCCATCTCTCCCGGTTTGGGGAGTTCCTGCAGACCGTAGACACGCTGCATGCCTTTGCGCACGCCGTAGTCGCCTACCGGAAGCACGTCGGGACGTTGTAGGCAGAAGATCAGCAGCATGTGGGCCGTCCACTCGCCGATGCCGCGCACTGTCGTGACGGTTTCGACGATGTCGCTGTCGTGCATGCGCGCAAGCTGCTGTGGCCGCAGCCGGCCGCAGGCAAACGCGTCGGCAAGATCGCGCAGATAAGAGAGCTTCTGCCGCGACAATCCGGCGGCTCGCAGTTGCTCCTCCGGCATGTCCAAGAACTGAGTGGGGGAAGGAATACGCCCCGCGTTGGGCGCGCAGACTCGCTTGAGGATCGCAGATGCCGCGGCGCCGGCGAGTTGCTGAAACAAAACCGCACGGAATAGCGATTCGTAAATGGTCTGCCGCGAGCGCAGCGAGCACCGACCAGCCTTGGCAATGATAGGCTGCAAGCGTGCATCCACCTGGCGCAGGTGACGCGTGCCGCGGCGGATGGTGTCCGCATCCAGACGTGTAGGGGGTAGTGTAGCCATACGCCTGCATACCAAGAGCCCAAGCCGAAACAAAATTTGGCGCTTGAACCGACCGGCATTGGGCCAAATCTATCGTGAGAGAGCGCGCCATGGCGTCGGCAAGTCTCGCCTGAACCGACCGGATGCGGAACTCCGCGCCGCGAACTGGCGAGCCGGTTACTTTCGGATTCCTTCCGCATTGCTTTGATAGCGAGGCTGGGGCACAGAACGGTGCGTGCGCTTTTTCAGTATTTGCAGTCTGATCGTATTGGTTTCCTCTTCTGCGTGGGCAGCGGCGCCGCCTAAGTCGGTCGTCCAGTTCTCACCGCAAGGCACGGTCAAAGCGGTGCGCCAAGTGGTGGCGCGCTTCGTCGAGCCGATGGTGGCACTTGGCGATCCGCGTGCCGTGCATGAGCCGTTCACCTTGGACTGTGTGGAGAAGGGAACGTCCCGCTGGCTGGATGAACGGACCTGGGTCTATGACTTCGAGCGCGACCTACCTCCAGGTGTGCGTTGCTCGTTTGCCACTCGCGCCGATCTAGTCACGCTAGCGCAGACCGCAGTGCCTGGAGCCGTGTTTTCCTTCTCCACGGGAGGGCCCAGTGTCGAGTCATCGCTGCCGTCGCAAGGGGACGAGTCGGTAGAGGAAGAACAAGCCTTCCTGCTCCTGCTCGATGCGGAGCCGGCTACGGAGTCGGTCGCGGACAATGTCTACTTCTTGATCAAGGGGCTTCCCAAGCCGGTGGCTGCGCGTGTGATCGAAGGAGCCGACCGCGAAGCCATTCTGTCGACTCTGTGGGAAGGCCAGCGCAAGCAGCCGTCGCTGATCGTGCAAGCGCAGCAGCGCCTTCCCAACGACACCAAGATTACCCTGGTGTGGGGAAAGGGTGTGCGCACCAAGAGTGGCGTGGCGAACGAGGTGGATCAGCGCCTCGAGTTCAAAACACGCAACGCCTTCACAGCCAACGTTCGCTGTGAGCGCAGCAATGCTCGCAGTGCCTGCATTCCCCTGGCGCCGATCCGTGTAAGCTTCTCCTCTCCCGTGGCGTGGGACCTCGCGCGCCAGGTTGCTCTCGTCGCCGCTGACGGCCAGCGCCTGTTGCCTCAGGAACCGGAGGACTCTTCCCCGACCGTGGAGAGCGTCGAGTTCAAGCCGCCTTTTGCGGAGTCAGCGAGCTTTCGCGTCGAGTTGCCCGCGGATCTCACCGATGATTCCGGCCGCAGGCTTCTCAACGGCGATCGTTTCCCGCAGAACATCAAGACCGGCCCCTATCCACCCTTGGCCAAGTTTCCGTCGCGCTTTGGCATTCTCGAAGCTGCCGACCCAGTGCTCCCGGTGACGCTACGCAATGTCGAGTCAACCTTGCTCGGCCGCCTGCTGCAGGCGCCAGCCGCGGTGACTCCTGCCCCTGGACAAGGGACCCCTGGTGCTACGCAAGTCACCGGTAACCTTAAACGCATTTCGACCGAGGAAGGCCAGCAGCTCTGGCCGTGGCTGCGGCGGGTCGCGCGTGCTCGCCGTGCGCACTCCTTGTTTGGCGACAAGAACAGCGCAACCAACCTAAGCAAGTTGCAGTTGCCCAAGCCCAACGGCGCCAAGGCGTTCGAGGTCGTCGGCATACCGCTGTCGAAACCAGGCTTCTACATCGTCGAGCTTGCGAGTCCGGCCCTCGGCGCGACCTTGCTTAACAAGAAGCAGCCTTTGTATGTGGCGACCGCGGCCCTAGTCACCAACCTCGGGGTGCACTTCAAATGGGGCAGCGAGAACTCGCTGGCATGGGTTACCAGGCTCGACTCGGCGGAGCCCGTGAGCGGCGCCCAGATTCGCATCGAGGACTGCAAGGGCAACCTGCTTTGGCAAGGGAACAGTGGCGAGGGCGGTATCGCCAAGGTCGGTACCTTGCCGCCACGCGACACGCTGCCCAACTGCTTCGAAGAAAGTAGTGGCCGTGGCGAGGAGGACGGCTTTGACGCGGCGGAGTACTACTCCAACCCAGCCCTCACCTCGCTCGACTCCGGGCTCATGGTTACGGCCAGCCTTGGCGACGACATGGCGCTGGTGCACTCGAGCTGGAACGAGGGCATCCAGCCTTGGCGCTTCAACCTTCCGACATCCGGCCCCGGGCCATCGCTGACGGCACACACTATTCTTGATCGCTCTCTGTTACGCGCCGGCGAAACGCTGCACATGAAGCATGTTCTGCGACGGCGTGGAATGTCCGGTCTACTCAGCGTTGCCGAGGCAGAGCGCCCGAGCGCGGTCTCGATCCGCCATCTCGGCAGCGATCAGCACTACGACCTGCCCTTGCAATGGGACAGCAACGGCAGTGCTGCCGGCGACTGGCAGATTCCCAAAGAGGCCAAGCTCGGGCGCTACGAGATTCGTTTGCGTGGCGCCAGTAAAGAACAGGAGGAGTGGTGGAACCAGATCCACTCCGGTGAGTTCCGCGTGCAGGAGTTTCGCGTGCCACTGGTACGAGCAACCGTACAATTGCCGGTGCAGCCACAGGTGGCCCCCGGCTCGGTAGGCGTGGATCTGCACGCGGCCTACCTGTCTGGCGGGGCCGCGTCGAAGCTGCCGGTGATCGTGCGGGCGCAGATCCAAGAGCACGAGCTGACCCCACCTGACGACTGGGAAGCATATACCTTTGCCAACGGACGCATCCTTCCTGGGCTGCAAGCCGAGCAGGAAGACAGCTCCGAGGTGGTGCCTCCCATTCACCAGCGCGAGGAGCTGCAGCTCGACGATGCCGGGAGCGTTCGTTCTGCGGTTCGCGACATTCCGAGCGCCGAGGTCGTGCGCAAGCTGCAGGTGGAAATGGAATATCGAGATCCGAATGGAGAAGCGCAGACGGTTGCCGGCTCGGTGCCGCTGTGGCCGGCGTCTTGGGTGGCTGGAATCAAGGCGGACTATTGGGCTTCGACCCAGAACATCCGTTCCAGGATTGCCGTGCTCGATAGCGCCATGCGGCCGGTAGCAGGTGCGCCCGTGGTGGTGACGGCTCTGCAACGCAAGTACTACTCGCACCGTAAGCGCTTGGTTGGCGGCTTCTATGGATACGATCATTCCGAATCGGTGACCGACCTCGGCGAACTGTGCCGAGGGACGACGGCCGCCGATGGTGGCTTCGAGTGCAGCAAAGCTCCTCCCGGGACAGGTCAGATCATCGTGCAAGCTACAGTGACCGACAGCGACGGACACACCAGCACCGCCAATACCAGTGTGTTTGTCGAGTCGGGCGACGGGCAATGGTTTCCTGTCGAAGACAGTGATCGCATCGACGTAATTCCGGAACGACCCGCCTACGAGCCGGGCGATACCGCGCGCTTCCAGGTGCGCATGCCGTTTCGCTCTGCCTCGGCCCTTGTCACTGTCGAGCGCGAGGGTATCGCCGAAGCCTTTGTTGCACACCTCTCTGGCGACAATCCGGTTGTCGAAGTTCCCATCCTGCCGCAGTACGCACCCAACGCGTTCGTTTCGGTGCTGGTGGTACGCGGGCGCAGCGGTGATACGGCACCAACGGCGATGGTGGATCTCGGCCGACCGGCCTTCAAACTTGGCATTGCCGAAGTTCGTGTTGGTTGGCGTGCGCACGAACTCAAGGTCGAAGTGCGTCCGGAGCGCGATACCTACAAGGTCCGCGAGCAAGCGCGAGTGCAAATCCAGGTGCAAGCGCAAGACGGTAGCTTGCCGCCGGATGCGGAGGTGGCGATCGCGGCGGTCGACGAAGGTTTGCTGGAGCTTGCTCCCAATCCAAGCTGGAATCTGCTTGACGCGATGATGGGCCGGCGTGGCTATGCGATCACAACGGCGACGGCGCAGATGCAGGTGGTCGGCAAACGCCACTACGGTTTGAAGGCGTTGCCCCACGGTGGTGGAGGAGGTCGGCAAGGGACGCGTGAGCTGTTCGAAACTCTGCTGTTGTGGAATGCGCGCGTTGCTCTCGATGCCACGGGCCGCGCCACCGTCGACATTCCCCTCAATGATTCCCTCACCGCATTTCGCATCGTCGCGGTGGCGACCGCAGGAAGCGATCGCTTCGGCACTGGCAAGGCGACGATTCGCTCGACCCAGGACCTCAGCATCACGAGCGGTTTGCCGGCCATCGTTCGGGAAGGCGATCGCCTGCGGGCCGAGACCACTGTGCGCAATGCCACGCAAAGCAGCATGCAGACGCGCGTTCAGCTTCGAGCCCAAGCCCTAGGAGTGCAGCTCGGAGAGCAGCTCGGAGAGCAGGCGCTCGACCTCGCGCCAGGCGAGGCCAAGACAGTTGGCTGGGACATCACCATCCCCGACGGCATTGCCGAGGTGACCTACGAATTCGACGCCAGCAGCAGCAGCGGTGCGCGCGATCAATTGCGCATCACCCAACGTGTGCTGCCGGCGGTGCCGCTACGGACGATGCAGGCCAGCTTGTATCGATGGGAAGAGTCGGCGGTAGCGAAGCCGCTGCTCGTACAAGCGCCACAACAGGCGCGGGCTGGGAAAGGTGGCTTGCGGATCGAGGCGACGGCCAGTTTGGCGCAGGGGCTGGGCGGGATGGAAAGCTGGATGCGCGAGTACCCGTACACGTGTCTGGAACAGAAGGTGTCCCGCGCTGTCGCGCTGCGCGATACCAGGCTGTGGAACGAGGTGATGGCAGCCCTGCCATCGTATGTCGATGACGACGGTTTGCTCAGGTACTTCTCGCGCATGAACACCGGCAGTGATGTGCTCACGGCCTATGTGCTGTCGCTGGCATCCGCTGCCGAATGGAGTTTGCCCGCCGATGTGCAGACAAAGATGGAGCAGGGCTTGCGGCGCTTCGTCGACGGGAGCTTGCAGCGCAGCGGCGCGTTGCCGGCTGCCGATCTGATCTTACGTAAGCTGGCAGCACTGGTGGCGCTGGCGCGTGCCGGCAAGGCTGAGCCCGAGTTGTTGTCGGCTTTGAGCGTGGCACCCAATCTCTGGCCGACGTCGGCTCTGCTCGACTGGTGGGAGCTTCTGAAGCGCTGGCCCACGGCGGCGCAGCGTGATCAGCGACTCCGCGAGGCGGAGCAGCTCGTGCGCTCGCGGCTCACCCTGCATGGAACAGTCATGGGCTTCTCCGCGGAGCATGCCGGTGGCCTGCCTTGGCTGATGGTCGATAGTGACGGCAACGCGGCGCGCTTGTTGTTGTTCGTCGAGCGTTTTGGGATGTGGCGCGACGATGTGCCGCGCTTGCTCGGCGGCTTGCTTTCACAGCAACAGAAGGGCCGCTGGCAGTCGACGGTCGCCAATGCCTGGGCGCGTTTGGCCATTGATGAATTCGTTCGCACCTTCGAATCGACCAAGGTGGCAGGTGAGTTTCGCGTGCAGCTCGGACAGATGGAAGAGAGCAAGATCTGGTCGGGGGATGGCCAATCACTGCACTTCCAACTGCCGTGGCCGCAAGGGGAGGCACCGCTTGTCTTGCAGCAGCAGGGTAGCGGCCAGCCCTGGATTCGCGTGTCGTCGGAAGCGGCCGTCGCGCTCACCGCCCCGCTGTGGAGCGGTTACCAGGTGCACAAGGCCATCACATCGATAGCCCCCAAGGTGGAGGGCAAGCTTAGTCGCGGCGACTTGGTTCGCGTACGGATCGAGATTGAAGCGCAGAATGACATGGCCTGGGTGGTGCTCAGCGATCCCATCGCTGCCGGCGCCAGTCACGTTGGTACCGGATTGGCGCGCGATTCTGCCATGGCGCAGCAGGGAGAACAGGAAGAGGGCGAGAGCTTGCCGGCGTTCGTGGAGAAGCCGCGCGATGCTTACCGGGCCTACTACGAAGTCCTTCCCAAAGGTCGCTCCACGGTCGAATACACCCTGCGCCTCAATCACTCCGGCACGTTTCACCTGCCACCCACCCGCGTCGAAGCAATGTATGCGGCAGAAGTGTTCGGGGAGCTTCCCAATGCCGATGTCGAGATCGAGTAGGCACACGATCGCCGCGTTGTCTGGCTTGTTGTTGCTGACAGCGGCCATCGCAGGGGCAGAGGAGCCCGCACAGAATCGTGGGTTGCCGGCGTTTGCGGACGTGCGGGCCTCCTATCGACCTTCCGATCTGCGCTTGGTCGACCGGCAGGGAGACCTGCTGCACTCGCTACGTGTGGGCAAAGATGTGCGGCGCTTTGCTTGGGTAGAGCTGGAGAAGGTCGCACCAGTGCTCGTCGATACTGTGTTGCGCGCCGAAGATCGGGACTTCTACCGCCACGGGGGCGTCGATGTGAGTGCACTGCTGGCGGCGGCGTGGGATTGGGTCTTCGGGAGAAGCCAACGCGGGGGCAGCACGATCCCCATGCAGGTTGCCGGATTGCTCGATCCATCGTTGCGCAGTCGCGGAGCCCGTCGCAGCTTGCTTCAGAAATGGCGCCAAGTGTGGGCGGCGCGGGCGCTGCAGGCTTCCTGGTCGAAGGAGCAAATTCTCGAAGCCTATCTGAATCTCACTGCCTTTCGCGGTGAGATTCAGGGTGTTGGCGCTGCCTCTGCGTTGCTGTTCGGCAAGTTGCCGCATGGTCTGAGCGAAGCCGAGGGATGTGTGCTGGCGAGCTTGTTGAAGGGGCCCAACTCGCCGCTCCAGCAGTTGCAACGGCGAGCGAGCAACCTTTGTGGGGATGTTGCTGTGGCTTCGATCGAGGCCACGGCCCGAAGCGCGACGCAGGCGCAACGTGCAGTAACGGAAGCCACGTTGGCGCCGCATCTAGCGCACCGCTTGTTGCGCGATGGCGTCGGAGAGCAATACGCAACTGTGGATGCGCGTTTGCAGCAGGTGGCGCTGGCAAGCCTGCGTAGCAACGTGTTGGCGTTACGCGAGCGCAATGTTCGTGACGGCGCCGTGCTGGTCGTCGACAACAGCAGCGGCGAGGTGCTGGCTTATGTCGGAGGGGTGGGAGCGGAGCTTGCGAGTGCCGTGCACGTCGATGGCGTACGTGCTCGGCGTCAGGCCGGATCCACGCTGAAGCCATTCCTTTACCAGCTTGCCCTCGAGCAACGTTTGCTGACGGCCGCCTCGCTTATCGACGATGAGCCGCTGGAGCTGACGCTAGCGGGTAACACCTATCGACCACAGAGCTACGACGGGCGCTATCGCGGTTTGGTGAGCGTGCGCACGGCGTTGGCCGGTTCCCTCAACATTCCCGCCGTGCGCACGCTGGAGATCGTTGGCGAAGAAGCCTTCGTTCGCCGGCTGCGACAGCTTGGTTTCGAGGGGCTTGCCGAAGCGGGCGATTTTTACGGTCCATCACTGGCTTTGGGCTCGGCCGAAGTGACGCTGTGGGAGTTGGTCAATGCCTACCGCAGTTTGGCGAATGGGGGTCGCTGGAGCCCGCTGCACCTGCAATGGCCGCCGGCGCATGCCGACCGGCTGCACGCAGAGCCGCAGGCTGTGCTTGGCGAGTCGGCGGCGTTTGTGGTTGCCGATATCCTGAGCGATCGTGACAGCCGCGCCACGACCTTCGGCACCGAGAGTGTGCTGGCCACGCCCTACTGGTCGGCGGTGAAGACCGGCACCAGCAAGGAGATGCGCGATAACTGGTGTGTGGGTTTCTCGTCGCGGTACAGCGTCGGCGTGTGGATAGGCAATCTTAATGGCGAGCCCATGCACGACGTAAGTGGTGTCGCCGGCGCGGCGCCGGTGTGGCGTGAAGTGATGGATTGGCTGCACGCCGGAGAAACATCCTCTCCCCCGGGAACGCCGCGTGATGTCGAGTGGCTAGTCAGCAACGGCAGGTACGAATGGTTCCTTCCCGGCACGCAGCCGCGTGTACTCGCCGCCGCCGCCCGGGCTGTGCAGATCACCAAGCCGGTAGACGGAGCCACGCTTGCGCTCGACCCCGACATCCCCGAGTCGCTCCAACGTGTTGTCCTACAAGCGCGCGGTGCGGGCGACGGAATGCGCTGGGTGCTCGATGGGATTGACCTTGGATCAGCAGAGCAGCCGAAGCTGTGGAAGCCCAGCATCGGGCGTCACGAGGTGATGCTACGCGACGGCAATGGCAGCATCCTGGACAGAGCGGTCTTCCGCGTGCGCGGGCTCGAAAGTGTTGGGATGCTGGGGTTCGAGGGTGCGCTCCAACAATGACACCTGCCGGTGCCGCGTGACGGAAGAGATCTGGTCTTCGTATTGCCGCGATGAGGAAGAGCACCCCGAGCACCGCTATGAGGCGCCGGGGGGTAGCCAGTGCCGCCGCCTTGTCGGGTCCGCCGGCGATCTCATGCGCACGCCACAGCCGGAAAAATCAGCCCGGAAAAATCAGTTGGAACCACGGATGGACGCGGATAGACGCGGACTGCTTGCGAAACGGACCAGGACCAAGAAGCACAGGGCTGTGGGCGGGCGTAGCCCAAGCGTTTCTCCTTTTGCCCTTGTAGCTGCTGTCTGCATCCGTGTTCATCGGCGTCCATCCGCGGTTCAATTGTTGTTTTCGGGCTCAGCGGCTCGACGCGGGCTACGCGCGCAGCACGCGCCCAGCCTTGGCAGAAGCATCGTAGCGATGGCCGTCGACGACGTGTCTGCCGTTGATGAAGACGTGATCGATGCCGTCGGGAAAGCGTGCCGGCTCGGCGAAGGTCGCGGTATCCTGCAGAGACGCTCCGTCGAGGACGACTAGATCGGCGGCGCAGCCCTGTCGAACCCAACCACGGTCCTTCCAATGCAAGCGTGCCGCGGCGGCTCCGGTCATCTTGTGCACCGCCGTTTCCAGCGAGAACAGCCCTTCTTTCACGTAGGTACGGAGGATGCGCGGGAAGGTGCCGTAGCTTGCGGGATTCTGGTGTCCTTCGTGCGTGACGAAGGTGTCGGTTTCGATCGTGCAAAGAGGGTGCTGGAGGACGGCGCGCAGGGCGCTCTCGTCGCCGCGATCGCCGCTGTAGGTGTGGATCAAGACTCGCGCCATACGTTGACTGTCGATCACCATGCGGCAGTAGAAGTCGAAGGGCGTCATGCCGTGGCGCTCGGCGGCCTCGTCGACGAACAAGCCGTTGTACTGGTTCAGATGGGGCGCATTGGCATTCATGATCTGGATGTCGGCGAGCCCGAGGCCGATGGCCGCGAAGGTGGCATCGGCGAAGCTCGCCAGGTTGGCGCGCTCCTCGTCATTCTCCAGCACTTCTTCGAGGCGGGGCAGGATAAACGGCGGGAACAGGACGCTCGCCGTGGTGTTGCCGGCGGTATACGGGAATGCATCGAAGGCGACGTCGAGGCCGGCGTCACGTGCCTCCTCGATGAGGCGGATCGCCGCGCCGCAGCTTGGCCAGGTATGGCGGCCGACGAAGATCAGATGGCTGATCTGCAGGCGGGCTTCGGCAGCCTGGGCCACCCGGAGGATCTCTTGGATCGCCGCCAGATTGTGGGGCTGCGTCGTCGGATCGCTGGTGTAGACGCCGCTGATCCAACTGTAGGCCTTGAGGTGCGACGTGAACAGCTTGCCGTCGCGGGCCGCCCAGCGAGCGACCTCGACGAGCTCGTCTTCCTGCGCAAAGATCCCAGGGGGGTAACCCAGGCCGGTGCTGACACCGACACAGCCGGCATCGAGGGCCTCTCGCGTCAGCTTCTCCATCACCTTGAGCTCGTCGGGACTGGGGGCGGCCATATTCAAGGCGCCGGTGACGGCGGCGCACAGCGAGCCGTGGCCGACGAGCTGCGCCACATTCAGCGCCACGCCGCTACTCTCCAAGCGGTCGAGGAACTCGCGCATGGTCGACCAGCGCAGGTCGATGGCATCGTCGATAATCAGACGACTCGCCTCGTGGGCGGCGTCGCGATTGATGGCGGTGATCGGGGCCGGGCTGAAGCCGCAGTTGCCGCCGACCAGAGATGTCATGCCCTGACGAATGAACGGCTCGATCAGGGCGCCGTGATCGCTTCCCGGAAGCAACCAATCCGAATGCGAATGGATATCGATGAACCCGGGCGTAATGGTCTTGCCAGTACAGTCGATCGTCGTCGCCGCCGTGCTGCCGGCGAGATCGCCGATCGCCGTGATGGCTCCCTTGGAGACGGCCACATCGGCACGGTAGGCCGCGCTGCCGCTACCGTCGATGACGACGCCGCCCTTGAGAATCAGATCGCTGGTCATGGTCGCTCCTTACAAGATCGGGTTCGGCTGGTGTTAGCGTTCCGCTGACGCCGCGCCACCGTGGATGCCCGCCCGCCCGCGACCAACAGCGTCGCCTCCCCGCTCCTGCCGGCGAAACAATCGTTCCGCCACGATGAACGTCTTCCTCCGAGCGTCTTGTTCTCGCCGTATTGCCTCGTGCCCTTGCGAGTGCGGTCCGATCTGCACGCCGAAAGCCTCTGGCGGCGTGAGCCTTCGGCGGGTAGACCGTCTCCTTGCGAGCCTCACAGCGCGGCCTCGTGGCCGCAACCAAAGTCTGAAGGGCCGGAGCGGGCCGTGCAGGCAGTAGGCTGTAGACTGTAGACTGGAGGCCGTAGGTCGGAAATCGGCGGTTCCATCACTTCCGTCCTACGGTCTACAGCCTCCGGTCTACGGCCTGGAAATCTTGAACGGCGTTCAAGAAGTTGTGGCTTCATAGTTTAGCCCCCCTTCTTGCCACCGAAAACGAGGCGCTAAGCCGATTTGAGCGCCACATCCGCGTCGATTTCTTCGATACCTCAGCTACTTCCTGTGGTGAAACCACTTCCGGCGCGTAGCGCGAATGCGGATCACGTGAGCAGCGGTGGGATCGCGACCGGATTGCTCCGGGCTCCTTCAAAATGCGACTAGTCCGACTTCCTCTTCATAGTCGCCCTGTGATCCGCAGATACAGTCCGGCAGACAGGAGATACGCGAGTATGAAAGTAGTCAGGTTGACGGCCCACCAAGTAATGCGAAGGGTCAATTCCTGGCTGGTATCTCCACTGCCTAGGTACGTTGCCATGGCCGGTGTGATTCGGTCGGCGAACCACACCGCGATCTTACCCATCACGACGATGCTCGCACCTGCGAGGGCGCCATCCCACCGTCGCCAATCTCTCGGCTCGTTCATGCCTTTACTCCAACCAGAAAGCAGCGGGTCAACATCCTCCGGATACAGCGTTGCCAACGAACTGTGCGGCAGCACTGATGATGCCGACATTTAGGCCGTATATGCCGGCGACCGCTGCACCTAACCCTACCGGTGAAGCGTACAGTCCAAAGGTTGCTGCGGCGCTAACGTTCAGGATTCCGCCCACTAGAGTACTGCCGCATCCAAAGCCGGTAGCCCCAATAGCCGACTGCCCAAGATATCCTGCAACAGCGAAAACTAAAGTTTCGGTGAGGGCCCCTTGGCCAGTAGGATCGATAGCCCCGGTTGGGTTGCCTCTCACATATCCGTAGAGGTTGAGTTCTTGCCCAGCAAACCCAATCGGATCCTTCGCTGCCCACCTCCCAGCCTCCGCATCGTAGTCCCTGGATCCGAACCTCGTCAGCTCGGTGTGTTGGTCGTAGATCCCTCCTGCGAATCCAAACGGTTGCCAGCCTGGATTGCTGTCCGTCAGGACGTTGCCGAATTCGTCGTAGTCGATTTGCTGCACAACGGCGCCGGTGGTGGTGTTGACCACTAGCCTGGGGCTGCCGAGGTGGTCGGTGAGGATGCGGTAGG